>NZ_JBHVMH010000013.1:38407-135529 GCF_042797035.1 Cellulosimicrobium sp. NPDC057862
CACATCCGCGGGGGGCGCGGCGGGCTCACCCCCTCGGACCGGGGGGGGGGGGGGGCCTCGGGCCCCCCCCGCCCCTGATCCGCGACATCGTCCGCGACCCAGACCTCACGCAGCAGGACCGCATGCACCGGGAGCACGAGTGACCACCACAGCCCCACCCACGACGCCGGGCCCCGCGCCGGGCGGCCCGTCCGGCGCCTCGCGCCCGGGCGCCCCGCGCCGTCGTGCGCGGAACACCGACCGCGGCGTGAACCGTGCGTTCCGCTGGACGGCGACCGGCGCCGGGGGGCTCATCCTCGCCGTCCTCGCCGCGGTCGCGATCTTCCTCGTGATCCGCGCGTGGCCCGCGCTCACCGCGGGTGGGGACGTGCTGTCCGAGGAGGTGTCCTGGTTCCCGGAGGGCGCGTCGCTCGTGTCCTTCGTGGGGCCGCTGATCTTCGGCACGCTCCTCGCGGCAGCGCTCTCGCTCCTGCTCGCGACACCTGTCGCCATGGGGATCGCGCTCTTCATCTCGCACTACGCGCCGCGCCGGCTCGCGTCGACCCTCGGGTACGTCGTCGACCTGCTCGCGGCGATCCCCAGCGTCGTCTACGGCTTGTGGGGCTCGCTCGTGCTCCCGCCGATCGTCGTCCCGGTGTGGTCGTGGCTCGCCGACACGTTCGGCTGGTTCCCGCTCTTCGCCGGCCCGGCCTCGCCGACCGGCCGCGTCCTGCTCACCGTCGCGCTCGTGCTCGCCGTGATGATCCTGCCGATCATCACCGCCGTGAGCCGCGAGGTGTTCCTCCAGACGCCGAAGCTCCACGAGGAGGCGGCGCTCGCGCTCGGCGCGACGCGCTGGGAGATGATCCGCACGGCGGTCATCCCGTTCGGCCGCTCGGGCGTCATCTCGGCCGCGATGCTCGGCCTCGGTCGCGCGCTCGGCGAGACGATGGCCGTGCTGATGATCCTCTCGCCCGGGCTCCTCTACTCGTTCAAGATCCTGCAGGCCGGGCAGCAGCAGACGATCGCCGCGAACATCGCGGCCGACTTCCCCGAGGCCAACCCGCTCGGAGTGAGCGCGCTCATCGCGACCGGCCTCGCGCTGTTCCTCATCACCCTGCTCGTCAACATGGGCGCCCGCGCGATCGTCGCGCGGCGCAAGGACTTCTCGGGAGCCAACTGATGAGCGCCCTCAGCACCAGCCCCGCGCGCGGGGCCTCCGCCCCCGACCCGGAGCGCACCGCGTCCGTCCGGGCGCTCCTGCGCGGCGCGGACGCCCGCCGCCGCCGCAAGGACCGCACGATGACGGTCCTCATGTGGAGCGCGTTCGGTCTCGCGATGGTTCCGCTCGTGTCCGTGGCGTGGACCGTCGTCGTGCACGGCATGGAGCGGTTCGACGTCTACTTCCTCACGCACTCCATGCGCGGCGTGTTCGGCGGCATGGACGCGGGCGGCATCTACCACGCGATCCTCGGCACGCTGCTCATCACGCTGGGCGCCGCGGTGATCTCGGTCCCGATCGGCCTGCTCGCCGCGATCTACCTCGTCGAGTACGGGCGCGGGCCCCTGGCCCGTGCGGTGACGTTCTTCGTCGACGTCATGACGGGCATCCCGTCGATCGTCGCCGGCCTCTTCGCGTACGCGCTCTTCGCGGTGATCTTCGGGCCGGGGGTGCGCATGGGCATCGTCGGCTCGGTGGCGCTGTCCGTCCTCATGATCCCGGTCGTCGTCCGCTCGTGCGAGGAGATGCTCCGCCTCGTGCCCAACGAGCTGCGCGAGGCGGCCTACGCGCTCGGCGTGCCCAAGTGGCTCACCGTGGTGCGGGTCGTGCTGCGCACGTCGATCGCGGGCATCACGACGGGCGTCATGCTCGCGGTCGCGCGCGTGATCGGCGAGACCGCGCCGCTCCTCATCACCGTCGGCGTCGTCGACTCCATCAACGGCAACCTCTTCGAGGGCCGCATGATGACGCTGCCCGTGTACGTGTACCGGCAGTACAGCCAGGGCCTGGTGCCCTGCAGCAACGTCACCGACGTCGTGTGCATCCCCGACATCAACTACGACCGGGCCTGGGCGGCCGCCCTGACGCTGATCCTCATCGTCATGCTGCTCAACCTCGTCGGGCGACTCGTCACCCGCTGGTTCGCCCCCAAGACCCTCCGCTAGAACAGGACACTCCGATGGCACAGCGCATCGACGTCAAGGACCTCAACATCTACTACGGCGACTTCCTCGCCGTGCAGGACGTCGGCATGACGATCGACCCCAAGTCCGTGACGGCCTTCATCGGCCCGTCCGGCTGCGGCAAGTCGACGTTCCTGCGGACCCTCAACCGCATGCACGAGGTCATCCCCGGCGCGCGCGTCGAGGGGACGGTCGCGATGGAGGGCGTCGACCTCTACGGGGACGACGTCGACCCGGTCGCCGTCCGTCGTCAGGTCGGCATGGTCTTCCAGCGGCCCAACCCGTTCCCGACGATGTCCATCAAGGAGAACGTCCTCGCCGGGGTGAAGCTCAACAACAAGCGGATCTCGAAGTCCGCGGCGGAGGAGCTCGTCGAGACCTCGCTGCGCGGCGCGAACCTGTGGAACGAGGTGAAGGACCGCCTCGACCGCCCGGGCTCGGGCCTCTCCGGCGGGCAGCAGCAGCGGCTGTGCATCGCGCGCGCCATCGCGGTCAAGCCGCAGGTGCTCCTCATGGACGAGCCCTGCTCGGCGCTCGACCCGATCTCCACGCTCGCGATCGAGGACCTCATCGCGGAGCTGAAGGACGAGTACACGATCGTCATCGTCACGCACAACATGCAGCAGGCCGCGCGCGTGAGCGACCGCACGGCGTTCTTCAACATCGCGGGCACCGGCAAGCCCGGGCGCCTCATCGAGATGGACGACACCGCGACGATGTTCTCCTCGCCCAGCCAGCAGGCCACGGAGGACTACATCTCCGGCCGCTTCGGATGACCTGAGCCCCTCCAGGCGACGGCGCCCCTTCCCGCACGCGGGGGAGGGGCGCCGTCGTCTGGAGGGTGCACTGGTCGTCAGGACGCGGATCCCTGGAGCGAACCCGTCACGTCGGTGCCGTTGGTGTCGATGACGCACTGGACGACCCGGTCGTCGCGGGTGTTCCACCCGTCCTTCACCGGCGTGAAGTACCAGTACACGTGGGCCGACTCCTCGTACGGCAGACCGACGAACGGTTCGAACTCCCCGGCGCAGAACTCCTCGGCGCTCGCCGTGACGGCCTCGTCGCCGGGATAGTCACCCTCAGGGAGCTCGGTCTCGGCGTAGATCTCGAGGTCGTGCGGCTCGGAGCAGGGGACGACGGGGACCGAGTCGATCTCCGTGGCCTGGTCGAGGCGCGAGGAGACGAGGCAGTCTCCGACCTGGATCGAGAACACGTCGGCGTCCGACGACTCGGTCACCTCACCGCTGGGTTCGTCGCGCTGGGCCTCGGAGGGTCCGGAGATCTCGTCGAGGACCGAGCCGCACCCCGACGCGGTCACGGCGAGTGCGACGGCGCTCACGACGAGGAGCTCCGGTCGGCGGGTCGTGCGGGCGGCGTTCATGGAAGCACCTCCACGGATGGTGCCCTGTCGGCGGTCAGGGCGGGATACCGCCGAGGCTAGCGCCGACCGTCGAGGTGCTCCAGGCTTTTGCGGACCTGCGGCGTCACGGCAGCAGGTGCGCGTACTCCTCGAGGGTGCCGTCGAGGACGGGCAGGGACATGGTCTGCTCCTCGCCCGAGGTCACGCTGACCGTCACGGGCAGCACGCCGCCGGGCGCCGCGTCGACGCGGCCGATCTGCGCGTCGAACCCGTCCTCGGTGCCGAGGTAGACGGTCTCGCCGGCGGCGACGGGGATGGTCACGGGGTCGCCGCCCTCGGGCGTCACGTCGAACTCCACGTCCTCGGTCGAGTCGTTCGCGAAGGCTCCGACGAGCGCGCCGGCATCGCCCTCGGCCGCGCTCACGACGAGGAGGTTGAGGCCGCGCAGGTCGTCGGTGAGGTTGACGCGCAGGCCGTCCGACGGCGAGTAGGGGCGGTTCGTCTCGATGGGGGAGCAGGCGGCGGCGACGGCCACGCTCGCGACCACGAGAGGGACGGCCCAGTAGCGCGCGCGGCCGGTCGCTCGGGACGCCGCACGGGTCGCTGCTCGGGGGGTCGGGATGCGGGTCACGTGCACTCCAGGGCTGCGAGAGGGGGGACTGGATTCCGCGCCCAGCCTAGTGCGTCGGGCGAGGCGGGGCGGCCGGAACCGGCGCTGCGGGGCGTGGGCGTGAGCGGTGTCACGCGGCGTCGCGCGGGCGTCGGGAGCGCCCGGCGGCCGCCGACGGGGCCCTGTGGCCCTCCCCGCGAGGTTCGTGAGGCGCGCTGACACGGCGCTGACCTGGGAAAACGTCGTCCGGCGGGGCTTGTCAAGTGGCGCAGGGGCTCGGATTTCCGCCCTTCCGCGTGGTAAGGTGGACCACCGCGAAAGGGGACATCTGCAGATGACGTTCACAGTAGGCGAGACCGTTGTCTACCCGCACCACGGAGCCGCACTGATCGAGGAGATCAAGACGCGCACCATCCGCGGAGAGGACAAGATCTACCTCAAGCTCAAGGTCGCGCAGGGCGACCTGACCATCGAAGTCCCAGCCGAGAACGTCGACCTCGTCGGCGTGCGTGACGTCGTCGGCCAGGAGGGTCTCGACCGCGTTTTCGAGGTGCTTCGTGCACCCTACACCGAGGAGCCGACCAACTGGTCGCGTCGGTACAAGGCGAACCTCGAGAAGCTGGCGTCGGGCGACGTGATCAAGGTCGCGGAGGTCGTGCGCGACCTGTCGCGCCGGGACGCCGACCGTGGCCTGTCGGCGGGGGAGAAGCGCATGCTCTCCAAGGCGCGCCAGATCCTCGTCTCGGAGCTCGCGCTGGCCGAGCACACCGAGGAGGACAAGGCCGAGGCGATCCTCGACGAGGTGCTGGCCTCCTGACGCCCCGGGCGCACGCCCGCGACGATCAGCACGCAGACACCGGGGAGGGTGCCGTCCGCACGGACGGCGCCCTCCCCGTCGTCGTGCCCGGTAGCGTGTGCCCGTGCCGACTCTTGCCGTCCTCACCGCCGCGGGCTCCGGGACCCGTCTGGGGCTCGACCTGCCCAAGGCCCTCGTCGAGCTCGACGGCCTGCCGCTCGTCGTGCAGGCTGCGCGGCGGCTGTGCGCGTCCGGCGCGGTCGACGCGATCGTCGTCACGGCACCGCCCGGCCTGCGGGAGCACGTCGCGACGGTGCTCCGGGACGATCCCGGCGTGAACCGTCCCGTGCGCGTCGTCGAGGGCGCAGGGACGCGCCAGGCCTCCGTCGCCGCGGGACTGCGCGCGGGACTGGTCGAGGGGCCGGACGCAGGGCTGGTCCCAGAGCGGGTCTCGGGGCTGGTCCCAGGGCCGGTCGACGTCGTGCTCGTCCACGACGCGGCGCGGCCGCTCGCGCCGCCCGCCCTCGTCCGCCGCGTCGTCGAGGCCGTGCGTGCGGGCCACGCCGCGGTGGTGCCGGGGCTGCCGGTCACGGACACGATCAAGCGCGTGACGCCCGCGCGGGCCGACGACCCGTCGCGCGCGGAGCCGGTGGCCGAGACCGTGGACCGGGCGGCGCTGCGCGCCGTGCAGACCCCGCAGGGCTTCGACCGGGCGCTCCTCGTCCGGGCGCACGAGGCCGCGGCCCACCGCGCCGACGACGAGCGGTCCGCCGCGACCGACGACGCCGGCCTCGTCGAGGCGCTCGGGCTCCCCGTCCACGTCGTGCCCGGCGACGCCGCGGCGGCCAAGATCACCACTGCCCACGACCTGCGCGCCGCCGCGCTGACCCTCCGGGAGGAACGATGACGAGCCCCGCCGAGGGCGCGCCGCCGCGCGCCGCCGTGCCCCCGTTGCCGCGCACCGGCGTCGGCGTCGACGTGCACGCGTACGCCCCCGAGGGCGAGGCGCGGGAGCTGTGGCTCGGCGGGCTGCTCTGGCCGGGCGAGCGTGGTCTCGCCGGGCACTCGGACGCGGACGTCGCGGCGCACGCCGCCGCGGACGCGCTGTTCTCGGCGACGGGGCTCGGGGACCTGGGATCGAACTTCGGCACGAGCGCACCCGAGTGGGCCGGGGCCAGCGGGTCGCGGCTGCTCGCCGAGGCGGCGCGCCGGGTGCGTGCGGCAGGCTTCGAGATCGGGAACGTGGCCGTCCAGGTCATCGGTAACCGTCCGCGCCTCGGGACCCGCCGGGCGGAGGCCGAGGCGGCCCTCGGGGCCGCCGCAGGGGCCCCGGTGACGCTCACGGCCACGACGACCGACGGGCTGGGCCTCACGGGCCGTGGAGAGGGCGTCGCGGCCGTCGCGACGGCGCTCGTCGTCGCGGTCGGGACGCCCTCCGCGTGACCTCAGCCCGCGGGGGCGATCTGCACGCTCTCGAGGATCGTGCGCGTCTGCGCCGCGTCGTCGGCGTCGCCGTCGGCGTACGAGGCCGTGAGGTCGACGACCCAGTCGTCCGGCGCGTCGCCCGTCCGGACCGCCAGGATCTCCTGCACGACGACCGCCCCGGCCGTCTCGTACGTTCCCGCGACCCGGAAGGCGGGGAGCTCGCCGAGTGTGGTCGTGCCCTGGCCGTCGGCGTCCAGGATCCAACCGGGGATCGCGTCGACGGACGTGGCGGTCCTCGCGCCGACCTGCTCGAGCGTGGACGCGGACTGCGTGCCCGTCACGACGACGTTCGCCCGGAAGTCCTCGGACCCCGACCCGCTCGGCGCGCGCAGGACGAACGCCCCGTCGCGGGTGACGCGCTCCCAGCCCGGGGGAGCGGTGACCCGGACGGGGACCTCGGGGACGTCGTACGTGACCGGCGCGTCGCCGGCCCCGGTGTCCGCGGGACCGCCACAGCCCGCGAGGGCGAGCGCCGCGGTCGCGAGGGTCACGAGGGTCCAGGAGGTGCGAGGGTGGCGCGGTCGGGGCACGGTCGTCCTTCGTCGGGGGCACGGGGCATGACGGGCTCAGCGGGCTCGGCTCGCCATTCTCGCCTCCCGGCGTCCCGGGTGCCAGGCCCACGAGCAGACACTACGATCGCTGGGAGCGCATCGATGTGTTTGACTTTCCCAAGAACGACACATGGGATGAATCGCACATGAACCGAATGTCCGTCGAAGAACGCCGGGCCCAGCTCGTCGACGCAGCGATGACCATCGCCGTCCGCGAGGGCGTCGAGGCCGTCACGATCCGTGGCGTCGCGGCCGAGGCCGGCGTGTCGCTCGGCGTCGTGCACTACTGCTTCGAGGACAAGGACGAGCTCCTCCAGGCGATGGGCAACAGCCTCGCCCTGGTCGCGTCCGAGCCGGTGCGCGCCGCCCTCGACGTCGACGGCGACGTCGTGGAGCTCGCCCACGCGGCGGCTGACGGGCTCTGGAGCGGGCTGACCCCGCGCCGGCACATGCGCCTCCTCACGTTCGAGTTCGCGACGGCGGGCGTGCGCAGCCGCGCGCTGCGGTCCGTCGCGCACACGCACCTGGAGCAGACGTGGGCGATGACCCGCGGCTTCCTCGAGAACGTCGCCGAGCGCGGCAACGTCACGTACTCGATGGACATGGGCTTCCTGTCGCGCATCGTCGCCGGGTACATCGACGGCATCGAGATCGCGTGGCTCGTCGAGCAGGACGACGAGACCGCGGTCCGCAGCTTCCACGCGCTCGCCGAGTACGTGCTGTCGCTCATGGTCCGCCCCGACGGCTCGCCCGTGCGCGAGCACGGCCCGGAGCCCGTCTCCTGACCGACGCGCGCGCGGACCGGACCGGTGTCGGTCAGCCGCGCGCGGCCGCTCCCGGCGCACGCCCGAGCACCCGGTCCGTGTACGCGTTCGCGAACACCCCGTCGGGGTCCGCCGCGTCGCGGACCGCCACGGCGTCGTCGAACCGGGGGTAGAGCTCGCGGAACCGGTCGGCACCGAGCCCGTGCAGCTTGCCCCAGTGGGGACGCCCGCCGACCTCGGCGACGATGCGCTCGACGGCGTCGAAGTACCGGTCGTGCGGCAGGCGCGCGTACTGGTGCACCGCGACGTACGCGGTCTCGCGTCCGTGCGCGGTGGAGAGCCAGACGTCGTCGGGTGCCGCGAACCGGACCTCGACCGGGAAGGGCACGTGCTCGCCGGACCGGTTCAGCCAGTCGTCGATGCTCGCGAGGACGTCCACCAGGCGCTCGCGCGGCACGGCGTACTCCATCTCGCGGAACCGGACGCGGCGCGACGTGACGAAGACCTGGTGCGACGGCGCGACGTACGTCCGCGGCGCGAGCGCCCGTGCCGAGACGGCGTTGAGCCGCGGCGTGACGCGCGGGACCGCCGTGGCGAGCCGGTTGACGAGCTCGAACGCGCCGTTGGACAGCAGCTCCTCGTCGACCCACGTGCGCGCCCGCGCGACCGGCCCGGGCCCGGTGGTCCGCAGGCGCTCGAGCTCCGCCGCCTCCTCGTCGGGAGCGAGCCGGTTGTTGCGCTTGGTCAGCGCGCGGCGCGTGTGGGGGAACCAGTAGAACTCGAAGTGGTCGTTGCCCCCGACGAGCCCGTCCGGGTCGTCCGGCGTGCCGAGACCCTCGAGCACGCGGTCCAGCGGCCACGGCTCCTCCTGCGCGCGGAGCAGGAACGCGGGGACGACCTCGAGCGTGACGGCGGACAGGACGCCCGTGACGCCGAGCCCGAGGCGGCTCACCTCGAACAGGTCACGGTCCTGCGTCGCCGACGCCTCCCGCGCCTCGCCGTCGGGGCCGACGACGCGCACGCCGCGCACCTGCGTGGCGAGCCCGCCGAGGCGCGCGCCGGTCCCGTGCGTGCCCGTCGAGATCGCGCCAGCGATCGACTGCCGGTCGATGTCGCCGAGGTTGCGCATCGCGAGGCCCGCGGCGGCGAGCGCCTCGTTGAGCCGGTGCAGGCGGATGCCCGCCCCGACGGTCACGAGGATCGCGTCGGCGTCGGCCTCACCCGGTGCGCCCGTGCCGCGCGTGATGCGCTCGACGAGGCCGATGCGGTCAAGGTCGAGCAGGAGCCCATCAGTGACGGCCGCGGGGGTGAACGAGTGGCCCGCGCCGACGGCGCGCACCGCCGTCCCGTCCGCGGCGGCACGGGCGACGAGCTCGCCCAGCTCCGCCTCGTCGCGCGGGGAGGCCCGACGGCGCGGGGTCGCGGAGGCCGTGCGGGCCCAGTTGGTCCAGGAGAGGGCGTCGTCGCTGCTCACAGGTCGTACTGTCTCACGCTCCCCGGGTGGCGTACGTTCTCCCCATGACGAGCGACGCGGCACCCGGGACGACGGTGGGGACGGCCGACCGGGCCGCCGACGAGCGCGGCGCGACGCCGTCGCTGCTGGCCCGGCTGACCCGTGCGACCGCGGACCTCGACGGGCCGCTCGCCGTCGTCGACCTCGACCGGTTCGACGCCAACGCCGACGAGCTCCTAGCACGCGCGGGCGGGGTGCCCGTGCGCGTCGCGTCGAAGTCGGTCCGCGTCCGGTCGCTCGTGACCCGGGCAGGGGAGCGCGGCTTCCAGGGCGTCATGGCCTTCTCGGTGCGCGAGGCGCTGTGGCTCGTCGAGACGGGCGCCCGCGACGTCCTCGTGGGCTACCCGTCCGTGGACCGCGGCGCGCTCGCCGCGCTCGCGCGGCACGAGGCCGGGCGGCGCGAGATCACGCTCATGGTCGACGACGCCGCGCACCTCGAGCTCGTCCGGCACGCGCTCGCGGAGGCCGGCACCGGCGACGAGCCGCCCGTGCGCGTGTGCCTCGACGTCGACGCGTCGCTGCGCGTCGGCCTCGGGCTCGTCACGGTCCACCTGGGCACGCGGCGCTCGCCCCTGCACGACCCCCCGGACGTCGCGTCGCTCGCGGCGCGCGTGGTCTCGACGCCCGGCCTCGCGCTGCGCGGCCTCATGTTCTACGAGGCCCAGGTCGCCGGGATGCCCGACTCGAGCCTCGCCGTCCGCGCGGTCAAGCGGCTCTCGGTGCTCGAGCTGGGCGAGCGCCGCGGCGAGGTCGTCGCGGCGGTGCGCGACGTCGTCGGGCACGACCTCGAGCTCGTGAACTCGGGCGGCACGGGCTCGCTCGAGACGTCGTCGGCGGACGACGTGGTCACGGAGGTGACCGCGGGGTCGGGGCTGTACGTCCCCGGGCTCTTCGACGAGTACCGGTCCTTCCGCCCGCGGCCGTCCGCGTTCTTCGGGCTCGACGTGGTGCGCGTGCCCGCCCCGGGGTGGGCGACGGCGTTCGGCGGCGGGTACGTCGCGTCCGGCCCGGCGTCGCGCAGCCGCCTGCCGCGCGTCGCGACGCCCGGCTGGTCGCTCACGGGCCGCGAGGGCGCGGGCGAGGTCCAGACGCCGCTGCACCGGGCCCGGGGCGCCGTGGGCGCTCCCGACCTCGCCGTGGGCGACCGCGTCTGGTTCCGCCACGGCAAGGCGGGCGAGGCGATGGAGCGGTTCGACCAGGTGCACCTCGTGCGGGGCGACGAGGTCGTCGACGTGGTCCCGACGTACCGCGGCGAGGGCAAGAGCTTCGGCTGACGCGGTCGGCCCGGGCGGCGCCGAGACCTCGGTCGGGCGGGCGCGTCCCGCTTCGGTCACGACGGCGCCTCCCCGGTACCCTTGCGGACGTGACTCTTCGCCTGTTCGACACCGCCACGCGGGACGTGCGCGACTTCGTGCCCCTGACTCCGGGCGAGGTCGGCATCTACCTGTGTGGCGCGACCGTCCAGGCGGCCCCCCACATCGGCCACATGCGCTCCGCCGTCGCGTTCGACGTGCTCGTGCGCTGGCTGCGGCGCGGCGGGTCGCGCGTGACGCTCATCCGCAACGTCACCGACATCGACGACAAGATCCTCGTGAAGTCCGCCGACGCCGGCGAGCCGTGGTGGGCCTGGGCCGCGACGTATGAGCGCGCGTTCACCGCCGCGTACGACGCGCTCGGTGTCCTGCCGCCCACGTACGAGCCGCGCGCGACCGGGCACGTGCCGGACATGGTCGAGCTCATGGAGCGGCTCGTGGAGCGTGGGCACGCGTACACGACCGGCCCCGGCGACGTGTGGTTCGACGTGCGGTCCTGGTCCGAGTACGGCTCGCTGACCAACCAGCGCCTCGAGGACCTCAACCCCGTGCCCGACGACGTCCCCGCGGACGCGGAGGAGGCCGCCGCCAAGCGCGACCCGCGCGACTTCGCGCTGTGGAAGGCGCCCAAGGAGGGCGAGCCGGAGACCGCGTCGTGGCCCACGCCGTTCGGCCGCGGCCGTCCCGGCTGGCACCTCGAGTGCTCCGCGATGGCGCGCCGGTACCTCGGCGACACGTTCGACATCCACGGCGGCGGGCTCGACCTGCGCTTCCCGCACCACGAGAACGAGCAGGCGCAGTCCCGCGCCGCGGGCTACGGGTTCGCGCAGCACTGGCTGCACAGCGCGTGGGTCACGCAGGGCGGCGCCAAGATGAGCAAGTCGCTCGGCAACGGTCTGCTCGTGCGCGAGGTCCTCGCGACCACCAGCCCGGCCGTGCTGCGCTACGCCCTCGGGTCCGTGCAGTACCGCTCGATGCTCGAGTGGACGCCCGCGACGGTCACCGAGGCCGAGGCCACGTGGGAGCGGCTCGCCGGGTTCGTCGAGCGCGCCACCGAGCGCGTGGGCGACGTCGGCGACGTGACCGAGGCCGAGCTGCCGACGGCGTTCACCGCGGCGATGGACGACGACCTCAACGTCCCGGCGGCCCTCGCCGTCGTGCACGAGCACCTGCGCGCGGGCAACGCGGCGCTCGCGGACCGCACGACCGCCGCCGACGCCGTCGCGCGGCACCACCTCGTCGCGGTCCGGGCCATGCTCGACGTCCTCGGGCTCGACCCGGGCGACGCGCAGTGGGCCGACCGCGGGGACTCGCGGTACGCGTCGGTGCTCGACGCTGTCGTGGGCGCGGAGCTCGCGGCCCGCGCCGGGGCCCGCGCGGCGCGCGACTTCGCGGCCGCCGACGCGATCCGCGACCGCCTCGCCGCGGCGGGCGTCGCGGTCGAGGACTCGGCCGACGGCGCGCGCTGGACCCTCGCCTGACGACCTCTCCGCGAGGTAGAGCTCTGGTACCGCGAGGTAGAGGCCTGGTACCGCGAGGTAGAGGCGTGGTCGCGACCATGTCTCTACCTCGGTGGACCACGGCTCTACCTCGGCTCGGTGTCTGAGGGACACTGGACTCGGTAGCGCACCTGCGCCCGCTCGCACGAACCGACCGACCTGACCGACCGGACCGGTGCCGATCCACCTGACCGACACCGACCGACCTGACCACGACACGACGGGTACACCCATGGCTGGCAACTCACAACGACGCGGCGCGACCCGCAAGCCCGGAAGCAAGAAGGGCGCGACCGTCGGCTCCGGCGGGCAGCGGCGCAAGGGCCTCGAGGGCCGCGGGCCGACCCCGAAGGCCGAGGACCGCGTCTATCACGCGGCGCACAAGCGCAAGGTCGCGGACGAGAAGCGCGCCACGACGCCGACCGGGCGCGGGAGCGCCACGCGGGGCGGCCCCGCCAAGGGCGGCGCCTCGCGCGGTGGCGGCCCGAAGGGCCGCGGCTCGGTGCAGGAGGTCGTGGCGGGCCGCAACTCCGTGCTCGAGGCGCTGCGGGCACGAATCCCCGTCGAGGTCGTCTACCTCGCGTCGCGCCTCGACGCCGACGACCGCACGCGCGAGATCGTCGACATCGTCGCGGGCCGCGGCTACGACCTCCTCGAGGTCGGCAAGCCGGAGCTCGACCGCCTCACCGACGGTGCCGTGCACCAGGGCGTCGCGATCAAGGTGCCGCCGTACGAGTACGCCGACGTCGACGACCTGCTCGACGCGGCCGAGGCGACGGGTCGTCCGCCGCTGATCGTCGCGCTCGACGGTGTGACGGACCCCCGCAACCTGGGCGCGGTGCTGCGCTCGGCGGGCGCGTTCGGGGCGCACGGCGTGCTCGTCCCCGAGCGGCGCGCCGCGGGCGTCACGGCCTCCGCCTGGAAGGTCTCGGCCGGCGCCGCCGCCCGGGTGCCCGTCGCGCGCGCGACCAACCTGGTCCGCGCTCTCGGCGAGCTCAAGAAGGCGGGCTGCTTCGTCGTCGGGCTCGACGCCGGCGGCGACACCGCGATCGGCGACCTCCAGCTCGCGACCGAGCCGCTCGTCGTCGTCGCCGGGTCCGAGGGCAAGGGTCTCTCGCGCCTCGTGCGCGAGGCGTGCGACGTCGTCGCGTCCATCCCCATCGGGTCGGACACCGAGTCGCTCAACGCCGCCGTCGCGACGGGCATCTCGCTCTACGAGGTCGCGCGCCTGCGCCGCGAGGCCTGAGGCCCTTCGACCTGTCGGCGCCCCGCCGGTCCCCGGACCCGTGGGGCGCTGACACGTCTCCCCGCGAGCGACGTGCCATCGGCGCGGGAGTTCCCAGGTCCGTCGGGCGCCGACAGCGTCCGGGTGCTAGCCGTAGTACTCGGGGTCCTTCTCGCCCGGAGCGAGGCCGAGGATCGCCTTCTCGTCCGGGCGGTGGCGCAGCACGTTCTCGACGTACGACTGCGTCGCCTCCGCCATGGGGACGTCGCGGCCCGCGCGCTCGGAGATGAACCAGCGGTGGTCGAGGATCTCGTGGAAGAGCTGCGCCGGCTCGAGCTTGCGGCGCAGGTTGCGGGGCACGGCCTGGATCGTGGGCTCGAACACGCCGCTCAGCCAGTCGTGCGCGACGAACTCCTCGTCGTCGTTCTGGCGCTCGGCCGCCGCCCGGAACGAGTCGAGGTCGTTGAGCAGGCGGCGGGCCTGGTTCTCCTGCACGTCGAGCCCCGTGAGGCGCAGCAGGCGCCGCGAGTGGTGCCCGGCGTCGACGACCTTGGGCTGGATCTGGACGGTCGTGCCGTCGATGTCGGTCGTGATCGCGAGCTCGTCCACGTCGAACCCGAGGTTGTTGAGGTGCTCGATGCGCGCGGCGACGCGCCACCGCTCGTTCGCGTCGAACGACTCCGACGTGGTCAGCGCCTCCCACAGCTCCTCGTAGCGCGCCACGAGCGCGTCGCCGATCGCGACCTCGTCCACGTCCTCGTCGAGCAACTCGCCCGCGGAGAGGTCCATGAGCTCGCCGATGATGTTGGTGCGCGCGAGGTCGACGTCGTACGAGCGCTGGCCGGGGGAGAGCTCGCGGTGCAGGTCGCCCGTCTCCGCGTCCACGAGGAACGCCGCGAAGGTCTCGGCATCGCGCCGGAACAGGGTGTTCGACAGCGACACGTCGCCCCAGTAGAACCCGACGAGGTGCAGGCGCACGAGCAGCACGGCGAGCGCGTCGATGAGGCGGGTCGCCGTGTCCGGGCGCAGCGCCTGGCTGAACAGCGCGCGGTAGGGGAGCGAGAACTGGAGGTGCTCCGTGATGAGCACCGCCTCCAGCCGCTCGCCGTCCGCGTCCTGGCGCCCGGTGATGACCCCCACCGGGACGACGCTCGGCACCTCGAGCCGACGGAGCTGGCGGAGCAGCTCGTACTCGCGGTACGCGACCGTCTCGCCGATCTCCTTGATGGCGATGACGCGCCCCGAGAGGCGGACGAACCGCACGATGTGCCGGGAGATACCGCGCGGCAGCGCCGCGAGGGTCTCGGCCGGCCACTCCTCGAGCGGGATGTCCCAGGGCAGGTCGAGGAGAGCCGGGTCGGGGGCCGACGCGGTGATCTGCAGGTTGTGCACCGTCACGGGGTCCATTGTCCACGGTCTCCGTCGGGCGGCCGACGCGGGTGCGTCGTCGTCCCTCGGCACGACGACGGCGCCCGCCGACCTCGGGTCGAGGCGGGCGGGCGCCGGGTCCGTGCTCGGGCGGCCCCGGGTGCGGGCCCGTGGGGCCTATGCACCCGGGGGAGCCGTCAGGCGCAGTCGAGCGCGTCGTGCTCGACGTCGAACGTCGAGGTGACGTCCTCACCGTCGATCGTCGCGGTGCCCGTGACGGTCACCGACCCGCTCTCGACCGAGGCCGAGCGCACCGCGAACGACTGGTAGGCGTTCGTGCCCGGGGCGACGTCGGCGAACTCGCGGGTGCCGTAGGCCGTCGCGAGGGTCACGTCGACCGGCGAGCTCTCGCCGTTCGCCGCGCGGACCGCGAGGTACGCCTGGCCGGCGAGGCACCGCGCCTGCACCGTGACGTCGAGGTCGAGCTGCCCGCTCGGCGTGCCGTAGACCTCGAGCTCGTAGAGCGAGAAGCCCCACTGCGTCGCGCGCTCCGTGAGGTAGAGGCGCACGTACCGGCCCGTGGCCGCGACGTCCAGCTCGTCGTAGCCGCCGTCACCGTCGGCGACGGTGTGCACGGTGGTCCAGGTCTCGCCGTCCGGCGAGGTCTGGATCTCATAGCCCGACCCGTATGCGGTCTCCCAGTCGATCACGACCTTGCTGAGGTCGTAGCTCGCGCCGAGGTCCACCGCGATCCACTCCGGGTCGTTCCACGCGCTGCTCCAGCGGGTGCCGGCGTTGCCGTCGACCGCCATCTCGGGCTCGTGACCGGCCTCGTCGATGCTGGAGGCCGTCACCGGGCGGCCCAGGGCGAGCGACTCCTCGTCCTCGCCGCCGCCCCCGCCGTCGGACTCGAAGCAGCGGAGGTAGCGGTAGGACTCCGCGGTGGTCTCGAACGACGGCGCCCAGTCCCACTCGTAGGTGTAGTACTGCACGTACGGCTCGGCCGCGGCGATGATCGCCGGGAGGTCCAGGTCGCCCCGGCCGAGGGCGACCTGCCGCATGTCGCCCGGCGCGTTGACGTTCACGGCGTCCTTGACGTGGAGCAGCTCGATGCGGTCCCCGTGCTCCTCGATCCACGCGGGGACGTCGAGGCCGGCGTCGGCGGCCCACCCGACGTCGAGCTGGAACGTGACGTAGCGCGGGTCGGTGTTCTCCTCGATGACCTCCCAGGCGCTGACCATCTCGCCCGTCACCGGGTCGGGGTACCGCGTGGTGAACTCGCTCTGGTGGTTGTGCAGCACGATCTTGTTCGCGCCGTTCTCGTGCGCGTACTGGCCGAGCTGGTTGACGTAGGCCGCGGTCGCGACCGCCTCGGCGTAGGTGCCGTAGCCACCGCCCATCCCGCCGGTCCCGATGTAGTCCTGACCCAGCGCGACGGCGTACGCGACGGTCTGGGGCCACGAGCCCCAGTCCGTGCTGCCATGGCTGGACGACACCGCGAGGCCGTGCTTGTCGAGGATCGCCTGGTACTCGTCGACGGGCATCGAGTAGGGCTGGTTGTACGGCTCCACGTTGGTGAACCCCGCGTTGGCCACCTCCCCGAGCACGCGGTCGATCGTCTCGGCGGACGGGGTCCCCGAGCCCCCGAGCTCACCGACGTGCGTGTAGAGCTGGATGGAGATCTTGGAGTCGGGAAGCCCGTCTTCCGGGCCGCACGTCTCGGCGGCGGCGAGCGTGGTCGGGGGGTTGGCCGCGACGGACGGGGTCGCGACGGCCGGGGCCGCGGCGAGCGTGACCGCGACGAGCGCGCCGCCCGTCAGTGCCGCGCCGAGGCGCCGAGCGCGGGACGAATGGTGCGATATCTGCATGAGGCTCCAATTGACAGCGTTGTCGATTTGGCTGACGAACATGCGACTTCTGATGTCACGTGTGCAAAAGTAGTCTTGTGGTCGGCCATGACCCTGTCAAGGGCGAGCCACGCTGCCCGCTCCCGGCGCGAGACCCCGCGCAGTGCCGTGCCCAGACGACGAAGGGCGGGTCCTCCCGACCGGGAGGACCCGCCCTGCGGCGGTACGGCGTGTCGGTGTCAGCTGCTGATGCGCTGGCCCGACGCGGCGCCGAAGACGTGCGAGTGACCCGGGCGGATCGTCACGTAGATGCGCTCGCCCTTGGCCGGGACGTTGCGCGGGTCGACGCGGACGATGACCTGGTTGTCGCCGGCGCCCGAGTGGACGTCGGCCTGCGTGGCCAGGTCGCCCTTGAGCGTGCCGTAGACGAACGCGTCGGAGCCGAGCTCCTCGACGATGTTCACCTCGACCGGGAACGCGGCCTCGTTCGCCTGCGACACGACGTCGAGCGACTCGGGGCGGAAGCCGATGGTGACCTTGCCGTTGTCCGCCTCGGTGAGCTTCGCGGCCGTCTCGCGCTCGAGCGTGATGCGGGCCGGGCCCACCTCGGCGACGCCGTTCTTGACCACGAAGGTGCCGATGTTCATGGCCGGCGAGCCGATGAAGCCGGCGACGAAGACGTTGGCCGGCGTGTCGTACATCTCGCGCGGCGTGCCGACCTGCTGGAGCAGGCCGTCCTTGAGGACCGCGATGCGGTCACCCATGGTGAGGGCCTCGGTCTGGTCGTGCGTGACGTAGACCGTCGTGACGCCGAGGCGGCGCTGGAGCGACGCGATCTGCGTACGGGTCTGGACGCGGAGCTTGGCGTCGAGGTTCGACAGCGGCTCGTCCATGAGGAACACCTGCGGCTGGCGCACGATCGCGCGGCCCATGGCGACACGCTGGCGCTGACCACCGGAGAGCGCCTTCGGCTTGCGGTCGAGGTACTCGGTGAGGTCGAGGATCTTCGCGGCCTCCTCGACGCGCTGGCGGATCTCCGCCTTCGGCGTGCCGGCGATCTTCAGCGCGAAGCCCATGTTGTCCGCGACGGACATGTGCGGGTACAGCGCGTAGTTCTGGAACACCATCGCGATGTCGCGGTCCTTCGGCTGGACGTCCGTGACGTCGCGGTCGCCGATGTAGATGTGTCCGCCGTTGACGTCCTCGAGGCCCGCGAGCATGCGGAGCGAGGTCGACTTGCCACAGCCCGAGGGGCCGACGAGGACGAGGAACTCGCCGTCCTCGATGTGCAGGTTGAGCTGGTCCACGGCGGGGCGCTCGGTCCCGGGGTAGATCCGGCTTGCGTGGTCGTAGGTGACCGTAGCCATGACTGGTACATCCCTCCACCGGCAGGTACGTGCCGGACGATCCGTTGTGCAGTGACGTGCCACGTCGACGTAGCTGTTCGCGATGGCGGACGAGCGTGTCTTCGACGACACAGAAGAAGTCGGACCCCCTCTGGTGCGAGCAGGGGACCCGACGTCATCGTGGACCCGATACTACTCCGGCTTCTGAGTGGTTCGTCACAGAGCCGGTCACGATCGGGTAGCGGTTTCGTGGCGACCCGTGACGCGCCCGTCAGCCCTCCGGGCGTCCCAGCAGGTCGGCGAGCAGGTCGAGCGCCGCGGCCAGCCCGTCTGCGTCGGGCACCCGTGCGTTCGCCCGGGTCTCGCCGTCCCCGACCTTCACCCCCAGGTCGCCCGGGCCGAGGACGGCGAACGCGGTCTCGTCCGTGGTGTCGTCCCCGGCGTACAGCACGCGCGTCCGCGAGTCCGGGAGCCCCGCGTCGTGCCCGACGACGTCCCGCAGCCGGTCGACCGCCTCGCCCTTGGAGGTCTCGACGACGGCGACCTCCACCACGTCCTTGCCGTGCATCGCGTGCAGCCCGAGCCGCTCGGCCACGGCGTCCGCGACGTCCTCGGCCGCCCGCGTGTCCGTCGGGGAGGCGAGCCGCGTGTGCAGGACGGCCGCGCTCGGCTTGTCCTGGACCCACGCCCCCTCGCGGCCCGCCACGGCGTCCGCGAGCCCCGCGCGCAGCGCCGCGAGGGCGTCGGCCTGGTCCGCGGTCAGCTCGAGCGGGACGGCCTCGAGGCCCGACGGCGTGACGACGCCGGTCTCGGCGCCGTGGCTGCCCACGAGGAAGGTCCCGGCGGGCGGCACGCTGCGCTCGGCGAGGTCCGCGAGGTGGCGCCCCGAGACCAGGGCGAGGCGCGTCGTCGTCCCCGCGAGCACCTTCCCGAGGCGGTCGACCGCGGCCCGCGCCGAGGGCGCCATGCGCGCCGCGTGCGGGTCGTCGACGAGGGGCGCGAGCGTCCCGTCGAAGTCGAGCGCCACGAGCCGGGCGTGCGGGGAGTCGCTGCCGTCCCCCGCGAACGCGCGGACGGCGTCGGCGACGGGCCGGGGCAGGGACGGAGGCAGCGCGTGACCCGTCCTGGCCGACGTCGTCCGGCCGGCGGTGCGGCACGCGCGACGGCATGGCCGTGAGGACGCCGAGGAACGACTCCGACCACTTCGCGACGTCGTCGCTCAGGACCTTGCGGCGCAGGCGGCGCATGCGCTTGCGCTGCTCGCGGTGGTCCATGTGCGCGGCGGCCACGATGATGTCCTTCATCCCGTCGATGTCGTGCGGGTTGACGAGGAGCGCACCGGAGGAGAGCTCGTCGGCGGCGCCCGTGAACTCCGAGAGCACGAGCACGCCCCGGTCGTCGGAACGCGCGGCGACGTACTCCTTGGCGACGAGGTTCATGCCGTCGCGCAGCGCGGTGACGAGCATGACGTCCGCCGCGAGGTACAGCGCGGCCATCTCTTCCGGAGGGTAGGAGTGGTGCAGGTAGTGGATCGCCGCGTGCCCGATCTCGGCGTACTCCCCGTTGATGCGGCCGACGGCGCCCTCCACGTGCTCGCGCAGCTCCTGGTAGGCGTCGACGTTCTCGCGGCTCGGGCTCGCGACCTGGACGAGCGTCGCGTGCTCGACGTCGAGGCGCCCGTCCTGCAGGAGCTCGCCGTATGCCTTGATGCGGTGCCGGATGCCCTTGGTGTAGTCCAGGCGGTCCACGCCGAGCATCATGATGTCCGGGTCGCCCAGGTCGGCGCGGATCTCCCGCGAGCGCTGCTGCACCTCGGGCGAGCGCGCGAGCTCGTCGAAGCGTCGCGAGTCGATCGAGATGGGGAAGGCCGCGGCGCGCACGTGCCGGTCGCGCCCGTCCTCGCCGGGGACCGTGATGATGGGGCCGCGCGTCGTGTGCGCGCGCAGGCGGCGCACGGCGCGGATGAAGTTCGCGGCGTCGCCCGCGCGCTGGAAGCCGACGAGGTCCGCGCCGAGCAGGCCGTCGAGCACCTGCCGGCGCCAGGGGAGCTGCTGGAACAGCTCGAGGGGCGGGAACGGGATGTGGTTGAAGAACCCGATCCGCACGTCCGGTCGCTGGGCACGGATCATCTGCGGCACGAGCTGGAGCTGGTAGTCGTGCACCCACACGACGCCCCCCGGCGAGACCTGCGCGACGGCGGCGTCCGCGAACCGCTGGTTGACGCGTCGGTACGCCTCCCACCACGTGCGGTGGTACGTGGGCGGGGAGATGACGTCGTGGTACAGCGGCCAGAGCGTGTCGTTGGAGAAGCCCTCGTAGTAGCGCTCGATCTCGTCCGCGGAGAGGGTGACGGGCACGAGGCGCATGTCGTCCGCGTCGAACGGCTCGCTCGCGAGGTCGGGGGCGCCGGACCAGCCGACCCACGCGCCGTCGGACGCCTGCATGACGGGCTCGAGCGCCGTGACGAGACCGCCGGGCGAGCGGTTCCACTCGACGTCGCCGCCGGGACCGACCGTGAAGTCCACGGGCAGCCGGTTGGCCACCACGACGAGATCGAATCCGTCTTTGCCTGTCAATGGACTTCTCCTTGAGCTTCGATGGATCGCGCCTGGGCGGCCCAGGGTAGTCGGCCCGTCCGACGCGCGGACGGGCCGTCCGTCCCGAGCCGACCCGCCCACCAGGCCCGCCGGGCCCGTCCGGAAGGCGATGACCGGCCCGCTGCGGCTACCTTGTCACCATGGAGGAGCCCACGCAGCGCGTCGACGCGCGGACCGCCCCGGGCGGGCGGGCGCACGGGCCTGCACCGGGCAGCGAGGTCGGGGGCTACCTCATCGGCTCACGGCTCGGCTCGGGCGCCATGGGCACCGTCCACAGCGCCCACGACGGCGGCGGGAACCTCGTCGCGATCAAGCTCCTGCACGCGCACGTCGACGTCGACGCCGCGGCCCAGGGGCGCGAGCGGCTGCGTCGCGAGGCGCTCGCCCTCCAGCGCCTCCGGCACCCCGCCGTCGCGCAGATCCTCGACGTCGAGCTCGACGGCCCCGACGCGTTCATCGTCACCGAGCTCGTCGACGGCCCGACCCTCGAGGACGAGGTCGCCGAGGGCGGCCCGCTCGACGCGTGGGACCTCTACGAGCTCGCCGACCAGCTCGCCGCCGCGCTGGAGTCCGTGCACGCGGCCGGCGTGGTGCACCGCGACCTCAAGCCGAGCAACGTCATGGTCTCCTCGCGCGGCCCCGTGCTCATCGACTTCGGCATCGCCCAGGGCCTCGAGGACGCGCGCGTCACGTCGACCGGCCTCGTCATGGGGACGCCCGGCTACCTCGCGCCCGAGCTGCTCGAGGGCGCCGCCCCGAGCGTCGGGAGCGACTGGTGGGGCTGGGCCGCGCTCCTCGCCTACGCCGCGACGGGCCGCGCCCCGTTCGGGGTGCGGCCGACCGACGTCGTCCTGGCCCGCGCGCGGAGCGGGCGACCCGACCTCGCCGGCCTCGGGCCCGTCACCGCGCGCGTCCTCGCCGGGGCACTGCACGCGGACCCCGCACAGCGGCTCGGCCCGACCGAGGTCGTCGCCGCGCTGCGGCACGCCGCCGACACGGGCGACGTCGCCCCCGCGACCCAGGTCGTCGGCCCGCCCACCGGGCCCACGCGGGTCGTGCCCCCCGTCGCCGTCGTGCCGGGCGGTACCGGCGCACAGGCGTGGACCGGCCAGGCGCAGGTCGTGCCGCAGCCCCTGCCCACGTCGCAGTCCCAGGTCAACGACGGCCGCACCATGGCCGTCCCTGCCGGGCAGGACCTCATGGACGACCTCGGCGCGCCGCCCGTGGGGGAGGACGGCGAGCCGCTGTACCTCCGGCCCGTGCCCGCCGCGCGCCGCACCGCGCTGCTCCTCCTCGCGGCCCCGCTCGTCCTGCTCGGCATGCTCCACCCGGGCGTCGCGTTCGTCGTGCTCTCCGTGCTCGTCGTCCTCGCGCGGATCGTCGGCGTGACCACCGAGTCCCTCCACGCGCGCCGCGAACGGCGCGGGGTCTCGCCCCGCGACACCGTGCGGGCCGTCGCGGCGTCGCCCTGGTACGTCGTGCGCGCCGCGGTCGGGGCGCTCCCGTCGTTGCTCGTCGCGGCGTGCGCCGGCGTGCTCGTCGTCGTGGCCGGGTGGTGGCTCCTGGAGTCCGACCGCTGGGTCGTCGTCGAGGGCGCGGACGGCGGCAACTCGCCGGTCGTCACGACCGTGATCCTGGGCCTCGCGTCCCTCGCGGCCGTCGTGCTCGCGTGGGCCGGTCCGCTGACCCACCTCACGCGCTACGGGACGCGGACCGCGCTCGCGCGGCTCGCCCCGGGCCGCACCGGGACACTCGTGCTCGCGGGCGTCGGGCTCGCCCTCACGGTCCTGTGCGTCGTCCTCCTCGCCGGCGACCCCGAGGTGACGTGGTGGCCCTTCCCTGGGCCGCCGTCGTTGCGCTGAGCGGCGGTCCCGGCTCCGGCGACGCCTCGTGGACCCGACCCCGGGCGTTCCCAGCCCGCTACCAGCACGCATGCGTAGGATGGGCGCCGTGCTCCGGACGACGGTGCCGCGCGCGTGGTCGCGCGGCGTGACGCGCACGTCCGTCGTGCCCGTGACCGGCCGGCTCCTCGGCCCCGCCCTCCTGTTCCTCACGCTCCTCGCCGCCCTGGTGACGCAGCTCGCCGACCGCGGGTACGCCGTCGTGCACCAGTGCGTCACGGTGCCGGGCGCGTGGGGCGTCGCCGGGATGCACCTCGCGCTCGTCCACGAGACCCCGGACTGCCCGTCGGGCACCGCGCTCGGCGGCGACCCCGCTGCCATGGTCACCGTGGTCGGCGTGCTCGCGCTCCCGGTCGTCGTCGCGCACGCCGTGGCCGCGGCCGTCGCGTGGGGCGTGTCGGCGTGGGCCCGGCGCGCCCACGACCGCTCCCGGGCGGTCGTGACGGGCGCGGCGCGTGCCCTGCGGGCGGTCGTGCGGGGCGCGGGGCGTCCGGTGGGCGCGCTCGTGGCAGGTGCCCGGCGGGTCGTCCGCCCGGTGCCCGACGCCGTCCCGGTCGCACTGCACCACCTCGCCGACGCGGTGGTGCGCACGCGGCGCGGGCCGCCGCGGCTCGCCCTGGTCTGACGACGCCGTCGGACGCACGGCCCGCGCGACCCCTGTCGGCGCGCACCCCGACACATCCCCAGCTCTCGGAACTCCCTCGGAGGACGACCATGCCCAGCAACGAAGCCCAGACCAAGGCCCAGCGCCGCGAGGCCGCGCGCGCGGAGGCCCTCGCGCTGCGCGAGGCGCAGGCCAAGCGCGACAAGCGGAACCGCCTCATCACGATCGGAGCGCTCGTCGCGGGCGTCCTCGTGCTCGTCGGCGTGTTCCTCGCCGTGTGGATCCCGGCCATGAAGGACCAGAACAAGACGATCGACGCCGTCGCGGCCGGGAACCTCGCCGACGTGACGAGCCCGTCCACGTCGCGCGACGACGGCGGCATCCCGATGGGCGCCGACGGCGCGGCCGGGACGGAGAACGAGGGCGCGGTCGAGGTCGGCGTCTACCTCGACTACATGTGCCCCATCTGCGGCCAGTTCGAGGAGACGAACGGCGCGACGCTCGACCAGCTCCGCGAGTCGGGCGACATCACCGTCGTCCTGCACCCCGTCTCGATCCTCGACCGGATGGCGAACGCGCAGCAGTTCTCGACCCGCTCCGCGGCGGCCGCCGCGTGGATCGCGGACCGCGCTCCGGAGCAGATGAACGCGTTCAACGCGATCATGTTCCAGAACCAGCCCGAGGAGAACGTCTCGACCCTCACCGACGAGCAGATCGCCGACCTCGCGGAGCAGGCCGGCGTCCCGGCCGACGTCGCCGCGGGCATCGCGGACGGGACGGCGACGGAGACGTACGCCGACTGGGCCGCGACCGCGACGAGCCTCGTCACCCAGGACGAGGCGCTCGTGAACCCGCAGTCCGGCGGCTTCGGCACGCCGACGATCACGATCGACGGCGAGCGCTGGGACGGCAACTGGAGCGACCCGACCGCGCTCTCGCAGGCCGTCACGGCCGCGCAGGGCTGACCCGCAGGCCGGCGCCGCGCGCGGCGCCGGCCGCGGTCCCGGGCCGTCGGGCGAGCAGGTAGTCTGTTCGCTCGCCCGGCAGCCCGGGCACGCCGCCTTAGCTCAGCTGGTAGAGCACTCGCCTTGTAAGCGAAAGGTCGTCGGTTCGAACCCGACAGGCGGCTCCACGAACGACGGCACGGGCCTGACGCCGTGCCGTCGGCGACATCCAGGGGTTGACCGTTTCGACGTCGTCTGGCAGCGTCGGCGCTGCCAGCGCTGTCATCCGCGAGCACCGTCGCTCGCCCTCCCCGAAGGACATCGATGTCACTTCACCGAACGCACCCACCCCTGCTCCGGGAGACGGCGGGCCGAGGCATCGCCGCCACCGTCGCGCTGAGCCTGCTGCTCAGCGGGACGGCGCTCGCGGCCGGCTCGGTCACCGCCCAGGCCGCGCCCGCGGCGCAGGCCGCCGCCGGCGACCTCTCGACGTCGTTCGAGCCCGGCGACCAGCCGCTCGACTGGACGAGCACGCCCGAGGAGACGGCGGGCGGCCCGCGGGTCGACGGCGTCGTGGGCACCGCGGTCCTCGAGCGCAGCCCGAGCACACCCAGCGGGGACGACGTGCTGGGCGGCTCGACGGACGAGCTCGGCTGGGAGGGCCCGTTCCAGAACGGGGTGGGCTCTGTGCCCGGGACGCTCGAGGTGACCACCACCCCGGGCGGTGACCCCGCCCAGCGCTGGGCGATGGACGCGAAGGGCGAGACGTGGGTGCAGGTGCCGATGCCCGCGCTCGAGCGCGGCGTGACGATGCGCGCCGAGGCGACCCTGACGGGGTCGGGCAAGGCCTTCCTCAACGTCTACAGCGGGAGCTCCGACGTCGGCGGCACGTACGTGACGCTCTCCGCCGAGCCGCGGACGGTCGTCGTGGACTTCACGCGTCCCTCCTCCGGCGGCGGCACGCCGCAGTTCCAGATCCGCACGCACGACACCGCAGCCGTGGACGCCGTGATCTCGGGGACCTCGGTCCGGCGCCTCGTCCCCGGGGGCGTGGACTTCCCGGGCGACGTGACGGACCGCGTCGCGCACGTCACCGCGAGCGCGGAGAACGCGCCGAACGAGACCGCGGACAAGCTCGCGGACGGCGAC
This sequence comes from Cellulosimicrobium sp. NPDC057862, assembly GCF_042797035.1. NCBI lineage: Bacteria > Bacillati > Actinomycetota > Actinomycetes > Micrococcales > Promicromonosporaceae > Cellulosimicrobium > Cellulosimicrobium sp. NPDC057862. The sequence continues at coordinate 63,443 of NZ_JBHVMH010000013.1, forward strand.
GTCGCGACGAAGTGGCTCGCCGGCGCCCGTACCGCCCGGATCACGTACGAGCTCGACGCGGCGACCACGGTCAAGGCGTACGCGCTGTCCTCCGCGAACGACGCGCCGGGCCGCGACCCGCGCGCCTGGACGCTCCAGGGCTCTCCGGACGGCACGAGCTGGACCGCGCTGGACGCGCGGACGAACCAGACCTTCTCGGAGCGGTTCCAGACCCGCGGCTACACGGTCGCGTCGCCCGGCGAGTACCGGTTCTACCGGCTCGACATCACGTCCAACAGCGGGAGCGACGGCACCCAGCTCGCCGAGCTGCAGCTCGCGACCGAGCCGCTCGCCGCGACGGACATGACCGCAGAGGTCGGCTCCGGTCCGAGCAGCGCGTACACCGCGCCGTCGGAGGTCGGATGGACGGGCGTCGCCGCGCTGCACTACGGCGGCAGCCAGACGACGGACGGTCGCGGGTACGCGTACGCGAAGGTGCTCGACGTCGACGTCCCCGTCGGCGAGGACACCGAGCTCTCCTACAAGATCTTCCCCGAGGCGGCGGAGAACGACCTCGCCTACGCGAGCACGTTTGCCGCCGTCGACCTCGCGTTCACCGACGGGACGTACCTCAGCGAGCTCGGTGCCGTCGACCAGCACGGCGGGGGTCTGAGCCCGCAGGGCCAGGGCTCGGCGAAGACCCTCTCCACGAACCAGTGGAACTCGGTCGTCTCTCGGATCGGCGAGGTCGCGGCCGGCCGGACCATCGACCGCGTGCTCGTCGGCTACGACAACCCCGACGGCCCGGGTGACTTCAGCGGCTGGTTCGACGACGTCGCCGTGACCGGCGAGCCCGAGCAGCCGATCGCGGAGCGCCCGTCGGACTACGTCGTCACGACCCGCGGGACCAACGCGAACGGTGACTTCTCGCGCGGGAACACGATCCCCGCGACAGCGGTGCCGCACGGGTTCAACTTCTGGACCCCGGTCACGAACGCCGGCACGAACCGCTGGCTGTACGAGTACCAGAACGGCAACGACGAGCAGAACCGGACGGCGATCCAGGCGTTCTCCCTCAGCCACGAGCCCAGCCCGTGGATGGGCGACCGGCAGACCTTCCAGGTCATGCCGTCCGGGTCTGCCGGGACGCCCACGGCGAACCGGTCCGCGCGCGCCCTGACTTTCAGCCACGACGACGAGGTCGCGCGCGCCCACTACTACGGGGTGACGTTCGACGACGGCCTGCGCACCGAGATCGCGCCGACCGACCACGCGGCCATCTTCCGGTTCACGTTCACGGGTGACGAGTCGCACCTGGTCTTCGACAACGTGACCAGCGCGGGCGGACTGACCCTCGACGCCGAGGACGGCGTCGTCTCCGGCTACACCGACGTGAGCACGCCGGGCAGCTCGGCGGGCATGACGCGCATGTTCGTCTACGGCACGGTCGATCGTCCTGTGACCGGCAGCGGCCCCCTCACGGGCGGGGGCGGCGGCGACGTGACGGGCTACCTGTCGTTCGACACGTCCGACGAGAAGGTCGTGACGCTGCGCCTCGCCACGTCGCTCATGAGCGTGGACCAGGCGAAGCACAACCTGGACCTCGAGATCTCCGACGACACGTTCGACACGGTGAGGGACCGCGCGCAGGAGCTCTGGGACGACACGCTCGGCGTGATCGAGGTCGAGGGCGCGAGCCACGACCAGCTCGTCTCGCTCTACTCGAACCTCTACCGCCTGAGCCTCTACCCGAACTCGGGCCACGAGAACACGGGCACGGCCGAGGACCCGGTCTACCAGCACGTCGTGCAGTCCTCGGCCTCCGGCAACCCCGCGCCCGAGGGCACGACGGCGACCCGGACCGGCGCGCGCATCGTGGACGGCACGGTCTATGTCAACAACGGGTTCTGGGACACCTACCGCACCGCGTGGCCCGCGTACTCGCTGCTGTACCCGAGCAAGGCGGGCGAGCTCGTGAACGGCTTCGTGCAGCAGTACGAGGACGGCGGCTGGATCTCGCGGTGGTCCGCCCCGGGCTACGCCGACAGCATGACGGGCACGAGCTCGGACGTCGCGTTCGCCGACGCCTACCTCAAGGACGTCCCCGGGATCGACGTGCAGGCCGCGTACGACGCCGCGCTCAAGAACGCGTCGACGGTGCCGCCGGACGCGAGCGTGGGTCGCAAGGGCCTCGACCCCGCCACGTTCCTCGGCTACACGCCGACGTCGACGCACGAGAGCGCGTCGTGGTCGCTCGAGGACTACCTCAACGACTACGGCATCGCGACCATGTCGAAGAAGCTCCTCGACACGAGCGGCGACGACGACCCGCGCCACCAGGAGTACGCGGACAACTACGAGTACTACCTGAACCGGGCACTCAACTACTCGACGCTGTTCGACCCCACGACCGGCTTCCTGCGCGGCCGGACCGAGGACGGCTCGTGGGCGCAGTCGGCGGCCGACTTCGACCCCGAGGTCTGGGGCAACGAGTTCACCGAGACCGACGGCTGGAACTTCGCGTTCCACGCCGTGCAGGACGGCCGGGGCCTGGCCAACCTCCTCGGCGGCACCGACGCGCTCGGCGCGAAGCTCGACGAGTTCTTCGCCACGCCGGAGACGGCGTCCAAGCCGGGCTCGTACGGCGGCGTCATCCACGAGATGCGCGAGGCCAAGGCGGTGCGCCAGGGCCAGTGGGGCCTGAGCAACCAGGTCTCGCACCACATCCCGTACATGTACGCCTTCGCGGGCGAGCCGTCGAAGACGGCCGAGGTCGTGCGGACCGCGCTGGCCCGCTCGTTCACCGGCAACGACATGGGCCAGGGCTACCCCGGCGACGAGGACAACGGCGAGATGTCGGCCTGGTGGCTGTTCAGCGCGCTCGGGTTCTACCCGCTGCAGGTCGGCAGCCCGACGTACGCGATCGGCTCGCCCCTGTTCACGCGCGCGACGATCCACCTCGAGAACGGCGAGGACCTCGTCATCGACGCGCCGGACAACAGCGCGCAGAACGTCTACGTGCAGGGCGTGACGGTGAACGGCGTCGAACAGTCCGCGACGTACCTGACGCACGACCAGCTCGCCGACGGCGGCACGATCTTGCTCGACATGGGCCCGACGCCGTCCGCGTGGGGCACCGGCGCGGACGACGCTCCGCCGTCGATCACCCAGGGTGACGACCTTCCCGACCCGCTCGCGGACGTCACGAGCGCCTGGACGGTCACGACCGACGAGGAGGGTGTCGACGGCACCGATCTCGCCGACGACACCGCTGCGGCGGAGGTCGCGTTCGGCTCGGCCACGCCGAGCATGACGTTCGGGGCGACGGGGACGACGGCGCGGGCGGCGATGTACACGCTCACGTCGGCAGGGGGCGACGGGACGGACCCGAGCGCCTGGACGCTCGAGGGATCGACGGACGGGCAGGAGTGGACGGCGCTCGACGAGCGCTCGGGCCAGTCGTTCGCGTCCCGCCTCGAGACGCGGGCCTTCGCGATCGCCGACCCGGGCGTGTACCGCCAGTACCGGCTGCACGTCACGGCCTCGACGGGTGCGACGACGGCGCTCGCGGAGGTCGAGCTCCTCGCGCACACGCCGAAGGTGCGCGAGCTCGCCGCCGCGATCGCTGCGGCGCTCGACGACGGCCGCATCCCGGCGAGCACCGCGGAGCGGCTCGGGGCCGTGGTGGCGGCGGCGCAGGAGGCCGAGGACGCGAAGGACGCGGCCGGGGTGCTGGAGCAGGTCCGCCTGCTGCGTGCCGCCGTCGACACCACCGCGACCGAGCTCCTCGACGACCGGACGCGCGACGAGCTCACCCTGCTCGTCTCGCAGTGGCTCGCGCCGAGCACCGGCCTCGACGAGATCCGCGCCCAGATCGGAGCCCTGCAGCGCAGCGGTGACGTGGACCCCGCGACGGCGCTGGCGCTCGTGAGCCTCGTCGACGACGCGGCCGCGCAGCTCGACGGCGCCCACGCGGCCGGTGTCGCCCAGGCGCTGACCGGGTTGCGGGACGCGATCACGGGCGCGTCCCCCGAGGCGGTGACCGAGGGCGCCCGCGCGGTGCTCCTGCCGCTGGTCGTCGCCCTCATCGAGAACCCGCCCGCCACGCAGCGCGCGGCGAGCGCCGTCCGGACGCTCATGGGCGACTACGACCCGGAGAAGGCGTGGTGGCCGTCGAGCTGGTGGAACTCCGCCGTCGCGACGAACACGGTGATCGACTACATGGAGCGCACGGGCGATCGGAGCTACCTGGCCCAGGTCGACCGTACGTTCGAGCGGAACAAGGCCCCGTTCCCCGCGGGCGAGATGTCGAGCGACGAGATCCTCGGCAACTTCACGAGCCGGGCGATCGACGACGCCGCGTGGTGGGGCCTCACCTGGGCGGCCGCGTACGACCTGACGGGAGACCAGAAGTACCTCGACATGTCGGTCACGATCGCCGAGTACGTGCACGGCTACTGGGACACGGGCACGTGCGACGGCGGCGTGTGGTGGGACGCCGAGAAGACGTACAAGAACGCCGTGACCAACGGGCTGTACGTCCGGCTCGCCGCCGAGCTCCACAACCGCGTCGACGGCGACACGGTGTGGCTGGACCGTGCGCAGACCGGCTGGGACTGGCTCCTCGCCAGCGGGATGATCAACGAGGAGGGCCTCGTCAACGACGGCCTGACTACCGACTGCCGCAACAACGGCGGCACGGTCTGGAGCTACAACCAGGGGCTCGCCGTCGGCGCCGGCCTGGAGCTCCACCGCGCCACGGGCGACGCGCAGCCCCTGGAGACTGCGCAGCGCCTCGCCGACGCCGCGCTGGCCTCGGACGCGCTCGTCGCGGACGGGGTCCTCACCGAGAGCTGCGACGCGCTCGACAGGACCTGCGACGACAACGGCAAGCAGTTCAAGGGCATCTTCATGAGGTACGTCATGGACCTCACCGACACGACGGGCGCCGAGCGGTACCAGGAGTTCGTCGACCGGCAGGCTGCGACGATCTGGTCGCAGGACCGGATCGCGGGCGACAGGCTCGGCGTGCGCTGGGCCGGCGGCGAGTCGGCGCAGCACCCGAACGTGTTCGACTGGCGCACCCAGGCGAGCGCGCTCGGCGCCCTGATCGCCGCGACGCCGCAGGCCCCGCAGGTCGGGATCGAGGCACAGGTCCGCTGCCTCGCCGGCACGGCGTACGTCGCCGTCCGCGCCCACAACGAGGGCGCCGGGCCGCTCGACATCGGTGTCACGACCCCGTTCGGCGAGAAGTCGTTCGCCGCGGTCGCCGGCGGCGCGAACGGCTACCAGTCGTTCTCGGCCCGGTCGAGCGGCCTGGAAGCGGGCAGCGTCACCGTGACGGCCGTCCCGTCCGGCGGTGGCCCGCGCGTCACGCAGGAGGTGGCGTACCCCGCGCGGACCTGCTGACGGCGACGCCCACGACGGCCGGGCCGACGGGTCTCCTCGACCCGTCGGCCCGGCCGCGCTCAGTCCTCCGCGAGCGGGACGGGCAGGAGGTCGGGAGCCTTGGGGAGCCGCCCGTCGCCCGACGACGTCCCCGTGAGGCGACGCTGCGCCCACGGCACGACGTGCGCACGCAGCCACTGCGCGTTCTGGCGCGCGCGGTCGATGGCCGGCGACGGCGGGAGCGGGGTGAGCGGGTCGTCCCACGCCGCGTCGTCGGGAGCGAGTCCCAGTCCGACGAGCGCGGCCTGCGCCACGCGCCGGTGTCCTTCGGGCGTGAGGTGGATGCGGTCCTCGGACCACATGCGCCAGTCCTGCAGCGCGCGCATGCCCCACAGATCGAGCACGTGCGCGCCCTGTCGGCGCGCGATCGACCAGACGTGCGCGTTGTACACCCCCACGCGCGGGCGCGTGAGGCCCACGAGCGGCGAGCTGGAGGCGTCGAAGCCCGTGCCGAGGAGCACGTCGATCCCCGCTGCGCGCAGCCTGGCGACGGCGTGCTCGAGGTTGCGCGCGAGGCGGTCGACGTCGGCCCCCGGCCGCAGGATGTCGTTGCCGCCGCCGATGAGGCTCACGAGGTCGGGCCGCAGCTCGAGCGCCGTCGGGACCTGCTCGGTGAGGATGGAGCGGAGCTTGCGCCCGCGGATCGCCAGGTTGCCGTAGCGCAGCGGATCGGCACCCGCCTCGACCCGCCGGAGGGCGAGATGCTGGGCGAGGAGGTCGGCCCAGCCGCGCTGGTGGTCGTCCTCGCCGGGGTACGGGTCCCACAGCCCTTCGGTGAACGAGTCGCCGATCGCGAGGTAGCTCGTCCACCGGGGCGGTGCGGCGTCGGGGCGGGAGTCGTCGGAGGCGTCACCGGCCAGGGGAGTGGTCGTCGGGTTCTGCGTCACCCGCCCATTCTGCTCCCGCGGTGGCCGTGCACCACCGAGCCAGATCTGTGGTGTGCCGAGCCTCAGGCGTCCGAGGTAGAGCCCTGGTCGCCGAGGTAGAGCCGTGCACCGTGACCCCGCCGCTGTTTCGGGTGACCAGGGCTCTACCTCGACGGTGAGATCACGCGGTCGGGAGGGTCCAGTCGACGGGGGCGGCGCCCTGGGCGACGAGGAGCTCGTTGACGCGGGAGAACGGGCGGGAGCCGAAGAAACCCCTGCGGGCAGAGAGCGGGCTGGGGTGGGCGCTCGCGACGACGGGGGTGTCGCCGAGCATCGGGCGCAGCGTCGCGGCGTCGCGGCCCCACAGGATCGCGACGAGCGGGGCGTCGCGCGCGACGAGCGCCCGGATCGCGGCCTCCGTGACGGCCTCCCACCCCTGGCCGCGGTGGGACCCGGGCTCGCCCGGCCGGACGGTGAGCACCCTGTTGAGCAGCATGACGCCCTGGTCGCTCCACGCGGTGAGGTCGCCGTTCGCGGGCGTCGGGGCGCCGACGTCCTCCGCGAGCTCCGCGAAGATGTTCTGGAGCGATCGCGGCACCGGGCGCACGTGCGGCTGCACGGAGAACGACAGCCCCATCGGGTGCCCCGGCGTCGGGTAGGGGTCCTGCCCGACGACGAGCACGCGCACGTCCGCGAGCGGACGCGAGAAGGCGTTGAGGATCGCCGACGGCGCGGGCAGGTACTCGCGGCCGGCCGCGACCTCCGCGCGCAGGAAGTCCCCCGTCGCGTGGAGCTGGGGCTCGACGGGCGCGAGCGCCTCGGCCCAGTCGGGCGCCATGATGCTCGCGAGCGGGGGGCGGGGGCTCGGCGCCGGATCGGTGACGGCCGGGGTGCTGCCCGGGTCGACGGCGACGGGCTGGACGGGTGCGCTCTCCACGGCCCGAGCCTAACCGGCGCGCGGAGCGCCTCGGCAGGCTCTCGGCAGACCACGGCGAGGACGAATGACACCCGTGTGGTTCGTGCGTACGCTGAGAGGCGTCCGCGCGCACCGCAGTGCGCAGGTCTGGTGACGAGAGAGTGCAGGGAGGGAACGATGAGCGAGGCGGCGTACGTGCTCGACGGACCCGACGCGGTCGGCGACCCGACCGTCCAGGAGGGCTCGGCGTCGGGCCTGAGCGAGCGCGACCAGAAGATCCTGGCGTTCGAGCGGCAGTGGTGGAAGTACTCGGGCGCCAAGGAGCAGGCGGTGCGCGAGCTGTTCGACATGACCGCGACGCGCTACTACCAGGTGCTCAACGCGCTCATCGACTCCCCGGCGGCGCTCGCGCACGACCCGATGCTCGTCAAGCGGCTGCGCCGGATGCGTTCCACCAGGCAGCGGGCTCGCACGGCCCGTCGGCTCGAAGGGCTCTGACGTGCGACGGACCTTCGCCCGTGAAGTCCGGGCGAACTGGGCGTTTAGCCAACGGGCCTGACCGGGCTACCCTGTCGCCGTGACGAAGAGCCGCTACCCCTACGCGCCCGACGAGTTCGACGCGCCCGCGCAGCAGGGCTCCCCCGTGGGGGTGCACCGCACGCCGCGCAGCGGGTGGAGCAAGACGTGGCCGTTCCTGCTGGTCGCCGTCGTCTTCGCCGGCCTCGCGTACGGGGGCGTCGCGCTGCTGTCGGACAACGGCGCGACCGAGAACCCGCCGCAGGCGCAGTCCACGGACCCCGCCGCGGAGGAGACCGAGGCGCCGCCCGCCGAGGAGACGGAAGAGCCCCCCGCGGAGGAAGAGCCGCCGGCGACGGAGGAACCGCCCGTCGAGGAGACGCCCGCGGCTCCGGACCTCGCGACGCTCATGGCCGCTGCCGACCCGAGCGCGTACGTGCGCGTGCTGAACGACGGCGGGCCCGAGGGTGAGTCCCGCGTCGGCAAGGACGCTCTGGAGGCCCAGGGCTTCACGAACGTCGAGTTCGCGGCATACCCCGACGGCGGCTCCGGTCAGGAGGCCAACACCGTCTGGTATGTGCCGAACCGCAACGACACCGCGGCCGCCGTGGCGGCGGCCCTGGGTATCCCGGCCGAGAACGTCGAGGAGGTCCCGTCGCTGCGCGAGGGCGACGTCGTCGTCGTCGTGAAGTCCGCGCTCGCACCGGTCGGCTGACGCCCCGCGCCCCTGTCATCGCAGCCCTGGTCGCGCCGTCGCGCTGACCTGGTGGTTCACTCGTGCGCCACGGGTCGGACACGCGTCCTGTCGACCTTCCGTGCACGCCGTCGGCGGGCTAGGCTCGGGCTACCACGGGGCGGGGGTCGCCTCGCGGGCGACGATGCACGAGGAGACGTAGATGGCTCAGGGCACCGTGAAGTGGTTCAACTCCGAGAAGGGCTACGGGTTCATCACGCCCGCGGCCGGGGGACAGGACCTCTTCGTGCACTTCAGCGCGATCCAGACCGACGGCTACCGCACGCTCGACGAGGGCCAGGAGGTCGAGTTCGAGCTCGGCCAGGGCACCAAGGGCCCGCAGGCCGAGCAGGTGCGGCCGCTCTGACGCCGCTCGCGAGGGTCGCGTGACGGAGAACCTCGACGCCGTCGTCGTCGGTTCGGGCCCCAACGGGCTGGCCGCCGCCGTGACTCTCGCACGTGCCGGCCTCGCCGTGCGCGTCCTCGAGGCGCAGCCGACGATCGGCGGCGGCTCGCGCACGCTCGACCTCGGTCTCGCGGACGGGGTCGTGCACGACGTGTGCTCGGCCGTGCACCCGATGGCGTGGGCGTCGCCGTTCTTCGAGGCGTTCGACCTGGGCGCGCGCGGCGTGGAGCTGCTCGTGCCCGAGGCGTCGTACGCGCAGCCGCTCGACGGCGGTCGCGCGGGCATCGCCTATCACGACCTCGACCGCACGGTGGAGCGTCTCGGCGTCGACGGTGCCGCCTGGCGCGCGCTGCTCGGCCCGCTCGCCGAGGGCTGGCGCGACGTCGTCGCGGTCGCCCTCGGTGACAAGCGGTCGGTGCCGGGGCGCGTGCTGACGCCGAGCGGCGCAGGGGCGGCGGCCCGGTTCGGTGCGGCGGTCCTCGAGCAGGGGAGCGCGGCCTGGGGCCGGCGTTTCCGGACCGAGGAGGCGGGGGCGCTGCTCACGGGCGTCGCGGCGCACGCGATCTCCCGCCTGCCGTCGCTGGCCGCCGCGGGGACGGCGCTCCTGCTCGCCTCGCTCGGCCACGCGCCGGGCGGCTGGCCGCTGCCGAAGGGCGGCTCGGGCACGATCGTCGCGGCTCTCCTGGACGACCTGCGCGCGCACGGCGGCGAGGTCGTCACCGGACACCGGGTCGGTGCCTTCGCCGACCTGCCGCGTGCGCGGGCGTACGTCTTCGACACGACGCCCGGCGTCGTCGCGGACGTGTTCGGCGACCGCCTCTCGCCGCGCGCCGAGTGGGCCCTGCGGCGCTTCCGGCACGGCGACGCGGCCGCGAAGGTCGACCTCGTCCTCTCCGGGCCGGTCCCGTGGGCGGACCCGGAGGTGGGTCGGGCCGGGACTGTGCACGTCGGCGGCACGCGCGCCGAGATGGCGCGTTCGGAGTCGGACGTCGCGGCCGGCCGGCACGCGGTGCGGCCGATGATGCTCGCGAGCGACCCGACCGTCGTCGACCCGGCGCGCGAGGCGGACGGCCTGCGGCCGCTGTGGACGTACGCGCACGTGCCCGCCGGCTCGACGCGCGACGTGACCGAGGACGTCCTCGGCCAGCTCGAACGGTTCGCCCCGGGGGTTCGGGACCTCGTCGTGGCGTCCCGCTGCGTCCCCGCCGCGGAGATGGCCGCGCACGACGAGAGCTACGTCGGCGGGGACATCGCGGGCGGCGCCGTCAGCATGTGGCAGATGGTCGCGCGGCCGACGCCCCGGCTCGACCCGTACGCCGTCGGGCTCGAGGGCGTCTACCTGTGCTCGGCGTCCACACCGCCCGGGCCGGGCGTGCACGGGCTCGGCGGCTGGTACGCGGCGCGGCGCGTGCTGCGCCGAGAGTTCGACGTCCGCGCGGAGCCCGATCTGGCGCCGACGTCGGGAGTGGGCGCCAGGTAGCGCTTCGCGACCACGCCCTCTACCTCACCCGACCACGCCTCTACCTCGCCGGGGCGGCGGTGGTCGTGTCGAGCTCCACGAGCGCGAGCACGACGAGCGCCGAGCTCCACGACAGCGGAGCGACGGCGGCGGGCGAGCCGTCCGCGAGGACCTTCTCCGGGATCGCGCCGGACGCGGTGCGGTGGTCGTCGACCCAGCGGAGCCACTCCTGGGCGTCGGCCCGGTCCTCCGGGTCCGACGACGACGCCGCGGTGAGTGCGTAGAGCGTCGTCTGCGGCGTCCAGGAGATGCCGTCCTCGCGCCAGCCCGCCCCGGGTGCGAGCCCACCGGCGGGGCGCAGCATCTCCGTCACGGACGCGCGCCACGCGACGTCCGCTCCCGCGAGCGGCTCGGGCTGGAACGGGGGCAGGACGAACGCGGTCGATGCGTCCCGCGCGCCGCCGGTCACGTGCCGCGGGTAGCCCTGCGACCCGAACGACCGCTCGACGGCCATGCGCAGCCGGGCGGCAGCGAGCGTCGCGTCGGTCGCCCGGTCGGTCTCGCCCACGGCGGCGTAGACGTCGGCGGCACCCTCGAGCCCGGCGAGCAGGGGTCCGGCGGTGCCGAGGGTCAGGGCCGTCGGCTCGACCTCCCAGTAGTCGCTCGACGGCGGGGGCAGCGGGTCCTCGCCGTCGACGAGCGAGAGCGCGTGGTCGGTCGCGGCGTCGACGAGGGGCCGCAGCTCCGCGGCGGCCCGGCGCCGTTCGGCGGCGGGCGTCTCCTCGAGCACGACGTCGGTCGCCCACAGGACCCAGCCGACGCCGTCGGACTGGTGGCCGCGGTCGTCGGGGACACCCGAGCCGTCGGGCAGGTAGCGGGCGTGGAACGACCCGTCGTCCTCCTGGACGCGGGCGAGGAAGCCGAGGACGTCCCGTGCGTCGTCGACGTGCCCGGTGCGCGCGAACGCCGCCGCGGTGAACGACGCGTCGCGCGGCCACACGTAGCGCCACTTGGGGGAGGCGGCGGCGAGCGCGGCGCCGTCGTCGAGGGTCAGGGCGCGCAGGTCGAGGAGCGCGGCCTCGCCGAGCGCGGCGAACGGGCCGTCCACGCCGGGGACGACGCCGGACGCGAGCCACGTGCGCGACGCGGCGGCGGCGTCCTGCGCCCGTCCGGTGTCGAGGAGCGCCGCCGCGTCGAGCCGGGCCCCGGCGACCTGCGCGAGCCGGTCCGCCTCACCGTCTGCCGGGTCGACTCCTGCGGCGAGCGCGACCGGGTCGAGGGTCGCCGGGTCGAGCACGCGACTGCCGGGAAGGTAGGTCGCCGCGGCACCGGGGGCGAGGCGCAGGAGCGCGGTGCCGCCGCCGGGTGCGGTCGTGACGGCCACGCCGTCCTGGTACAGGTCGATGTGCTCGCCCGTGGGGGCGGCGACGGCGGTCGCGGCGGTGAGGCCGAGGGCAGGGACCAGCACGCAGCCGGCCAGGGCTGCTGCGAGGCGCCACGACGGTGTTGCGCGGATCACACCGCGCATCCTAAGGGGGTCGAGTGGTGCGGCGGGTTTCGCCCGTCGCGATACGGGGACGGGCCGTGACGGGCTGTCTTGCACTCGCCCCCCGCGAGTGCCAATAATGGCGTTAGCACTCTCGTCATGAGAGTGACAGAAGTGACCAGCGCAGGCAGCCGCTCACCGCGGGTGCGGCGCACCACACCAGGTCGACAGGTGAGGCCCGCCCCGGCGGCGTGACATGAACGCCGCCCGTCGCGGGCCGTCCGTCGCGGGCGCCGGCCGACCGCCATACGCCACCAGCGGAGGATCATTCCCCATGGCCAAGATCATCGCCTTCGACGAGGAGGCTCGTCGGAGCATGGAGCGTGGGCTCAACGCCCTCGCCGACACCGTCAAGGTCACCCTCGGCCCCAAGGGCCGCAACGTCGTGCTCGACAAGAAGTGGGGCGCGCCGACCATCACGAACGACGGCGTCTCCATCGCCAAGGAGATCGAGCTCGAGGACCCGTACGAGAAGATCGGTGCGGAGCTCGTCAAGGAGGTCGCCAAGAAGACCGACGACGTCGCGGGTGACGGCACCACCACCGCGACCGTGCTCGCCCAGGCGCTCGTGCGCGAGGGCCTGCGCGTCGTCGCGGCCGGCGCCAACCCGATCGCCGTCAAGCGCGGCATCGAGAAGGCCGTCGACGCGGTGACCGAGCAGCTGCTCAACGCCGCCAAGGAGATCGAGACCAAGGAGGAGATCGCCGCCACGGCCGCCATCTCCGCCGGCGACCCCGCGATCGGCGAGCTCATCGCCGAGGCCCTCGACAAGGTGGGCAAGGAGGGCGTCATCACGGTCGAGGAGTCGAACACGTTCGGCCTCGAGCTCGAGCTCACCGAGGGCATGCGCTTCGACAAGGGCTTCCTCGCGCGCTACTTCGAGACGGACCCCGAGCGCCAGGAGGCTGTGCTCGAGGACCCGTACGTCCTCATCGTCGAGTCCAAGATCTCGAACGTGAAGGACCTGCTCCCGGTCCTCGACCAGGTCATGAAGGCCGGCCGCTCGCTCCTCATCATCGCCGAGGACGTCGAGGGCGAGGCGCTCGCGACCCTGGTGCTCAACAAGATCCGTGGCACGTTCAAGTCCGTCGCCGTCAAGGCCCCGGGCTTCGGCGACCGCCGCAAGGCCATGCTCCAGGACATCGCGATCCTCACCGGCGGCCAGGTCATCACCGAGACGGTGGGCCTCAAGCTCGAGAACGCGACGCTGGACCTGCTCGGCCAGGCGCGCAAGGTCGTCGTCACCAAGGACGAGACCACGATCGTCGAGGGTGCGGGCGACGCCGACCTGATCCAGGGTCGCGTCAACCAGATCCGTGGCGAGATCGAGAAGTCGGACTCCGACTACGACCGCGAGAAGCTCCAGGAGCGCCTCGCGAAGCTCGCCGGCGGCGTGGCCGTCATCAAGGCGGGTGCCGCGACGGAGGTCGAGCTCAAGGAGCGCAAGCACCGCATCGAGGACGCCGTGCGCAACGCGAAGGCGGCCGTCGAGGAGGGCATCGTCGCCGGTGGTGGCGTCGCGCTCATCCAGGCCGGTGCCGTGGCGTTCGAGAAGCTCGAGCTCGAGGGTGACGAGGCGACCGGTGCGCAGATCGTGCGCGCCGCGATCGACGCCCCGCTCAAGCAGATCGCCGTCAACGCGGGCCTCGAGGGCGGCGTCGTCGCGGAGAAGGTGCGCAACCTCCCCGCGGGCCAGGGCCTCAACGCCGCGACCGGCGTGTACGAGGACCTCCTCGCCGCCGGCGTGAACGACCCGGTCAAGGTCACGCGCTCCGCGCTGCAGAACGCCGCCTCCATCGCGGCGCTCTTCCTCACGACCGAGGCCGTCGTCGCCGACAAGCCGGAGAAGGCTCCGGCCATGCCGGGCGGCGACGGTGGCATGGGCGGCATGGACTTCTGATCCACGCCTGACCCTCTCCCGGCCTCGTCCGGGAGGTCGCAGGACATCGAAGGCCGTCGGCCGGGTTCGCCCGGTCGGCGGCCTTCGTCGTGCCCGCGGGAGTCCTCCTCCGGCCACCGGTGGTCCGGGGAAGCAGCGGTACACGCGCGTATAACGCCGTGTATACACGCCGGAAACGAACGCCCGGCAGGATCGCCGCCATGCACCTGACACCCGCGGACACCGAGAAGCTGCTGCTCGCCGTCGCGGGCATGGTCGCGCGCGACCGGCGCGAGCGCGGCGTGCTGCTCAACTACCCGGAGACCGTCGCCCTGCTGACGACGTGGGTGATCGAGCGGGCTCGCGAAGGGGCGGGCGTCGAGGAGCTCATGGTCTCCGGGCGCGCGGTGCTCCGTCGCGACGAGGTGATGGACGGGGTCGCGGAGATGCTGCCCGACGTCCAGGTCGAGGCGACGTTCCCCGACGGGCGCAAGCTCGTCACCATCCACCAGCCCATCGCCTGACCCGGCCCGGTCCGGCGCACGCACGAGGCTCAGCGAGAGCGAGGCGACCCATGGCAGGCATCAGCACGAGCGGACCTGGCGCGATCCGGCTCAAGCGCGGTACCGAGGACGTGCCCGTCGTCCTCAACGCCGACCGCACCGACGACGAGCGCGTGACGCTGGTCGTGACGAACACGGGGGACCGGCCCGTGCAGATCGGCTCCCACCTCCACCTGCCCGACGCCAACGCCGCGCTCTCGTTCGACCGCGCCGCCGCGCACGGGTTCCGGCTCGACGTCCCGTCCGGAACGTCCCGGCGCTTCGAACCGGGCGCGTCCGCCGAGGTCGAGGCCGTCGCGCTCCGCGGCCGCCGGCGCGTGCCCGGCCTCCAGCGCGGCAAGCCCGACGGCGGCGTGCTGGACCGCGCGACCGAGCCTGCCGAACCCGGGAACGCTCCCCAGGATCCGGCGGACGTGGGGACAGACCCCGGGTTCGGCGCGCGGAGCACGACCACTCCTGAGGAGGACTGACGCATGGTCGCGATCTCGCGCGAGCGCTACGTCGCGCTGTACGGCCCGACGACGGGCGACCAGGTGCGCCTCGGCGACACCGACCTGTGGATCGAGGTCGAGGAGGACCGCACGTTCGGCGGCGAGGAGGTCGTCTTCGGCGGCGGCAAGTCGATCCGCGAGTCGATGGCGCAGGGGTCGACGACCCGCGCCGAGGGCGCGCTCGACACGGTGGTCACGAACGCCGTCGTGCTGGACTGGTGGGGGATCGTCAAGGCGGACGTCGGGATCCGGGACGGGCGGATCGTCGCGCTGGGCCGCGCGGGCAACCCCGACGTGGCGGACGGCGTGCACCCGGACCTGCACATCGGACCGTCGACCGACGTCGTCTCCGGCGAGGGCAAGATCCTCACCGCGGGCGGCATCGACTCGCACGTGCACCTCATCTCGCCGTCGCAGGTCGTCGAGGCGCTCGCGACGGGCATCACGACCGTCGCCGGCGGCGGCACCGGGCCGAGCGAGGGCACCAAGGCCACGACCGTCACGCCCGGGGCGTGGCACCTCGAGGCGATCCACCGCTCGCTCGACCGGCTCCCCGTGAACGTCCTGCTGCTCGCTAAGGGCAACACCGTGAGCGCCGAGGGCCTGCGCGAGCAGGCCATGGCGGGCGCGGGCGGCTACAAGGTGCACGAGGACTGGGGCTCGACGCCGGCCGCGATCGACGCCGCGCTGCGCGCCGCCGACGACTGGGGGCTGCAGGTCGCGCTGCACTCCGACTCGCTCAACGAGGCCGGGTTCGTCGAGTCGACGCTGCGCGCGATCGGCGGCCGCTCGATCCACGCGTTCCACGCCGAGGGCGCGGGCGGCGGCCACGCGCCGGACATCCTCACGGTCGCGAGCCACCCGAACGTCATCCCGGGGTCGACCAACCCGACGCTCCCGCACACGGTCAACACCGTCGCCGAGCACCTCGACATGCTCATGGTGTGCCACCACCTCAACCCGCAGGTCGCCGAGGACCTCGCGTTCGCCGAGTCGCGCATCCGTGGCACGACCATCGCCGCCGAGGACGTGCTCCACGACCTCGGCGCCATGTCGATCACGTCGTCCGACGCGCAGGCCATGGGCCGCATCGGCGAGGTCGTCACGCGCACGTGGCAGGTCGCGCACGTCATGAAGGCACGCCGCGGCGCGCACCCGGGCGGCGCGCGCGGGCCGGAGCTGCCGGCGGACAACCTGCGCGCGCGCCGGTACGTCGCCAAGTACACGATCAACCCGGCCGTCGCGCACGGGATCGACGCGTACGTGGGATCGGTCGAGCCGGGCAAGGTCGCGGACCTCGTGCTGTGGGAGCCCAAGCTCTTCGGCGTCCGGCCGAGCGTCGTGATGAAGGGCGGCGCGCTCGTGTGGGGCGCGCTGGGCGACCCGAACGCGTCCATCCCGTCGCCGCAGCCCGTGCTCATGCGGCCGGCGCTCGCCGACGCGATCGGTGCCGACGTGTCGATGTCGTTCGTCTCGCCCGCCGCGCTCGACGACGGCCTGGAGGAGCGGCTCGGACTCGCACGACAGCTCCTCCCGGTGGCGGACACGCGGGGCGTCGGCAAGGCGCAGATGAAGAACAACGACTACCTGCCGCAGATCGACATCGACCCCGAGTCCTTCGCGATCGAGGTCGACGGCGAGCTCGTCGTCCCCGCGCCCGCCGACCGGCTGCCGCTCGCGCAGCTCTACTCGCTGTTCTGAGCCATGAGCGAGATGCGGGAGGTCGACGCGGAGGGGCGCGCGGAGCTCATGCTCGCGCTGCTCGCCGACGCGCGCCTGCCCACCGGCGGGCACACGCAGTCCGCGGGCCTCGAGCCCGCGCTGCGGGCGGGCATGCCCGCGGCGCGCGTGCCCGACTACGTGCGCGCGCGCCTCGCCACGGTCACGCGCGTCGAGGCGGCCACGGCGGTCGTCGCGCGGCACGTGGCGCTCGCGGCCGGTCCCAGGCCCGACGGCGCGGAACCGGCCTCCGCGGATCGCGCGCCGTCCGTCGAAGTGCCCGACGGCGTGGCGTCCGCGGCGCGCGGCCTCGCCGGAACGTGGGTCGCCTGGACGGCCCGGACGCCGTCGCACGCCCTGCGCGAGACGTCGCAGCGGCTCGGCCGCGGCTATCTGCGGCTCCTGCGCCGGCTGTGGGCCGGGCATCCCGCCGTCGTCGCGCTGGACGAGGCGGCGGCGCTCGTCGCCGACGCGCGGCGCGCCGACGGGGTGCCCGACGCGGGCGCGGGCGCTCCGTCGGCCGAGCGGGCGCCGTCGGGCACCGGGCCCGGTCCGGGGGGTCGGGCGGCGGCCGGCCGCAGGGCGCCGCAGCCCCCGCGACCGGTGGTGCTCGGCGTGACCGCCGCGTGCGCGGGGCTGTCCGCGCTCCAGGTCGCGCGCCTCGTCGGGTACGAGGACGTGCAGACCGTCGCGGCCGCGACGCTCAAGCTCGAGCCCGTCGACCCGGTCGTCGCGACGGGCTGGGTCGTCGCCGCCCAGCCCGCGATCGACGCGCTCGCCCACGACGTCGCCCACCTGACCGACCCCCGCGCGATCCCTGCGCACGGCGCACCGCTCGTCGAGCAGTGGGCCGAGCTCCACGCCCGCACCACCGAGAGGCTGTTCAGTGCCTGATCAGACGACCCCCGCCAGTACTCGTTCCCTGCGCCTCGGCGTCGCCGGCCCTGTCGGCACGGGCAAGAGCTCGCTCATCGCGCTCCTGTGCCGCGAGCTGTCCGGCGTGCTGCAGCTCGGCGTCATCACGAACGACATCTACACCGACGAGGACGCGCGCTTCCTGCGCTCCGCGGGCGTGCTCGACCCCGAGCGCATCCGCGCCGTCGAGACCGGCGCGTGCCCGCACACCGCCATCCGCGACGACGTGACCGCCAACCTGCTCGCCGTCGAGGACCTCGAGGAGGACTTCGCGCCGCTCGACGTCGTGCTCGTCGAGTCCGGTGGGGACAACCTCACCGCCACGTTCTCGCCCGCGCTCGTGGACGCGCAGATCTTCGTGCTCGACGTCGCGGGCGGCGGGGACGTCGCACGCAAGGGCGGGCCGGGGATCGCCCGGGCGGACCTGCTCGTCGTCAACAAGACGGACCTCGCGCCCTACGTGGGCGTCGACGTGCCACGCATGGTCCTCGACGCGACGGCCGCGCGCGACGGCGCCCCGGTGCTCGCCCTCTCGCGCCTCGACCGCGAGTCGATCGACGCGCTCACGACGTGGGTGCAGACGCTGCTCGCCGCGCACCGAGCGGGCGCCCACGTGCCGCAGGACCCGGGCCCGATGGCGCCGCACTTCCACGCGGACGAGGAGGGCAACGGCTTCCTCCACACGCACGAGGAGGGCGACGCGTCGCACGCCCACGGGCACGACCACCCCCACGCCGACGAGCACGGCGACGCGGCCGCGGAGCCGGTGGCCGCCGTCGGGCGCGACTGAGGCGCGGGGCGACGAGGCGCTGATGGACGACGTGACGCGCGTCGGCGCGTACCGGGAGGCGGGCCGCGTGCGGTGCGACCTGCGCCCGGGCGCGCTGAGCCCGCGCGTCCTGTCCACCGGTCCCGGCGTGGCCCGGGTCGCGCTCGTCGCGACGCGCGCGCTGCTCCTCGGGGGCGACCGCGTGCGGATCGAGGTGCACGTGGGCGAGGGCGTCGAGCTCGAGCTCGTCGAGGTGTCGGGGACCGTCGCCTACGCCGGGCGCGGCCGGTCGGCCTCGTGGGACGTGGACGTGCGGGTCGACGCCGGCGGGCTCCTCGTGTGGGACGCCCTGCCGTTCGTCGTGGCGGACGGGGCCGACGTCGAGCGCACCACGCGGGTGTCGCTCGCCGACGGCGGAGCGCCGCGTGAGCGGGGTGTCGCGCTGCTGCGCGAGACGCTCGTCCTGGGCCGCTCGGGAGAGGTGGGCGGGCGGCTGCGGTCGCGCACGCACGTCGACCTGTCGACACTCGTCGCCGCCCGGACGCCCGGCGGTGTGGGCGCGACCGGTGAGTCCGCGGCACCGGACGGGTCGAGACCTGCATGGCGGAGCGACCCTGCTCGACCGGAGCACGTGCGCGAGCTCTTCGTCGAGCACCTCGACCTCGACGACGACCGCGCCCTGCCCGGGATCCTCGGCGACGCGCGCGTCGTCGACTCGGTGCTGTGCCTCGGCACGCGGCCGCCGGCCCCGCTCGTCGGTCCGGAGGTGGACCGGCTCGCAGGCAGGACGCCCGCACCGCCCGGACCGCTGCGGCTCGACCTCGACGGCCCCGGCGCGATCGGCCGCCACCTCGGCCCGTGCACCCACGACGCCGGGATCGACGCCGTCGTGGCCGCCTGGACGACGGCGGTGCGCGCTGCCCGGGCCGCCGACCTGCCCGGTTCCGCGCCGCCGCCCGACCCTGCTGCGCCGTCGGACACCGACGTTCCCGAACCCCGCACGACACTGCTGACGACAGGAGCCTGACATGCACGTCCCCGACCACTTCCTCAACGACCCCACGTCGGCGACGACCGCCGTCGTGTCCCTCGCCGCCGTCGGCTACGCGGCGTACCGGGCGCGCGAGGACCTCACTCCGCGCCGCGTCGCGCTCACGGCCGCGACGACCGGCTTCGTCTTCGCCGTCCAGATGCTCAACTACCCCGTCGCGGCCGGGACGAGCGGGCACCTCATGGGCGGGGCGCTCGCGGCCGCGCTCGTCGGGCCGTGGCTCGGTGTGCTGTCCGTGACGCTCGTGCTGCTCGTGCAGGCCCTCGTCTTCGCAGACGGCGGGCTCACCGCGCTGGGCACGAACGTGCTGCTCATGGCGGTGGTCGGGACGCTCGTCGGCTGGGCGGCGACGCGCGGGGTGCTGCGTCTGACGCGCGGCCGGGGCGCGGCCGGCGCCGCCGGCGTCGGGGCGCTCGTGAGCGTGCCCGTCTCGGCCGCGGTGTTCGCCGGGCTCTTCGCCGTCGGCGGGACGGTCCCGGTCCCGGTGGGCGAGCTCGTCGGCCAGATGCTCTCCGTGCACGCGGTCATCGGGCTCGGCGAGGCGCTGATCACCGCGGGCGTCGTCGGGCTCGTGCTCGCCGTCGCTCCGGGCGTCGCGGCGGTCGAGGGGGTGGCGCGCTCCGCCGCGAGCCACGCCGTCGTGCCGGACGCCGTGCGGTCGGCTGCTTCGTCGACCGGAGTCGGAGCCCCGACCGCGACGGCACCGGCCGGTGCGGTGCGACGCGCCGTCCTCGCGCTCGGGTCGGGCGCGCTGCTCGCCGCCGTCGTCGTCTCGTCGTTCGCGGCGGCCACGCCCGACGGGCTCGAGGCGACCGCCGAGTCGGTCGGTTTCGCGGGCGCGGCGCGCGACCACGCGTTCGCGGGGATGCCGCTCGCCGACTACGGCGAGGCCGGCGGGATCTTCGTCGGCGTCGCGGGCCTCGTCGGCGTGGCCCTCGTCGTCGCCCTCGCCGCGGCGCTGACGATCGCGCTCCTGCGTACCCGGGGAAGGGCAGCCACCGCGACCGTCCGACCGTGACCGGCGCGTGACCCGCGGCGCCTACGCTGGCGCCCGTGCACGACGACGTCGCCCCTCGCCGGCCCTGGTACGCCGCGGTAGCGGTCGCGGTCCTCCTCGCGACGGGGTTCGGCGTCGCCGCCGGGCTCGGCGACGTCCTCGCCGTCGAGGCGGAGCAGGCGGTCGCGGCGCCCGAGGACCCGGTCGCCGCGCCGCGGACACCCGCGACGGAGACGCCCCCGGTGTCGGTCGTCGCGCTGCCCGACGACAGCCTCAGGCTGTCGCTCGCGGCCGACGCGCTCGTCGCCGCGCTCGCCGGCCGTGGGCGCGACGCCGAGGCACGGCCCCGCGACGGGGGAGCGGGCGACGGTGGCACGGCGGCCGGCGAGCTGCGCGTCGTGACCGGCGTCGACCTCGGCTCCGCCGACCCCGAGGCGTACCGCGTGAGGGTCGTCGCGGACGGCTGGCTCCTCGAGGCGGCCGATCCCGCAGGTGCCGCGCACGGCCTGTACGAGGTCGCGGACCGCGTGCGCACGGGCCGGGCGGCGCTCCCCGCCGGTGCCGGGGACCCGCAGGACGGCGCGGTGCGGGAGCCCGCGCTCGGCATGCGGCTCGTCGACAAGGGGGCGACCGGCATCGAGCCGGACGCGCAGGGGTGGCGCGAGGGCGATCCTTACTCGCACAACGGGGGGTCGTTCGCCGACGCGATCCTCTCGGAGGCCCCCTACGTGGACGACACCGCGCTCGCCGACGACGCGACGGACCTCCGGGGCTACGTGGCGACCCAGCTCGCGCAGGGGTTCAACGGGGTCGTCGTCCCGGGGTTCCTGGAGTACGTCACGTTCGACGGGGTGGGCGACGGGCACGACGTCTACGCGGTCGGCGACGAGCACCTCGACCGCGCGCTCGCGATGCGCGAGGGGTTCGGCCCGCTGTGGGAGGACACGGACGAGGCGGGCATGGACGTCTACCTCCAGACCGACATGCTCATGCTCAGCACGCCGCTGCGGGACTACCTCGACGGACGCGGGCTGGACGTGCACGACCCCGCGCTCTGGGACGTGTACGCCGCCGGTCTCGACGAGCTGTTCACCGCGATGCCCGCGGTCGACGGGATCATGGTCCGCATCGGGGAGGCCGGCCGGATCTACGACCTGCCCGGCTGGGACTACTGGTCCGAGCTCGCGGTCACGGACGAGGGGGCGGTCCGGGCCATGCTCGGGGCGTTCACGCGTGTGGCCGAGGAGCACGGCAAGGACGTCATCTTCCGGTCGTGGTCGGTCGGTGTCGGCGCCGTCGGCGACCTGCACACGAACCCTGAGTCGTACGAGAGCGTGCTCGCCGGGATCGACTCGCCGTCGCTCGTCGTGTCCACGAAGCACGTCGCCGGCGACTTCTACTCGTGGCTGCCGCTCAACCCGACGCTGGAGGTCGGGACGCAGCGCCGCATCGTCGAGCTCCAGTCGCGGCGCGAGTTCGAGGGATTCGGCGCGCTGCCCAACGACCTCGCGCCCGCCTATGCCGCGGCGCTCGACCACTACCTCGCCGCGAACCCGGGCGTCGAGGGCGTGTGGGCGTGGGCGCAGGACGGCGGTCCCTGGAAGGCCGGGCCCATGAGCCTGTACCGCAAGTCCGGGTTCTGGCAGCTCTACGACCTCAACACGTACGCCGCGGCCCGCCTGGCCGTCGACCCGGGCGCGGATCCCGGGGAGATCACCGCCTCCTGGGCGCGGGCGACGTTCTCCGACGACCCGGCGACCGTCGCGGCGGTCGGGGAGGCGATGGCCCGCTCGCGCGACGCCGTGCGGCAGGGGCTGTACATCGAGCCGTTCGCGGAGAACCGTGTGCGGGCGCTCGGACTCGAGCCCCCGCCGATGATGTGGATCTTCGAGTGGGACATCGTCTCCGGCGACGCCGCGGCGCTCGACTCGATCTCGTCGATCGTGGGCACCGACCCGGAAGACGTCGAGGCGGCCGTCGCCGAGGGGCGCGGCGCGGTGGAGACCGTCGAGGAGATGCGCGCGCTGGTCGACGGCACGGACCCGGCGACGTGGCGCGACGACGGGCTGCGGACACAGCTCCTCGCCGCGATCGACTACGAGGCCGACCTGTTCACCGTGCTCGCCGACTACCGCGAGGTCGTGCTCCAGCACGGGCGGTGGCTCGCGACCGGCGACGGCGCGGCCCGCGGCGCGTGGGACCACGCCCGGGTCCGCTTCGAGGCGTCCCGGTCCGCGCACGTCGAGCAGTACGGGGACGACCTCTACCTGCCCGCGTACACGTTCACCGCCGCCGACCTCGGCCTGGAGCGCGCCGGGCGGGACCTGCCCGCCGCGTGGGCAGCACGGGCGCTCGGCGTCCTGCTCGTCGCCGCGCTGCTCCTGGGCACCGCACCCGGGCAGCGCCTCCTCGCGCGGCTCGGCCGTCGCCGGCCGTCCGGTGACCCAGGCCCGGCCGGGCCGGCCGCCGGCGGTCTCGCCCTGCGCGCGCTGTGGCTCGGCGCGACCCGCCCGTGGCGCGTCGCCGCCGCCGTGACCGGCGCCGGACGAGCCGACCGCGTCGTCCTGCTGGTGCTGCCCGTGGTGGCCGTCGTGCTCAGCCGCGTCGTATACACCTGGGCGCTCTCCTGGGTGCACCTCGCGCTCGTGCTCGGGGCGTGGGCGCTGTTCGTCGGCGTCCTGCGGCTGGTCGCCGGGAGGCGCGGCTCCCTCGCGCTCGCCGGCGCGGTCGGCGGCGCGGCGGTCCTGCGCACGGTCCTGCTGCTCGGGGCGCTCGTGCCGACGGGCCCCGGTGGGTACTGGTACGGGCTCTGGGCGGAGCCCGGTGCGCGGACGGCGTACGTGACGCTCGCGACGGCGGCGTTCGGGTGGGTCCTCGTCGCGGCGTGGTTCGCGCTGCGCTCGCTCGGCGCCGGGGTCCTGGCCGCGACGGGCCGAGTCCTCGTGGCGGTCGCGGCGCCGCTCGTCGTCGGTGGTGCGGTGGTGGCCTGGGTCGGGCTGGAGCACACGCTGACGGCCTGGAACGACCAGATGATGATCCTGCCGTGGGGGCTGTCGAGGATCCTCGGCCTCACCGTCCACCTGGGCATCCCCGCGGACCTCCCGGTCCTGGTCGCCGCGGCGGGCCTGGTGGTCGGCGGCGTCGGGGCACTGGCCTGGTGGCTCGGCCGTCGGGTGCCCGACGCCGCGTGACCGAATCGTGACCCCGTGACACGCGCCGTTAACAGCACGGGCAGATCGGGCGAAACACGGCGTCACTAGCGTCGACATCAGTGGGCACCCCCACGGGCACATGAACGTATACATGCCTGTACCCGGTGCTCGCGGCGAGCGACCGCCTGCCCGGCGGCCGCCGGCCTCCTGCTGAGAAACCTGCGGAGAACTCCGCTGTGCGAACCTCGCTGAAAGGACTCTCGTGACACCTTCACGCGCCACGACCCGTCTCGCCCCGGCCGCCGCTCTCGTCGTCCTCGCGCTCACGCTCACCGCGTGCGGCGCGAAGACGGAGACCGGTGACGGCGCGGGCGCCGCGACCAGCGCCGCAGAGAGCTGCGTCGACACCTCCGGCGACACCGTCAAGATCGGCTTCCTCAACTCGCTCTCCGGCACCATGGCGATCTCCGAGCAGACCGTCGCCGACTCGCTCGCCCTCGCGGCGGAGGAGATCAACGCCGACGGCGGCGTGCTCGGCAAGCAGCTCGAGATCGTCCAGGAGGACGGCCAGTCCGAGCCTACGGTCTTCGCGGAGAAGGCGGAGAAGCTCATCACGAGCGACTGCGTCGCCGCGGTGTTCGGCGGCTGGACGTCCGCGTCGCGCAAGGCGATGCTCCCCGTCTTCGAGGCGCAGGACTCGCTGCTCTTCTACCCGGTCCAGTACGAGGGCCTGGAGTCGTCGCCGAACATCTTCTACACCGGCGCGACGACCAACCAGCAGATCGTCCCCGCGCTCGACTACCTCAAGGAGCAGGGTGTCGAGTCGATCTTCCTCGTCGGCTCCGACTACGTCTTCCCGCGCACCGCGAACAAGATCATCAACGCCTACGCGGAGGCCAACGGCATCGAGGTCCTCGGCGAGGAGTACGCACCCCTCGGCCACACCGACTTCTCCACGATCGTCAACAAGGTGAAGTCCGCCGGGGCCGACGCCGTGTTCAACACGCTCAACGGCGACTCCAACGTCGCGTTCTTCAAGGAGTACAAGAACGCCGGCCTCGGCCCGGACACGATGCCCGTCGTGTCCGTGTCGATCGCCGAGGAGGAGGTCGGCGGCGTCGGCGTCGAGAACGTCGAGGGCCAGCTCACCGCCTGGAACTACTACCAGACCATCGACAGCCCCGAGAACACCACGTTCGTCGAGGCGTTCCAGGCGAAGTACGGCGCCGACCGCGTGACCTCCGACCCCATGGAGGCGGCGTACACGTCGCTCTACCTGTGGAAGGGCATGGTCGAGAAGGCGGAGTCGTTCGACGTCGCCGACGTCCAGGAGGCCGCCGACGGCGTCACGTTCGACGCCCCCGAGGGCTCCGTCACCGTGAACGGCGACAACCACCACATCGCCAAGACCGCGCTCATCGGCAAGATCGGCCCCGACGGCCTCATCTACACCGAGTGGAGCTCGGGCGAGCCGATCGAGCCCGACCCGTACCTCGAGGGCTACGACTGGGCCGAGGGCCTCTCCTGACCCCCTGAGTGCTGGGTATCTGTCGTCGCCGCACGGCCGGGACGACAGATGCCCAGCACTCAGCGGGCTCCTGTTCGCACCCACCGGAAGGCACGACGCCCATGGATGTGCTGTTCTCGCAGCTCTTCGCGGGGCTGAGCCTCGGCTCGGTCCTGCTCCTCGCCGCCCTCGGGCTGGCGCTCACGTTCGGTCAGATGGGCGTCATCAACATGGCGCACGGCGAGTTCATGATGGCGGGCGCCTACACGGCGTTCGTCGTGCAGGGGGTCGTCGGGAACGCCGGCGTCTCGCTGCTCGTGTCGCTGCCGCTCGGGTTCCTCGTCGGCGGTCTGCTCGGCCTGCTGCTCGAGGCGACGCTCATCCACCGCATGTACAAGCGGCCGCTCGACACGCTCCTCGTCACGTGGGGCGTCGCGCTCGTGCTGCAGCAGGTGGCGCGCGACGTGTTCGGCGCCCCGAACGTCGACGTCCGCGCCCCCGCCTGGCTGAGCGGCGCCGTCGACCTGTTCGGCCTCGCCGTCCCGAAGACGCGGGTGTTCATCCTCGCGCTCGCCGTGGTCGCGGTCGTCGCGCTCGCGGTCGTGCTCAAGGTGACGCCGCTCGGGCGCCGGATCCGTGCCGTCGTGCAGAACCGCGACCTCGCCGAGGCGAGCGGCGTCTCCACGCGGACGACGGACCGCCTGACGTTCTTCATCGGCTCGGGCCTCGCCGGGATCGCGGGCGTCGCGCTCACGCTCCTCGGGTCCATCGGCCCGACGCTCGGCACGAGCTACATCGTCGACGCGTTCCTCGTCGTCGTCGCGGGCGGCATCGGCCAGATCAAGGGCACGGTCATCGCGGCGTTCGCGCTCGGGCTGCTCCAGGCGACCTTCGAGTACTCCACGACGGCGAGCATCGCCAAGGTGCTCGTGTTCGTCGTCATCGTCGTCTTCCTCCAGGTGCGACCCCAGGGCCTCGTGTCGGTCCGGACGAGGAGCCTCGCATGAGCGCCGTCACGACCGGGAGCACGTCCCGGCTCTCCGCGCTGTACCGCTCGTCGCGCGCTCGCGTGATCGTCGGGTTCGCCGTCGCGGCGGTCCTGCTGTTCGCGGTCGCCCCCGCGACGCTCTCCACGTTCCGCCTCGGCCTGCTCGGCAAGTTCCTCTGCCTGGCGATGGTCGCCGTCGGCATCGGCCTCGCGTGGGGCCGCGGCGGGATGCTCACGCTCGGCCAGGGTGTGTTCTTCGGCCTCGGCGCCTACATCATGGCGATGCACCTCAAGCTCGCGGACGCCGGACCGGACGGGGTGCCGGACTTCATGATGCTCTACGGCTCGGGCGAGGTGCCGGGCTGGTGGGAGCCGTTCCGGTCGCCCGTCCTGACGATCCTCGCCATCGCGATCGTGCCCGCCGGTGTCGCGGCGCTGCTCGGCTTCGCCGTCTTCACGCGGCGCGTGCGCGGCGCCTACTTCGCGATCCTCTCCCAGGCGCTCGCGGCGGCGTTCGCGATCCTGCTCATCGGGCAGCAGGCGACGACGGGCGGCACCAACGGCCTCAACGGGTTCCGGTCGTTCTTCGGGTACGACCTCGCCGACCCGGTGAACAAGCGCATGCTCTTCTTCATCGCCGCCGGGGCCCTGCTCGTCATGGTCGCCATCGCGCGCCAGCTCATGGTGTCGAGGTTCGGCGAGCTGCTCGTCGCCGTGCGCGACCAGGAGAACCGCGTGCGGTTCCTCGGCTACGACCCCGCGAAGGTCAAGGTCGTCGCGTACGCCGTCGCGGCGTTCATGGCCGCGGTGGGCGGCGCGCTGTTCGTGCCGATCGTCGGGATCATCTCGCCCGCCGACGTCGGCGTCGTCCCGTCGATCGGCTTCCTCATCGGCGTCGCGATCGGTGGCCGGGCGACGCTCCTCGGCCCGGTGCTCGGGTCGATCGCCGTGAGCTGGGCGCAGACGAGCCTGTCCGAGGCGTTCCCGTCCGGCTGGATCTACGCGCAGGGCGCGCTCTTCATCCTCGTCGTCGCGTTCCTGCCCGGCGGGCTCGCCGAGCTGTTCACGCGGTGGCGCCGCTCGCGCCGCGGCTCCGTGCCCGACGGCGGTGCACCCGTCCCGGTGGGCGGCGGCGCCTCGGACGGGGGCCGCCCGGGCGAGCCGGACCCGGGCGACCCGACGGCCGAGGCGCCGACCGCCGTCGACCACGACCCCGCCACCTCCGGGAGGACCGCATGACCACGCAACCCACCGGACCGGCGTCGGGCACGGCGCCGGCGCCCGAGGCGGTCGCCGCCGTCCTCGAGACCGGCGTCGCGGGCGACGGGCTCGACCTCGAGGCCGCGCAGTCCGTCCTCGGCGTCGACGACTCGCGCTTCCGGCACGACTACCTCGAGGTGCGCGGGCTGCGCGTCGAGTTCGACGGGTTCGTCGCCGTCCAGGGCGTCGACCTCACCGTCACGGCGGGGGACCTGCGGTTCCTCATCGGGCCCAACGGTGCGGGCAAGACGACGATCGTGGACGCGATCACCGGTCTCGCCAAGGCGTCGGGGTCCGTGCAGTTCGGCGGGGCCGACCTGCTCGGCAGGAAGACGCACCGCATCGCGCGGGCCGGCGTCGGGCGCACGTTCCAGACCGCGAGCGTGTTCGAGGAGCTCAGCGTGCTGCAGAACCTCGACATCGCGGCGGGTGCCGGACGCGGCCCGCTCACGCTCCTGCGGCGTCGCACGTCGACGCCCGAGGCCGTCGAGCAGGCGCTCGAGACCGTCGGGCTCGCGCACCTGCGCGACGTCCAGGCCGGCATCCTCGCGCACGGGCAGAAGCAGTGGCTCGAGATCGGGATGCTGCTCGTCCAGGACGCCCGGCTGCTGCTGCTCGACGAGCCCGTCGCGGGCATGAGCCAGGCCGAGCGCGAGCAGACGGGCGAGCTGCTCCAGCGCATCGGCGCGCAGCGGACGGTCGTGGTCGTCGAGCACGACATGGAGTTCCTCCGGGCCTTCGCGAGCTCCGTGACCGTGCTGCACCTGGGCCAGGTGCTCGCCGAGGGCACGTACGCCGAGGTCCAGGCCGACCCGCGCGTGCAGGAGGTCTACCTCGGCAGCGCCGGCGCGACGCGCGGCGCCCGCCGCCGCACCCCGGGACGTGCCACGGGAGGTGACGCGGCGAGCGATCCCGCGGCGTCGGGCACGGGGGAGCGCGCGACGAGCCCGGCGACCACCACGAACGACGACGAGGAGGCATGATGCTCGAGCTCACGGGACTGCACGCGGGCTACGGCCGGACCATGGTGCTCCACGGCGTCGACCTCACGGTGCCCGCGGGCGGCGTCGCCGCCGTGCTGGGGCACAACGGCGCCGGCAAGACGACGCTCCTGCGGACCGCGCTCGGGCTGCTCAAGGCCCGGTCAGGGAGCGTCGTGCTCGACGGCGAGGACGTCACCCGGCTGCCGACGCACCAGCGCGTGCGGCGCGGCCTCGCGTACGTGCCGCAGGGGCAGCAGTCGTTCGGCGACCTCACGGCGCGCGAGAACCTGCAGCTCGTCGCGGACACGTCGCGCGAGGGTCCACGACGCCTCGACGAGGCGCTCGACCTCTTCCCGGCGCTGCGCGGGCTGCTCGGCCGGCGCGCCGGTCTGCTGTCCGGCGGCCAGCGCCAGCAGCTCGCCATCGCGCGCGCCCTCATCACCGGCCCGCGCGTGCTCGTGCTCGACGAGCCGACCGAGGGCATCCAGCCGTCGGTCGTCACCGAGATCGAGGACGCGATCCTCGCGCTCACCGACGCGGGCGGGCTGTCGGTCCTGCTCGTCGAGCAGCACGTGGGGTTCGCGCTCGGCGCGGCGCGCGACTACGTCGTGCTCCAGTCCGGCCGCGTGACGAGCCGGGGCTCGGGCGGCGAGGCGGCCGAGGAGAGCGTCCGTGCGGCGATGGCGGTCTAGTCGACGTGGCGTCGACCCTCGCGTCGTGCCCGGCGTCACCGCCGCCGGTTCGCCGTGCGAGATGATGGCAGGGCAGGACCACGACGCACGGGCCGGACGAGCAGGAGACCCCGCATGGACATCGTGACCGCGCCGGAACCCGCCGCGACCTCGTTGCGCGACGCCGTCTACACGCGGTTGCGCGCCGAGATCCTCAACGGCCGGGTCGACCCGCGCGAGCGGCTCACCGAGCCCAAGCTGAGCCGGAGGTTCGAGGTGTCGCGCACCCCCGTGCGCGAGGCCCTGTCCCGGCTCCTGTCCGACGGTCTCATCCAGCGCACCGACTTCGGGTACGCCGTCGTCGTGCCGAGCCTCGCCGAGCTGCGCGACCTCTACGAGCTGCGCGTGACGCTCGAGCTGCGCGGTGTCGAGCGCATCATCGAGAACACCGAGCTGCACTACGACACCGACGCGCTGCGCGACGAGCTCGGCCGTTGGGTCGAGCTCCGCGCCGCGCCGCCCGAGCCTGACCCGAGCTTCGTGCTCCTCGACGAGCGCTTCCACACCGTGCTGTCCCGCGCCGCGGGCAACGACCGCCTCACCGAGGCGCTCGTCGAGGTGAACGAGAAGGTGCGCGCCGTGCGCATGTACGACTTCGTCGAGCCCGAACGCATCCGCATCACCATCGACGAGCACATCGAGATCCTCGAGCTCGCGCTCGCCGACCGCCTCCCCGAGGCCCGCACGGCGCTCCACCTGCACGTCGGCGAGTCGCTCGCCGTCGTCTTGGAACGCGCGGCACGCGCGCTCTCCCGCATGGCGCTCGCCGTCTGACGCACCGACTGCTCGGCCCGCCGGGGCGGTACGGACGGGAACTAGGCTGGGGCCGTTCTGTCCGACGGCGAGGCGTGGCCTCGCGCCCCTACCCCGGGGAGGGCGATGGCCGCCACGCTGCTCGTCGCGAACCGCGGCGAGATCGCCTGCCGCGTGCTGCGCAGCGCCCGGGAGCTCGGGCTGCGTACGGTCGCCGTGCACTCCGACGCGGACCGTGGGGCGCGGCACGTCCGGCTCGCGGACGACGCGGTGCGGATCGGTCCGGCACCCGTCATCGAGTCGTACGACGACGGGCGGCGGCTCCTCGACGCGGCGCTCGGCTCGGGCGCGGACGTCCTGCACCCGGGCTACGGCTTCCGCTCGGAGGACGCGGGCTTCGCCGCGGCCGTCGAGGCGGCGGGGGTGACGTTCGCGGGCCCGACACCCGAGCAGCTCCGCGTCCTCGGTGACAAGGCCCGTGCCCGCGCGCTCGCGCAGGAGTGCGGTCTGCGGGTGCTGCCGGGGTCGCCGGTGCTCGGCGGCCTCGAGGACGCGCTCGGGTGGGCGGAGGAGATCGGCTTCCCGCTCGTGCTCAAGGACGCCGGTGGCGGGGGCGGGACGGGCGTGCACGTGTGCCGCGACGCGGCGGGGCTCGCCGCGGCGTGGCGGCGGGAGTCGTCGCGCCCGGGCTCGTCCGGGCGGTTGTTCGTCGAGCGCCACGTCGACCGGGCACGCCACCTCGAGGTGCAGCTCTTCGGTGACGGGGCGGGCCGGGTCGTCTCGCTCGGCGACCGTGACTGCTCGCTCCAGCGCCGCCACCAGAAGGTCGTCGAGGTCGCGCCTGCGCCCGGCCTCGACCCCGGCGTGCGCAGCGCCCTGCACGACGGCGCCCGTCGCCTCGCGGCGCGGGTCGGGCTGCGCTCGGCCGCGACGCTGGAGGCGCTGCTCGACGTCGGCTCCGGCGAGGTCACGTTCCTCGAGGTGAACCCGCGGATCCAGGTCGAGCACACCGTGACCGAGGAGGTCACCGGCGTCGACCTGGTGGCCTGGATGCTGCGCCTCGCCCTGGGCGACACGACCGTGCTCGACGACGTGCCGCTGTCAGGTCCCGCCGTCCGGGGGGTGGCGGCGCAGGCGCGCGTCTACGCCGAGGACGTTCGCCACGGGCGACCCGTCGCGGGCACGCTCGCGCGGCTCGACCTCCCGGACGTGCGCGTCGAGACGGGCGCGAGCGTCGGTGACGTGCTCGGCCCCGACGCCGACCCCCTGCTCGCGAAGGTCGTCGTGCGTGCGGCGTCGCACGCGCTCGCGGTCGCCGGGCTGCGCTCCGCGCTCGCGGACTTCCGCGTGGACGGCCTCCCCACGAACGTCTCGCTGCTGCGCGCCGCGCTCGCCGACCCCGCCGTCGCCGAGGGGTCGGCGACCACGACCACGCTCGCGACCGTGCGCGACCCGGAGCCCTGGGTGGACGTGCTCGACCCGGGCGTCCTCACGACGGTGCAGGACTGGCCGGGACGCTCCGGATACTGGGGCGTGGGCATCCCGCCCTCGGGCCCGATGGACGACCTGTCGTTCCGCACCGGCAACCGCGCGCTCGGCAACCCCGAGGGCGCGGCGGGGCTCGAGTGCACCCTCGCCGGCCCGACCCTGCGGTTCTCCCACGAGGCGACGGTGTGCGTCACCGGGGCGCCGGCGCCCGTGACGGTCGACGGCGAGCACGTGCGGCAGTGGGAGCCCGTCGTCGTCCCGGCGGGCGGCGTGCTCGCCGTGGGCGCGCCGCACGCCGTGGGGCTGCGGACGTACGTGCTCGTCGCGGGCGGTCTGGACGTCCCGGAGTACCTCGGGTCGGCGGCGACCTTCGTCCTCGGTGCCGTCGGCGGCCCGGCCGGGCGCGCGCTCGTCGCGGGCGACGCGCTGCACCCTCGCGCCCCCGGTCGCGAGACGGCCGGTCGGCCGGGCGAGGCGGTGGCGAACGCTCCCGGGCTCGGCGCGCCGGGCGCGGTGCCGCCCGACGCCCGCCCCCGGATGGGGCACTCGTGGGAGCTCGCCGTGACGACGGGACCCCAGTCCGCGGCGCTCACCGCCGCCGCGCTCGGACGGCTGCGGACGTCGTGGTGGCGGGTCCTGCCGCACGCGGACCGGACGGGCGTGCGGCTCGCCGGGCCGCCGCTGACGTGGGTGCGGCCCGACGGCGGGGACGCGGGGCTCCACCCGTCCAACGTGCTCGACAACCCGTACTCGGTGGGTGCGCTGAACATCAGCGGGGACACGCCCATCCTGCTCGGCCCGGACGGACCGAGCCTCGGCGGCTTCGTGTGCGCGCTCACCGTCGTCGTGGGCTCCCGGTGGAAGCTCGGACAGATGCGGCCGGGCGACGTCGTGCGGTTCGTGACCGTCCACGACGACGGCGCCGACCGGCTGCGTCGCGACGACGCGGCCCGGGCGGCGGCGCGCGTCCCGACGGCGGCGCGCGCAGTCCGGGGCCGGGACGCCGGGGCCTTCGTCGGCGACGACGTCCGCCTCACGGGCGGGCCGACGTCGCGCGCCGACCGGCGACCCGCGGTCCGCTACCTGCGCGGCGCCGACGACGCGCTCCTCGTCGAGTACGACGGCGGAGCGGGGCTCGACCTGCACGACCGGCTGCGCGTCCACGCCCTGGCGAGCGGTCTCGAGGCGGCCGCCCCGCGGGGCGTGCTCGACGTGACGCCCGGTGTCCGCACGCTCCACCTGCACGTCGACCCGGAGACCCTGCCCGTGGCCCGGCTCGTCGGGCTGCTGCGCGAGCTGGAGGAGGACCTGCCGCCCAGCGACGAGATCGAGGTGCCGAGCCGCGTGCTCCGCCTGCCGCTGAGCTGGGACGACCCCGCGATCCGGGACGCCGTCGAGCGGTACGCGGCCGGGGTCCGGTCCGACGCGCCGTGGCTGCCGTCCAACGTCGACTTCGTCCGGAGGGCCAACGGGCTCGCGAGCGTCGAGGACGTGCGGCGCACCGTCCTGGACGCCGAGTACCTCGTGCTCGGGCTCGGGGACGTGTACCTGGGCGCGCCGCTCGCCGTGCCGGTCGACCCGCGGCACCGCCTGCTCACCACGAAGTACACCCCGGCGCGCACCTGGACCCCGTCCGACGCCGTCGGTCTCGGGGGCGCGTTCCTGTGCGTGTACGGCATGGCGAGCCCCGGGGGCTACCAGCTCGTGGGCCGGACCGTCCCTGTCTGGTCGGCACACGCGCAGCGCCCGCCGTTCCGCCCGGGCGTCCCGTGGCTGTTCCGGCACTTCGACCGGATCGCATGGGATCCGGTCGACCCGGACGAGCTCGCCGAGCGTCGCGCGGCGGCCCGCGCGGGAGTCCTGGAGGTCCCGGTCGAGGACGGCGTCTTCTCCGGCAGGGAGCACGCCGCGCTCCTCGCCCGCGACGCCGACGACATCGCCGCGGTCGGGGCGGCGCGTCGCGCGGCGTTCGGACGCGAGGCCTCGGCCTGGGCGGAGGCGGGGGAGCTCGTCGGGTCCGCCGCGCGCGCGACCGCGCGCGGCGGACCCGACCTGGCGTCGGCCGGCACGCGCGACACCGGGCTCGCCTCCGCCGACCTCGACGACCCGGCGCGCGTCGTGCTGCGCGCGCCGCTGGGCGGGGTGGTGTGGCGGGTGGAGGCGCCGCCGGGGCGGCGCGTCGCTGAGGGCACGCCCGTCGTCGTGCTCGAGGCGATGAAGCTCGAGCTGCCCGTCCTGGCGCCGTCCGACGGCGTCGTCGTCGACGTCCGCGTGCGCCCGGGCGACCACGTGCGCGCCGGCGACCGGCTCGCGGTCGTGCACCTCGACGCCTGACGCGCCGAGCGCCGTCCTCGCGGGGGCCTACCGCGTGGCGAACAGCCGCGCGGCCTGGGACTCGGCGTCGGCGTAGGTCTGGGCGGCCGCGCCGAGCGCCGCCGTGATGTCGTCGAGCGCGAGCTCGACCTGGTTCTGCGTGGTCTGCCACTGCGTCATCACACCCGTGAAGGACGTCGCCGCGCCGCCGCGCCACGACGCCTGCAGGTCGGTGAGGTGGCGCATCATGGCCCCGACCTCCGCCCGGATCGCCGTGACCGACCCGTTCACCGCCGCGCTCGCCTGGGCGACCCGTGCGCTGTCGACCTCGTACCGGCTCATGTCGTCCTCCGTCGTCTCGTCGGCCCGCGGGCCGTCCCGCACGCGGCGGGCGCCGGTGCGACGACGACGCTAGCCACGGGACCCGGGCGCCGCGGGGCGCGGCGACGTCCTGTGGACGACGGTTCAGGAAGCGGGGCCTGTGGACGGCGCCGACGACTCTGCCAGCTTGAGCTGCTCCTTGCGCAGCCGCTGGAGCTCCGCGTCGAGGTTCTGCCGCGCGGGCTCCTCCCAGGCCGCGCCGAGCGGGCTCGAGAAGAGCGACCGGCGGTCGAGCAGCTTGGTGAGGATCGCGATGCGGGCCCGCACGTAGTCGGGCTTCGGGATGTGCGCGTACTCGTCGCGCACGTCCTTGAGGTACTCCTTGTAGCGCTGCGGCTCCGCGGCGAGCATCGCGAGGTCGGCGTCGCACAGCACCGCGCAGTCGAAGTCCGACGCGTCCGGCGCGTGCCGCACGAGCGCGTTCACGAGGTACGCGACGCGACGGACCGCCTGCTCCGGGACCCCCAGGCTCGTGAGCTCGGCGCTCGCCAGCGCGGCGCTCGCCGACTCGTCCTCGCCGCCCTTGTTCGCGTAGGTCGCACGGCCCTTCGCGTCGAAGATCGCGCCGTGGTACCAGGCGGCGAGGCGCACCAGGTCGGGGTCGTGCGTCTCCTGGGAGAGCTCGTCGACCCGGCCGAGCACGTCGGCGAGGTGGCGCAGGTTGTGGAAGTGGCGGTCCGGCTGGTCCCAGCGGTCGAGCAGCCCCTGCCCGACGGCGCGGACCTCGTCGTCCGGGGCGGTCGCCCCGGCGCCACGGGCGCTGCGGACGAACGAGGAGAGGAACCACTGCGGTGCGTCGGCGCTGTTGACGCCCATGGACTTTCGCCTTCTTCTACGGACACTTCGACGGACACCTCGACGAACACGAGGAGATGACGGAGACGGTCGTCGCCAGGCACGGTGCCTGGTGCGGAGGCCCCCGGGTCGTCGCGCGGCCTCTCCACCAGCCTAGGTCTCGCGGGACGACCCGCCATCGTAGCCGCACTCGGAGGTGTCTCGGGACCGTGGAGGCCGCTTCCGCGCGGCGCGTCGGGCGCGCCCGAGCAGATCCGCAGGTGGGGTGGGGTGTGCGCCCGTCAGGAGGCGAGCGGGAGGTCCACGCGGACGGTGAGTCCTCCGCCCGTCGTCTCGTGCACCGACACCCGACCCCGGTGCGCGCCCGCGATCGCGGCGACGATCGCCAGGCCCAGCCCGGAGCCGCCCGAGGCGCGGTTGCGCGAGGAGTCCGCGCGGTAGAACCGCTCGAACACCCGGCCGCGCTGCTCGCTGGGGACGCCCGGTCCGTGGTCGCGGACCTCGAGCACGGCGACCGTGCCGGGGGAGCCGCCCTGCGCGTCGTCGGGCGGCGTCGCGGGGCGCACGGCGCCCAGCGCGATCTCGACCGGGGTCCCCGCGGGCGTGTGGCGCGCGACGTTGCCGACGAGGTTCGCGAGCACCTGCCGCAGCCGGTCCTCGTCGCCGACGACGCGCAGCGCCCCGGGTGCCTGCGCACCGGTGCCCAGGCCCACGAGCCGGACGTCCCGGGTCGGGTCGAGCGCGTGCAGGTCCTGCGCGGAGTCGCGCGCGAGCGAGACGAGGTCCACGGGCTCGTGCCGCAGCGGCCGGCCCTCGTCGAGGCGGGCGAGCGCGAGCAGGTCGTTGACGAGCGTCCCCATGCGGGTCGCCGAGTCCTCGATGCGCCCCATCGTGTCGTCGACCTTGTCGGGCGTGTCGAGCGCCCCCATCCGGTACAGCTCGCCGTAGCCGCGGATCGTCGCGAGCGGGGTGCGCAGCTCGTGGCTCGCGTCGGACACGAACCGCCGCATCCGCTCCTCGGACGCCTCCTGGACCGCGAACGCCTCCTCGATCTGCGAGAGCATCGCGTTGAGCGACGCGGCCAGCGAACCCACCTCGGTCGTCGGCGGGGCGGGGCGCACGCGTCGTGACAGGTCGCCCGCCGCGATGTCCGCCGCCGTCTCCTCGATCTCGCGGAGCGGGCGCAATGCGCGGTGCACGGCGAGGTAGGCCACGGCGCCGCCGACGAGCGCGATCCCCAGCGCCGAGAGCGCGAGCGCGCGGCCCAGCACCTTGACCGTCTCGTGGATGCCCGTGAGCGGGAGGGCGACGAACGCCGTGCCGCCGAGCTCGCCGCTGAACTTGTCGTAGAAGAAGAACGTCGTGACACGCCACTCGGCAGGGTCGGTCCCGCCGACGGAGTCCACGGTGAACGGCTCGTTCTGGCTCGCCTCGACCTCGGGGTCGGACATCGCGGGGATGTCCGGGACGCCGTAGAGGTTCACCGTCTGCGGCCACCGGAGCGGGATCTCCTCGCCGCCCTTCGGCCGGACGAGCACGTAGTAGTCGCTGGGCAGCTGCGAGCCGCTGCCGACCCGGTCGTTCAGCGTGATGTTCGCGACCGCCGCCGCGGACCGCTCGAGCTGCACGTCGACCTGCCGCACGAGATAGCTCGAGACGACCGTCGTCGTCACCGCCGACGCCAGCCCGAGACCGGCTGCCAGGAGGAGGACCGTGATCGCGACGAGCCGGGCGCGCAGCGGCACGCGCGCGAACCAGCCCCACCCCTCGGTGGGGACGGGACGGCCGAAGGGTCGCTCCGCCGTCGGATCGCTCTCGCCCTGCGAGGCGGCGGCTCCCGCCCCGGGGGCGTCGCCCGTGCCCGACGGCGCGGGGTCGGCGGGGGGCGTGCCCGAGCCGGGGGGCGGGGGAGGGGGCGGTGGGACCGGTCGGGAACCCGTCGTCGTGCGGTCGGGGCCGGACGTCATGAGGTCGTCGGCGGCTGGCGCAGCAGGTAGCCCACTCCGCGCTTGGTGTGGATGAGCGGCGGGAGCGCGACGGGCTCGCCGTCGGGACCGGGCACCGTGAGGTTGTCGATCTTGCGGCGCAGGTAGGAGATGTAGGACTCGACGATGTTCGCGTCGCCGCCCCAGTCGTACTGCCACACGTGGTCGAGGATCTGCGCCTTCGACAGCACGCGTCCCGCGTTGAGCATGAGGTACCGCAGGAGCTTGAACTCCGTGGGGGAGAGGTCGACGTCGATGCCCGCGCGGCGGACCTCGTGCGAGTCCTCGTCCATCTCGAGGTCGGCGAAGCGCAGCACCGCGTCCTCGACGGGCTCGGCGTGCGTGCGGCGCAGCACCGCGCGGATGCGCGCCACGACCTCCTCCAGGCTGAACGGCTTCGTCACGTAGTCGTCGCCGCCGACGGTGAGGCCGGTGATCTTGTCGCGCGTGTCGTCCTTCGCCGTGAGGAAGACGACGGGCGTGTGCTGCCCCTTCTCCCGCAGGCGGCGCGTGACGGTGAACCCGTCCATGTCGGGGAGCATCACGTCGAGCACGACGAGGTCGGGCTCGACGTCGCGCACGAGCCGCAGGGCGCTCTGCCCGTCCGCGGCGGCGTGGACCTCGAACCCGGCGAAGCGCAGGGACGTGGCCAGCAGCTCGCGGATGTTCGGCTCGTCGTCGACGACGACGAGGCGTGCCTCAGGGGTGGTGCTCATGCCTCCAGTGTCCTCCCGCGGTCTGGGAGTCGCCTGGGAACGGGCTCCACCGCGAGCCGCTCCTGAGGTGGCCCCCGCGCGGTGGGCGTGGGCGGCGTCGGGCAGGATGGCGGGCGTGCGGATCACGGTGGACCAGAGGCGACGGCGGCTCGTCGCGCAACAGCTCGCGCTCGCGACGGACCTGCCCGGACGCCCGGCGGCCCGCACCCCGGAGGACGTCGTGGACAGGCTGCTCGCCCTGCACGCCACCGACGCCCCGAGCGTCTACCTCTCCGTCCTCGCGCGGGTCCCCGGCCTCGTGCTCGACGACGTCCGGGACGCCGTGTTCCGGCGCCGCACCCTGGTCAAGGTGCTCGCCATGCGCCGCACGATGTTCGTCGTGCCGCGCGAGACCGTGCCCGT
This sequence comes from Cellulosimicrobium sp. NPDC057862, assembly GCF_042797035.1. Classification (NCBI taxonomy): domain Bacteria; kingdom Bacillati; phylum Actinomycetota; class Actinomycetes; order Micrococcales; family Promicromonosporaceae; genus Cellulosimicrobium; species Cellulosimicrobium sp. NPDC057862. The sequence goes on from NZ_JBHVMH010000013.1 coordinate 101,150, forward strand.
CGTGCACGCGGCCGCCGCGCTCGCGGTGGCCCGGCGGCTGCGCGCTCGCCTGCTCAAGGAGCTCGCGACGCTGCCGACGGACCCGCCGGTCGACGACGCGGCGACCTTCCTCGCCGCCGTCGAGGCCCAGGTGCACGGCGCGCTCGCGGAGCACGGGCCGATGGACGGCGCGAGCCTGTCGAAGGCCGCGCCGCTCCTGCGCACCGCGTTCCTGCCCACCACCGACAAGTCGTGGGACGTGCGCCGCACGATGACGTCCCAGCTCATGTCGCTGCTCTCCGCGGAGGGCGCGGTCGTGCGCGGCGAGCCGCGCGGGTCGTGGTCGTCCAACCGGCACGTCTGGTCGCCCGTCGAGGACTGGTTCCCGGGCGGCATCCCCGGGATGGAGGAGGCGGCCGCGCGCACGGCGCTGGCCCGCTCCTGGCTCGAGGTGTTCGGGCCGGCGACGGTCAAGGACCTGACGTGGTGGACCGGCTGGAACCAGCGGGACACGCGCGCCGCGCTCGCGCCGCTCGACGTCGTCGAGGTGGAGGTCGAGACCGGGACGCACGACGACCCGGCCCCGCAGGCCGGCGTGATGCTGCGCGGGACCGACGTGCCCGGCCCCGACGACGTCTCGCTCGCGGGGCACGTCGCGCTCCTGCCGTCGCTCGACCCGACGACGATGGGCTGGGCCGCGCGCGACTGGTACCTCGGCCCGCACAAGGCCGCGATCTTCGACACGATCGGCAACGCCGGCGCGACCGTCTGGTGGGAGGGCCGGATCGTCGGCGCGTGGGCCGTCCGCCCGGGCGGGGAGCCGGCGTTCCGCCTGCTCGAGGACGTGGGGTCGGACGCCGAGCGCGCCGTCGCCGCGGAGGCCGAGCGCATCGCGGCGCTCCTGGGCGGCGACGGCGTGACGGCCTCGTTCCCCACGCCCCTGTACCGCGAGCTCCACGCCTGACAGCGAGGCCCTGGCCCGGTCAGAGGTAGCGCAGCGGGTCGAACTCCTCGAGCGGGATGATGCGCACGCGCGGCAGGACGGTCGTGAACGCCCCCGCGTGGTCCTCGAGGTCGAACACCTCGAGCCCGCGCCCGGTGAGCTCCGTGAGCCGCACGTTGACGAACTCGCGGAACGCGAGGACGCCCACCCGGCGGTCCGGGTCGTCGAGCAGCGTCTCGACCTGCGGCAGGAAGTCCCCGTCGTGGCTCGCGAGCAGCACGTCGCCCGGCTGGTCGACGATCGCGTCGAGCATCCGCTGGATACCGATGTCCACGACCTTCTCGCTGCCCGAGCCGGCGAGCGGGATCGGCCGGTAGCCCATCGCGAGGAGCGCCTGCACGAACGACATCGGCATCTGGCCCGACGACGCGTTGAGGAAGAACAGCGGCGTGACGTCCTGGCCCCAGGCCTGGCGCGCGAACTCCACGATGCGGTCCCACCGTGGCCGCTCCTCCGGCGCGGGACGGTGCCCGAGGACGTTCATGCCGAGCGTCGCGTCGATGTTCTCGCCGTCGACGACGAGGTAGGTGCGGCGCGGCGTCGTCAGTGCTCGGCCGTCGGAGGTCTGGAGGTCGGACATGCTGGTCAGCCTATCCGCGCGACGGTCCCCTGCCATGTCCACGACGTGGGTGTTTGCGTCGAGGTACCCCGGAGTGGGTACCGTCGGACCTCGTGACCACGTACGACACCGACGCCACGGCCGCAACCGGAACCGTCCGGCTCACGGTCGTCCAGAACTCTCCGGACGTCACGCTCGACGCCTACGCCGACCAGCTCGCCGCCGACCTGCGGGTCGTGCGCCCGTACGACGGCGACACCATCCCTGCGGCCGACGAGGTCGGCGACGGCCTCGTCGTCCTCGGCGGGCACATGTCCGCGTACGACGACGACCGCGCCCCCTGGCTTCCCGCGCTGCGCGAGACCCTGCTCGCCGCCGCGACGACCGGCGTCCCCGCGCTCGGCATCTGCCTCGGGGCCCAGCTCCTCGCGGTCGCCGGCGGTGGGCAGGTCCAGGTCGCCGCGCCTCCCGGGCGCGAGGTCGGCGCGACCCGCGTGTTCTGGCGCGCCGACGCCGAGGCCGACCCCGTGCTCTCTGCGCTCGCGGTGCCCGCGGCGGGCGACGCGCCGGTCCGGTACGTGACGAGCATGCACGCCGACGCCGTCGTCGACCTCCCCTCCGGCGCCGTCTGGCTCGGGTCGTCCAACATGTACCCCTACCAGGCGTTCCGCCTCGGCTCGGCGCTCGGTGTGCAGTTCCACCCCGAGGCGACGCGTGCGGGCTTCGAGGTGTGGTGCGACGCGTTCGACGACGTCGACACCGCCGCCGCGCTGGCCGGTTTCGACGAGCACGCGCCGGAGATCCTCGACGGCGGCCGTCGTCTCGCCGAGGCCTTCGTGGCCGAGGTCCGCGCGACCGTCGCGCAGCGCGTCCCGGCCTGACCCGACACCGCGACCCTCCGCGAGGCACGACCCTGGTCGGCCGAGGTAGACCGTGGCCGCGCGACGGAGACCTGTGGTCAGGTCTACCGCGCGCGAACCCGGGTCTCCCGCGCCGGGCCTCACCAGTCGGAGGTCGGGGCGTCCTGGGTGGTGGTGCCGGACTCGATCGCGGGCGTGACCTGGGTGGGCGACACCTGCGGGGCGGAGGACGAGCCCTGCTTGAGGGCCGCGAGCCGGGCCTCGATCTCGACGGCCTCGCCGGACGTCTCCAGCTCGGCGAACTGGGAGTCGATGCTCGACGCCGCGACCTCGGCCTGGCCGATCGCCTGCGCCTCCTCGCGGCGGACGATCTCCTCGTAGCGCGAGATCTCGCTCGTGGGGTCGAGCACGTTGATCGAGCTGATCGCGCCCTGGACGGTCTGCTGCGCCTGCGCGCTCTTCTGCCGGGCGACGAGCGAGTCGCGCTTGGACTTCAGCTCGCCGAGCTTGTCCTTCATCATCGCGAGGCCCGACTTGAGCTTCTCGACCGACTCGCGCTGCGAGGCGATGAGGGGCTCGGCCTGACGGACCTCGCCCTCGGCGGAGATCTGCTTGCCGAGCGCGAGCTTGGCGAGGTTGTCGAACTTGTCGGCGTTGGCGGTGTCGCCCTGCTGCCGGTAGCGGTCGGCCTGCGCGGAGGCGGCGACGGCCTTCTGGCCCCACTCCTGCACGGCGGCGACGTCCTCGTTGTAGTCCTGCTCCGCGAGCCGGAGGTTCCCGATGGTCTGCGCGACGGCCTGCTCGGCGTCGGCGATGTTGTTCGTGTAGTCCCGCACGAGCTGGTCCAGCATCTTCTGCGGGTCCTCCGCGTTGTCCAGGAGCGCGTTGATGTTCGCGCGGGCGAGCTGCGCGATCCGTCCGAAGATGCTCTGCTTCTCCGCCATGGTCGTCCCTCTCTGGTGAGCCGGTCTCGTGCTGGTCGGTGCTGCGTGCTGGTCTCGTTCGTGTCTCGTCCGGTCTGGTCGCGGGGGCGCACGGTCCTCGTCAGAAGCGCCCGCCGCGGCCCGAGCGTCCGCCCGAGGACCGGCCGCCGGAGCGTCCGCCCGAGCGGCCGCCGCCGAAGCCGCCGCCCCCGGAACCGCCGCCGAAGCTCCCGCCCCCGAAGCCGCCCGACCGGCCGCCCCCGCCGCCGCGCAGGATCGAGTCGAGCAGGATGCCGCCGAGCACCATGCCCCCCACGTTGCTGCCGCCGCCCCCGCCTCCGCCGAACATCCCCCCGCCCTGCGACGACTGCCAGCTCGCCGCGTCCTGCTGGGCACGCTGTGCGGCGGACTGCGCCTGCGCGTCGGCCTGCTGCGCGCGGTCGAGTGCGGCGACGGGGTCGGTCGGCTGGAGGGCGCGGGCCTCGCCGAGCAGGCGGATCGCCTCCGAGAGCCGGGTGCGCGCCTCGGGGCCGACGGCGCCGCGCCGGGTCTCGATGAAGTCGTTCGTCGCGCGGACCTGCGAGTCGACGCGCGCGAGCGTGTCGCGCAGGAGCGCGTTCGCGCGCGCGGCCTGCTCGGCCCGCTCGCGGAACGGCGTGAGCGCGGTGTCGAGCGCGGCCTCCGCCGCGGTGAGGCGCCGCAGCGCGGCGAGGGGGTCGCCGCCGTCGCGCGCGGCGCTTGCCGTCGTCGCGGCCGCCTGCGCCTCCGCGAGGGCAGGTGCCACGGCGGGGTCCGCGGGGGCGAGCCGTCCGGCGTCGGCGATGTCCGAGGTGATCGAGGCCAGCCCCCTGTCGAGGCGCGGGCCCGACTCGGCGAGGTCCGCGCCCGCCCGGTCGACGGCGTCGAGCAGCGTGACCGCCTGCCCGACGGCGTTCTGCGCGGCACGCGCGAGCGCGACCGCCGTCGCGCGGTCCTTGCCGGCCAGCGCCTCGCGACCCCGCGCGACCGAGTCCCGGGCGTTCGCGACGAGCGCCTGCGCCTGGTCGGGGTTCTGCGCGACGGACGCGAGCGACGTCGGCGGGTACGTGCGGGCGAGGCCCTCGAGGGTCGCGCGCGCGGGCTCGACGCGGGCGAGGACCTCGCTCGCGCGCTGGTCGGTCTCGTCGAGCACCTGCGGGGCGCGCGCCTGGAGGTCCCGCAGCTCGTCGAAGGTGCGCGACTGGGCGTCGAGGGACTCGGCGACGTCGTCGCACAGCGCGACGATGCGGGCCATCGCGTCCCGGGCCTGCGGCTCGGTCTCGGGGCGGTCGTCGTCGAGCTGCTGGCGGAGCGCGAACGCCTCCGAGACCTTCCGCTTGCCGTCGGCGAGCGCGGCGGCGAACTGCTGCGTCGCCTCGAGGCCGAACTGCGCCTGCGCGAAGCCGAGCTCCTGCTCCGAGGTCTTCACGGCGTCGTCGATCGCGACGAGGGCGGCGCTCGCGCGCCGGTTCAGCTCGTCCGTCGGCAGGCTCCCCAGCTCGTCCCCGCCCGCGGACGTCCCGGCCGGGTGGGCGCGGCGTCGCTTCGCGACGGCGCGCACGACCAGCACGACCACGAGGACGAGCACGCCGAGCCCGAGCAGGACCCAGAACCAGGACACGCCCCCGGAGCCCTGGCTCGCGCCGCGCGCGACCTCGGCCGCGGCGATCGCGGCACCGGCCCAGTCGTCGTCCCGCAGCTCGTCCTCCACGGCCGCGGAGACCCGGTCGAGCTCGGCGTCGGTGAGGGACACGTTGTTGTCGTAGGACAGCCCGTAGCGCCGGTCCTCGGTCGCGACGGCGAGGAGCAGGTCGTCCACCCCGAGCCCCGACGTGTTGGCCGTGGCGTTCGCCCAGTCGACGCCGTCCATGCCGTCGAAGCTCGCGACGTACACGACGAAGAGCTGGAGGTCGGTGTCCTGCGCGAGGCGGTCGAGCGCGTCCTGGACCGCGTCGGTCTGGTCGCCGAGCACGCCGTCGGGGTCGGTGATCTCGCCCGCGACGTCCACCGGGGGCACGGCGTGCGCGGTCCCGGCGGGGGCGAGCAGCGCGAGCCCGGTGAGCAGCGCGACGGCCGTCAGGGCGAGGCGGGTCGCGACGTGGGCGTGGAGCGCGCGGGCGCCACGGCCCGCGGCGCCGCGGGGGAGCGAGGGACGGTGGGCCGTGCTCACGCGCCGATCCTTTCCCAGCCACCGGGGTCCCGCAATCGGTACCGGACGCGCCCGCGGCCCGCCTCCCGGGGGAGACGGGCCGCGGGCGCTCAGCGGTGCCGCGTCATCCGCACGCGACGGGGTCGTACGCCGCCGTGACGTCGTACGTGCCCTGGTCGCCGCCCGTGACGCGCGCCGTCGCCTCGCCCGCGGCGACGGACGACGCGCGGGTCGCGAAGGACTGGTACGCGTTCGCGCCCGGGGCGACGCTCGCGACGGTGCGCGACCCGAACGGCGTCGAGAGCGTCACCGCGAGCGGCGCCTCGCCGCCGTTGGTCGCCCGGACCGCGACGTACGCCTTGCCCGCGAGGCAGCGCGTCGTGGCCTCGACCGTGACGTCCGCCTCCGCGGGGAGGTCGGTCGGGTACGCGACGACCTGGGGGGAGGCGAACGAGCCGACGGCGGGAGCGCCCGTGTCGTTGATGACGTGGTCGATGCCGCCCGACCCGTTGAGGAAGACGCTCGTCATCGACCGGAACGTCACGCCCGCGCGGACCGGCGTCTGGATGCCGCTCGCGACGCGCACGTCGACGCCCTGGTTGAAGAACGAGTACACGCCCAGCCCGAGGGCGTCGTGCCGCTGGACGTGGTCGCCCACCCGGTACGACGCGTACCCCTTGCGGTCGCCGTCCATGAACGCGGCCTGGCTCGGCACGTCGTAGGGGATCTCGCTCTGGTAGAACACCGTGCGGCCGCGCTCGCCGTTCCAGATCGTCTGGTTCTTCTGGTAGTGCTCGACGAACAGGCCCGTGGCCGTCACGTCGTCGCCGTTCACGACGACGCCGTGGTCGCCCGTGTTCTGGTCCCAGCCGATGCCGGCGCCGTGGTCCCCGCGCCAGGCCCAGATGTGGTCCATGAGCACGTGGTCGCTGTTGACCTCGATGCTCGTCGTCGCCTTGCCGACCCACGGCCCGCCGACGCGGACGAAGACGTCGGTGAGCGTCGTCGGGTCGGTGGCTTCCGCCACGTGCGCGTCCGCCGGACCGACGCGCACGAGGACGTCCGACTCGACCGGGCCGGCGTCGACCGTGATGCCGGCGACCTTCACGCCCGCGACGTCGCCGATCTCCAGGGCCGCGGTGCCCGACGTCGGCGCGAGCGACGCGTAGCCGAGGCCGAGCACGACCGTGTCGGGGTTCTCGACCCGGATCGCCTCGTCGAGGTGGTAGACGCCGGGCGTCAGCAGGAGGTTCTTGCCGGTCGAGAGGGCCGCGTTGATCTCCGCCGCCGAGTCGCCCTCGTGGGCGACGAAGAACGTGTCGAGGGAGAGCTTCTGGCCCGCGTCCGCGTCGATCGACCAGTCGACGCCGCGCGTCTCGGTCCGCGCGTCCGGCACGAACACGGCGAGGTCCTCGCCGTCGCGGAAGAGGAACGGCGCCTCCCGGCTCAGCGGGGTCGTGTCGAGCGTCGTCTTGTTCCCGGCGGTGCCGTCGGGCTGGGGTCCGAAGTCCGTGGCCGGGGCGCCCTCGACGCCGGAGAAGACCATGTTCCACACGCCGCCGTCCCAGGTGCCGACCTCGGAGTTGCGCGTGTACCACTGCTGCTGCGAGCCGGTCACGAGGCGGCCGGAGACGCGCGAGTTGGCGAGGTAGCCGCCGCTCGCGTACTCGCCGAAGCGGCCGAACACGGTGAGGTCGCCCTGGATGTCGACCCGGCGCAGCGGCGCGGCCTGCGAGACCGCGAAGCGGAGCTGGTGCGGGTCCGTGATCCCGGCCGGGAACGGGCGGTTCACGTCCTCGTCGACCGGGCGCTGGATGGGGTTGATCGCCACGTTGCTCAGCGAGCGCCAGAAGCGCGTCAGCGAGCCCGGGTCCTGGCAGCTCCACGGGTTGTTCGGGCAGCTCACGACCGGCTGCACGCTCAGCGCGCCGTTGATGAGCACGTCGTCGGGCTGCGCGCCCAGGCCGGCGATCGCGGTGTAGTAGCCGACCTCGGCGTTGACGATGCCCGTCGCCGTCGCCGGGTCGTTCGCGCCGGACGCGTCGCCGTAGACGCCGGGCTCGAAGAACACGGCGTGGCGGTCCTGGCTGAACTCCGCCTCGTCGTTGATCGACGCGAGGTAGGTGTTGATCTGGTCCACCGACCACGAGTCGTCGATGAAGACGACGTTCGGTCCGAGGTCGGGGTCGGTGGCCGGGGCGGCCGTCGCGGGCGCGCCGAGCGCCACGCCCGTCGCGGCCACGGCGAGCGCCGCCACGCCCGCGCCGGCGGCACGGGCTCGGCGGGCCGTTCTGCCCGCGCCGGGGATGGTCGTCGAGAGGGTCACGGTGGGTGTTCTCCTTCGAACGGGGAGCCGGCGCACGCGCCGACGCCGACGCGTCGTCGCGCCGACGCGGGAAGCCTAGGGCACGACTGACTGTCTTGTCAGTAACTTCCTGGGAGCGCTCTCACATCGTGGGACGACCCCGTGAGTGCATGAAAAATGTCGCCCCGAATCGGTTCGAGACGACAGATTTCATGCACTCAACGGGGAGCGGTCACTGCACGACGCCCAGGTCCTCGTGTTCTCGGTCGGACTGGGCGTCGTTCCGTGCCGGGCGGGTACCTTGCTTCGCTGCGGTCCCACCCGTCACTGCACGACGCCCAGGTCCTCGTGTTCTCGGTCGGACTGGGCGTCGTTCCGTGCCGGGCGGGTGCCGCGCTCCTGCGTCGCGGGGCCCCCACCCGTCACTGCACGACGCCCAGGTCCTCGGCGTCGACGATGCGGTAGGCGTAACCCTGCTCCGCCAGGAACCGCTGGCGGTGGGCCGCGAAGTCCTGGTCGACCGTGTCGCGCGCGACGACGGCGTAGAAGTGCGCGGTGCGCCCGTCGGACTTGGGGCGCATGACGCGGCCGAGGCGCTGCGCCTCCTCCTGGCGGGACCCGAACGACCCCGACACCTGGATCGCGACCGACGCCTCCGGCAGGTCGATGGAGAAGTTCGCGACCTTCGACACGACGAGCCGCGAGATCTCGCCCGAGCGGAACGCGTCGAACAGGCGCTGGCGCTCGCGGACCGTCGTCGCGCCCGTGATGAGCGGCGCGTCGAGGTGGTTGCTCAGCTCCTCGAGCTGGTCGAGGTACTGGCCGATCACGAGCACCTGGTCGTCCGGGTGCTGCGCGACGATCTGCTCCACCACGCGGTTCTTGCCCGCGGCGGTCGCGGCGAGCCGGTACTTGTCCTCCGGCTCCGCGACGGCGTACGTCATGCGGTCGGACTCGGGCAGCGTGAGGCGCACCTCGACGCAGTCCGCGGGCGCGATGTACCCCTGCGCCTCGATGTCCTTCCACGGGGCGTCGTAGCGCTTGGGCCCGATGAGCGAGAACACCTCGTCCTCCCGGCCGTCCTCGCGCACGAGCGTCGCGGTGAGCCCGAGGCGGCGACGCGCCTGCAGGTCCGCCGTCATGCGGAAGATCGGCGCGGGCAGCAGGTGGACCTCGTCGTAGACCACGAGGCCCCAGTCGCGCGCGTCGAGCAGCTCGAGGTGCGTGTACACGCCCTTCCGCTTGGTCGTCAGCACCTGGTAGGTCGCGATCGTGACGGGCTTGATCTCCTTGCGTGCGCCGGAGTACTCGCCGATCTCGTCCTCGGTGAGGGTCGTGCGCCGCACGAGCTCGTCGCGCCACTGCCGCGCGCTGACCGTGTTCGTCACGAGGATGAGCGTCGTCGTCCCGGACTTCGCCATGGCGCCCGCCCCGACGATCGTCTTGCCGGCGCCGCACGGCAGCACGACGACGCCGCTCCCGCCGTGCCAGAACCCGTCCACCGCCTGCGCCTGGTAGGGGCGCATCTCCCACGGCTTCGGCGCCTCGCCCTCGACGCGCGGGGGCGTCGTCGGGCTGAGCGCGATGGCGTGCTTCTCGCCGTCGACGTACCCCGCGAGGTCCTCGGCGGGCCAGCCGAGCTTCACGAGCACCTGCTTGAGGTGGCCGCGCTCGGACGGGTGCACGACGACGGTCGTGTCGTCGATGCGGTCGCCCACCAGGCCGGCGGTGCGCTTGGACTTGAGGACCTCGGCGAGCACGGCGCGGTCGGTCGCCTCGAGCACGAGGCCGTGCGTCGGGTGCTGCGCGAGCGTGAGCCGCCCGTAGCGCGACATGGTCTCCGCGACGTCCACGAGCAGCGCGTGCGGCACCGGGTAGCGCGAGTACTCGATGAGCGTGTTGACGACCTGCTCCGCGTCGTGGCCGGCTGCGCGCGCGTTCCACAGCCCGAGCGGCGTCAGCCGGTAGGTGTGGACGTGCTCGGGGGCGCGCTCGAGCTCGGCGAACGGCGCGATCGCGCGGCGCGCGTCGTCGGCGCGCGGGTGGTCGACCTCGAGCAGCAGCGACTTGTCGCTCTGGACGATGAGGGGGCCGTCGTTCATGCGTTCTCCTTGCCGTGCGGGCCGCTGGGCGTGGGCGCGGGCGGGGCGTCGGGGGCGACGGAGGCGATGCGGTGGACCGCGACCGTGAGCTCCGCGTCGCGCGCCGGGTCCTGCGCGCGCAGCCGCCCCGCCTCGAGGGTGAGGGGTCGCACGCGGCGCCGGTCCTGCGAGCCCGTCGGCCCGATCACCTCGAGCCAGACCATCGCCCCGTCCGCGATCGCCTCGCGCAGCAGACCCAACGCGGCCACCGGGTCGGATGTTCCCTCCTCGAGGTCGTCCCCGCGGGACCCGGTGCGCCCGTTCGTGCCCGACGAGGTCCGGTCGCCCCTGCCCGACCCGTCGCGCTCCCCGGCCACCCGGTCCGCACGACCGTCGGGCTGCGCGGCGGCGCGCGAGTCGGCGGCTCGCAGCCGCGCCACGAGGTCGGCGAACCGCGCGTCGCTCCGGTCGGCGCCGGAGCCCGGCTCCTCGACGCGCGCACCGGACCCCGGGACGACCCCCGTCCGCGCGCGACCGCGCCGGCCGGCGGCGGCGAGCCGTCCGCGCGAGGGCGGTGCGACGCCGTCGGGCCCGCCCCGCCGCCCGGCCCGGTCCGCGACCAGCACGCGCCCGTCCGGGCCCTCGACGACGGCCGGCACGCCCCGGGCGCGCAGCGCCTCCTGGAGCTCCCCGGCGGGCGCTGCGGACGCGAGCACGGTCGGGGCGAGGAGCACCAGACCGAGCCCGCGCAGCGCGGGATCCTCGGCGATCCCGGCGAGCAGCACCGGGTCCTCGGCGCGCACGTACGACGACGCCGTCCCCACGCGGACCCGGCCGTGGCGGCGGGCGGTGTCGCGCACCAGGTACTCGAGCGGCTGGGGCACGGGCGTGCGCGAGTGCGCCGCGAGCTCGGCGAGCAGCTCGTCGGCCGTCGCGCCGCGGTCGAGGGCGCGCAGGACGGAGTCAGGGGTGAAGCGGACCGTCGTCGCGGCGCCGCGGGACTCGACGTCGGCCGCGACCTCCACGAGCCGCTCGAGCGTCCGCGACGGCCGACCCGGCACGATGCCCGTGAGGTCACCCTGGAGCAGCAGGTCGTCGACCTCGGCCGGGAGCACCGCCTCGAAGGCGGCGCCGGGATCGGTCGGGCCGGTCCCGGGCGACGACGCCGCGTCGTCGGACCGGAGGAGGACACGGCCCGGGGGAGCGAGCGCGCCCGCACCGGTGACCCCCAACAACGCGGCCTCGCGCAGCAGCCCCGCGACGGCCTGCTCCGGCGGCACCGCCCGCGGCGTGCGCCACCGCAGCACCGCGACGACGTCGGCCGCCGCGAGCGGGCGCCCGGGGGCGAGGTCGAGGACGTCCAGGACCGACCGCCGCAGCCGGGGCACCCACGGGCGCCACAGCTCCGGGTCGAGCGCGGCACGCAGGGCCCCCTTCTCGTCGCGGCTGCCCACGAGCCAGGGGGTGCGGCGCGAGCGCCACCAGCCGCGGGCGAGCGTCGCCCAGCGGTCGCCCAGGTCGTCGTCGAGCCAGTCCTCCGCGGCGAGGGTCGGTGCGAACGTGGGCGGGTCGTCGCCGTCGTCGGCCACGAGCCCCGCCGCCGCGGCCAGCTCGACGACCGCGGCCGCCGTCGGGTCGTCCACCTCGAGTGCGAGCGCCGCGCGCCGCAGGTCGCGCACGCCGAGTCCTCCGGCGCGCAGCACGCCCGGCGGGTGCTCGGTCCAGTGCGTCACGAGCCGCGCGACGAGCCGGACGGCCTCCAGCCCGGCGCTCGCGGACTCGGCGTCGATCGTCGCCGCCGGGAGCTCGCGGACCTCCGGGACGGGCGGCGCGGTCCGGACGTCGCGGTGCGTGCGACCGCCGCGCAGGGCGAGCCCGACCTCGCGCGGCAGCACGACGTGCCGCTCGTCCGTCGCGCGCAGGTAGCCGTGCTCGACGAGCCAGCCCGTCGCGCGCCGGGCCGACGCGTCCGCGCGGGGCGCGACCCCGACGGGCGGCCCCCACGTCAGCGCGTCGAGGATCGCCCGGGCGCCCGGTGGGGCGTCGTCGGGCAGGTCGCCCGGCGGCGTCGCGGGCCGGCTCCCGTCGCCGGCGACGGGAGCCGCGACGGGGCCGAGGCCGGCGGGGTGGGGGCCGAGGACCTCCGCGACACCCGGCGCCGGGCGGAACCCGGCCGACCGGGTGCCGGGGCTCCAGACGAGCGCGAGCTCGTCGAGGAGGGCGAGCGCGGCGGTGACGCGCGCCCGCTCGACGCCCGTCGCCCGGGCGACCGCTGCCGCCGTCGCGGACGACCCCACGGAGTCGAGGACCAGAACCGACTCCAGGACGTGGAGCGTCAGCTCGTCCAGCCCCGCGAGCGCGCGCTCCAGGCTCGTCCGGTTCATCGCGCGCGCGGCGAGCGAGAGCAGGGTCGAGGGCGACGGCGTCGCGAGGTCGGGCCGTCGTCCGAGCAGCGCGACCAGGGCGGCGTCGTCGCGCTGGCGCAGCGACTCGCTGTACGTCGGAGCCCGCTCGGGCCGGGAGGTGGCCATCCGTTCGATGTTACGCGCCGGGCGGCCGCGTCCCGCGGACGGTCCGGCCGCTCAGGCGCGGGCCGTGCGCCGGCAGACCTCGTCCCAGGGCGTCGGCTCGATCCCGAAGCGGGTGCGCGCCGCGGTGTCGTCGTGGACGTAGGGGCGCTCCCACTGGTAGGCGAGGTCGCGCAGCTCGCGCAGCAGCGGGGAGAAGAGGCCGGCGGCAGCGAGGCCCGCGCCGCGCAGGGAGCGGACGCGGACGGGCCGGTGCCCGACGCTCGCGAGGACGTCGGTGAGCGCCTCGCGCTGGGTGCGCGGCGGGTTGCTCGGCGTGTGCCACGTGCGGCCGTGCGCGCCGGGGTCGGCGGCGGCTGCGACGAGCGTGCGTGCGGCGTCCTGGACGTCGGTGAACGAGTGCGGCAGGTCGGTGCGCCCGATCATCGTCACGGCCCGCCCGCGCAGGGCGGCCGGGACGACGCGCGAGACGTGCCCGTTGCCCCCGACCCCGGGCCCGACGAAGTCGGAGCTGCGGACCTCGACGACGCGCGCGCGGCCGGCGCGGTGCGCGGCGAGCGCGTCGGCCCAGAGCCGGGCGCGCAGGACGCCCTTGTGGTCGGTCGCGACGTCGGGCAGGTCCTCGGTCATCGGCCCGTCGACGGGACCGTACGGGTAGAGGTTGCCGGTGATCGCGTAGACGGCGCCGGTGCGCTCGACGGCGGTGAGCAGCGCGGTCGCGAGCGGCGGCCAAGCGCGCTCCCACTGCGTGTAGTCGCCGGGGTTGGCGCAGTTGTAGAGCACGTCGGCGCCCTCGGTGACGCGGGCGAGGGCGTCCGCGTCGGAGGCGTCGAGGGCGAGGTGGGTGACGCCCGCGACCCCGGTGTCCCGGCCGCTGCGGGTGACGACGGTGACGTGCGACCCGCGGGCGGCGAGCTCCGCGGCGACGTGCCGGCCGACGGGGCCGGCTCCGACGACGACGTGCCGGTCGGAGGAGGACGGTGCGCTGGACATGAGGTCTCCTTTCCGAGAGCAGTGCTCTCGCTTTGTCGAGGAGCATGGCACGCGGCAGCGGCCGCGCGCAAGAGCGGTGCTCTTGTTTGTGGGCGGCGCTCTCGTCTGCCACGCTGGCGGGATGACGGCACCCCGGACCGCGCGCGCCCTGGCGCGCGAGACCCTCACGCGCGACATCCTCGACGCCGCCCGCGCCCGGCTCGTCGCCGACGGCCCCGCCGCGCTCTCGCTGCGCGCCGTCGCGCGTGACGTCGGCATGGTGTCGTCGGCCGTCTACCGGTACTTCCCGAGCCGCGACGCGCTGCTCACCGCGCTCCTCGTCGAGTGCTACGACGAGCTCGGCGCAGCCGTCGAGGCCGCCGAGGCCGCCGTCGCGCGCGACGACCTGACCGGTCGGTGGCTCGCCGCGTGCCGGGCGCTGCGGTCGTGGTGCGTCCAGCGCCCCGGCGACTTCGCGCTGCTCTACGGCACGCCCGTGCCGGGGTACGCCGCTCCGCAGGACACCGTCGAGCCCGCGACGCGCGTCGTGCGGGCCCTCGTGGGGATCGTCGCCGACTCCTGGGACGGCGGCGAGGGCCCCGTCCCTGGCCCGCGGGACGGTGGCGACGCGGCCGCGCTGGTCGCCCCCGCCGTCGCGTACGTGAGCGCGCGGGGCCTCGTCGCGCCCGACGCCCCGCCGGAGGCCGTCGTGCGCACGCTCATGGCCTGGACCGCCCTGTTCGGCACCGTGTCCTTCGAGCTGTTCGGCCATCTCCACCGTACGGTGGCCGACTATGCCGGCTGGTTCGACGCCGTCGCCCTGCGGGTGGGGGCGGACGCGGGCGTGGTCCCGCGGTCCGCGACGCGCTGACCGGCCCGCCGCCGCGCCGCGCGGACCGGGGTGCGAGGCGCACGCGCGGTACGGATGCGGCTTTGCCGCCGCGTGGCCGGTAGCCTGGGGGTTCTGGTTCCTACGAGCACGAACGAGGTCCACGTGCCCACCGGCAAGGTCAAGTGGTTCGACACCGAACGCGGGTTCGGCTTCATCGCCAACGACGACGGCGGCGAGGTCTTCCTGCACGCCTCCGCGCTGCCCGCGGACGCCCCGGCGCCCAAGCCGGGCGCACGCGTCGACTTCGGCGTCGCGGACGGGCGACGCGGCCCGCAGGCGCTCGCGGTCAAGCTCCTCGACCCGGCCCCGTCCGTGGTCAAGGCGAAGCGCCGCTCGGCGGACGAGATGGCGGTCATCGTCGAGGACCTCATCAAGGAGCTCGACCGGATCCGTGACGGGCTCGGCAAGGGCCGCTACCCGGAGAAGGGCAAGGCCACGATGGTCGCCAAGGTCCTGCGCGTGGTCGCCGACGAGATCGAGGGCTGACATGGTCGCCGTGGCTGCCGCCGAGGAGCGTTCGCGAGGAGTGTCCGCGCGCGCCGCGCGGGACGCCGTGCTCACGGGCGCGGTCGAGCTCGCGCGCGCCGCGGCCCAGGAGGTCGCCGAGAGCCCCGAGGACGTCGGGGAGCACCTCGGCACGTACGCGGAGGCGGACCGCCTCATCTCCCACCGGTTCGCGTGCACGATGCGCGGCTACCGCGGCTGGCACTGGACCGTCACCCTCGCGCGCGTGCCGCGCGGCCGGACGGCCACGGTGTGCGAGGTCGAGCTGCTGCCGGGTGACGGCGCGCTGCTCGCGCCGTCGTGGCTGCCGTGGTCCGAGCGCCTGCGCCCGGGCGACGTGGGGCCGGGCGACGTGCTCCCGTTCCGCGCCGACGACCCGCGCCTCGAGCCCGGCTACGTCTCGACGGGCGACGAGGAGCAGGACGCCGTCGCGATCGACGAGCTCGCCCTCGCGCGCGCCCGTGTCCTGTCCCCGCGGGGCCGGGACGAGGCGGCCGAGCGCTGGTACCGCGGCTCGCGCGGCCCGACGGCGCGCGGCGCCGTCGCGTCGGCCGCCGAGTGCGGGTCGTGCGGCTTCCTCGTCACCCTCCAGGGCAGCCTGGGCCAGGTGTTCGGGGTGTGCGCGAACGAGTGGTCGCCCGACGACGGCAAGGTCGTGAGCCTCGACCACGGCTGCGGCGCGCACTCGGAGACCGACGTCGAGCCGCAGCGGAGCGACTGGCCGGACGCCGACCCCCTCGTCGACGAGCTGCACGTCGAGATCGTCTCGCTGCTCGAGTCGGTCGCCCCGACGGCGGAGCCCGCGACCGAGGCGGAGGGGCTGGCGGACGCCGACCCCGAGCCTGTGCTCGACGGCCCGGAGCCCGGGCTCGCTGCCGAGCCGGACGACGACGCGCCGGGTGAGCCGGCACCGGTCGACGAGGCCCCGGTCGACGCTCAGCCGGACCCTCAGCACGACGCAGTGCCGGCGGCGGACGAGCCGCAGGAGTGACGGACGACGTCTTCGGGACGGCCGCGCTGCGCCGTGCGGTCCTGGAGGCGTGGCGGTCGTCGCCGACGCGTCTGCGCGAGGACGCGAACACCGAGGAGGACCACGCCCACGGGTCCTACCGGGGGCGGGTCGTCGTCGAGCTCGCGCAGAACGCCGCGGACGCCGCGGCCCGTGCGGGGGTCCCGGGGCGGCTGCGCCTGAGCCTGCACGCGCCGTCGGGGCCGCACGGGCCCTGGGTGCTGCGTGCGGCGAACACCGGCGAGCCGCTGGACGCGCCGGGCGTCGCGTCGCTCGTGGCGCTGCGCGCGTCCGCGACGGGGCGGGGTGCGCGCGACGCCGACGGCCGGACGTCCACGGTCGGCCGGTTCGGGGTCGGCTTCGCGGCCGTCCGCTCGGTCTCCGACCAGGTGCGGGTCGGGGCGGGGGAGCGGGCCGTCGAGCTCTCGCTCGTCCGCACGCGCGCCGCGCTCGACGACGTGGTCGCCGACCGCCCTGACCTCGCCGCCGAGGTGGCGCGGCGCGGCGACCGGCTCCCGGTGCTGCGGCTCCCGTTCCCGACCCGCGTCGAGGTGCCGTCGGGCTACGACACGGTCGTCGAGGTCGAGCTGCGCGACGCCGACGCGCTCGCCGCCGTCCGCGCGGAGCTCGCCGACGTGGGGGACCCGCTGCTGCTCGCGCTCCCCGCGCTCACCGAGATCGTCGTGGCCGGGGACGGCGTCCAGGAGCGCCGGGTCGCCGACGTCGCCGACCGGTGGACCGTCCTGCGCCGGGAGGGGGCGATCGACCCGGCCCTGCTCGCGGACCGCCCGGTCGAGGAGCGCGCGACGACGCGGTGGGCGGTCGTGTGGGCGCTGGCCGACGGCGGTGCGCGCACCGACGTCCTGCACGCCCCGACCCCCACCGACGAGCGCCTCACGTTCCCCGCGCTCCTCCTGGCGACCTTCCCGCTGGACCCGGCGCGCCGGCATGTCCCGCCCGGTCCGGTCACCGCGCACGTCGCGCGCGCGGCGGGGCGGGCGTACGCGGAGCTGCTCGGGGGGCTCGCGCGGTCGCGCGGCGCCGACGTGCTCGCCCTCGTCCCGACCGGGCTGCCGGCGAGCGCGGTCGACGCGGAGGTTCGGGCCTCGGCCGAGGCGGAGCTCGCCCGGACCCCGCTCCTCCCGCTCGACGCGCCGCCCACGCGGGGCGCCGAGGAGTCCCCCGGGACGGCCGACGACGACGCGGTCGACGCGGGCCGGCACTCCCTGGTCGCACCCGCCGAGGCGCGCGTCCTCGCGGGCGACGTGGGCGACGCGCGGGTGCGGGCCGAGCTCGGGGTGGCGCACCTGGTGGACGTCCCGGGTCCGCTCCGCGCGGTCGCGCGGGCGCTCGGGGCGCAGGTCGTGGACCTCGCGGACGTGGTGGACGACCTCCCGCTCGTCGCCGACCCGGCGCGCTGGCGGGCGCTGTACGACGCCCTCGCGCCGCACGCCGCCGACCGGTCGGTGCTCGAGGCGCTGGGCGCGCTCCCGGTGCCGCTGCTCGGCGGGCAGGTCGTGCGCGGCGCCCGCGGCCTCCTCCTCCTGGACGCCGGGTCGGGCGATCCCGCGGACGCCGGCGACGGGGTGCTGGACGCTCACGACGCGGCCGACCTCGGGCTGCGTGTCGTCGACCCGCGCGCGGCGCACCCGCTGCTGGAACGCCTCGGGGCGCGCGCGACGGGCCTGCGGACCGTGCTCTCCGACGGGGCCGTCCGTGAGCGCGTCCTCGCGGCGTCGGACGCGGCCGAGGCGGGCGACGACCCGTCCTCGGACGTCGAGCGGCTGCTCGCGCTGGTCGCGGCGGCGGTGCGAGACGTGCCGGACCCGGCGCGGGCGGGGCTGCCGTTCTGGTGGGGCGAGCTGCCCGTCCCGACGGCCGACGGCGACCGCGCGCCCGTGCGGGGCTGCGCGCTGCCCGGGACCTGGGCCGCGGACGCGCTCGGCACGCTCGACCTCGTCGATCCCGCGGTCGTCGACCGCTGGGGCGAGCCGGTGCTGCGCGCGGTGGGGGCGGCCGTCGGGCTCGGCGTGCTGCGCGTGCGCGACGTGCTCACGCCCGCGTCGGCCGACAACGAGCCGGCCCTGGACCCGCACGCGCCGGAGGGGTGGCTGTCCGACTGGGGCGGGTACCTCGCGTACCTCGCGACGACGCTCGGCCCCGAGGCGTACGTGGGTGACGTCGTCGCGGTCGCCGACCTGGACGCCGTCGCCGACGACGCGTGGCCCGACGCCCTCGCGCGCCTCGCCGCGGACCCTGCCGCGCGCGAGGCGCTGCTCGCCCCCGTGCGGGCCGAGGGCGGCCGGACGGCCGCGGCGCGCTCGTACACCGGGTGGTGGCTGCGCGAGGAGCTCGGTGGGGCGTTCGCGCTCGGGACCGGCCCCCGGCGGGTACCGTTCCTGCGCCCGGCACCGCCGGAGGTGGACGGACTCGACGACGAGGCGCTGGTCGCGCTGGGCGGCGTGCGGGACCTCGCGGAGCTCGAGCCGGACGAGTGGGTCGAGCTGCTGGACGACCTGCCCGACGTCGGGCAGGCCGTCGACGCGCAGGCCGCGCTGACGCTCTGGCGTGCGCTCGGCGTCCTCGCGGACCGGGGCGAGCGGCTGGACCCGCCGCCGGACCGGGTGCCCGCGCTGCGCGGCGGCGCAGTGCTCGTGGTCGGCGCGGACGACGTCGCCGTCGCGCCCGACCCGATGTGGTCGCCCGTCCGTGCGGTCCTCCCTGCGCCGCCGGGCCTCGTCGCCGAGGTCGCGGACCTCCTGGACGTCGCGACCGTCCCGCGCGACGCCCCCGCCCCCGACGCCGCCGGTCGTCGTGCGGACGTCCCCGAGGCGGTGCACGCGGTCCTCGACGGACCGGTGCCGCGCACCTGGGAGCGCCACGACGACCTCCGGGTGGGCGGGGTCGCGGTCTCGTGGTGGGTGGAGCGCGACGGGGGCGCGGACGCCGTCGTGCACGCGAGCGGGCCTGCCGGGCTCGCCGCGGGGCTCGCGGTCGTGGCCGGGCGCTACGGCACGCGGCGCGTGCTCGAGGAGGTGCTCCGCGACCCGGACGCGGTGCAGGGCGCGCTGGCGCGGACTGCCTGGGACGACCCTCAGTCGTCCGACGACGCGCGGTAGCGCGTGCGGTTCCGACGCTCCCACGCGAGGCCGAGGACGCCGAGGACGAGGCCCGCCCCGCACGTCGCGACCGCGCGCGGGCCGAGCGTGCCGGTCGCGAGGAGGACCACGCAGACGACGAGCGCGGCGGTCCACAAGGCCATGCCCGCGAGGATCACGGCGCGCAGGTCGACCCGCCAGGGCGCCGGGTCGGGGCGTCGGCGGTCGGGGTGCAGCAGCAGCGTGACGAACGAGGGCACAGGGGCATCGTAGCCACGGCGCGGTTTTCACCCGTACCCGGATGTCACAGCCGTGACCTGCGCCACATCTCCTTCTGGTGTGAGCACACGTCGGGAGCACTCGCAACGGCACGCTAGGATGCATGCGCCGCGCTACGGCCTCCACGTGTGGTCACCTGTCCAGGTGGATCTGGTCGGCGCCGGGCCGAGCATCGCTTCGGGACCTTCGTCCGATGTATCCGGACCTTCGACAGAACGTAGAACCTGGACACCCGTCCAATCTCATTCTTCGAGCGGCTAGCGCAGCGTCAGATCCGCAGGATCCCGCCCCTCAGGACGACTCCGACCGAGACCGTGCGGAACGTCTTCTCACCCGGGTGAAACCCCCTGACAACTCTCGTTCCCGCAGTTTCTGAACCCTAGGATGAGTCGCCATGCAGGGTGTGGAACCGACCGGAGGTGGACGCATGTCCCACAGCGTCACCGAGGACGCCAGGCGGAGCCTGCGCACCCTTCTCGCCACGACTCCCGCAGCCCGGATCCGCGCCGCGCGCGCCGCGTTCGCCGCGCAGGGCTGGGAGGTCGCCTACCGGCGCCGGCTCCTGCTCACCGACACCGCCGTGATCGTCGTCGCCGTGCTCGTCGCGTACTTCCTGCGCTGGGACCAGTTCATCGACGAGCCCGTCCGTGAGGCCCGGGTCCCGTACGTGGTCCTCAGCCTCCTCGTCGGTGTCGCCTGGTCCGTCTCGCTCGTCGCGAGCCGGACCCGCGACCCGCGGGTCATGGGGAGCGGCCCCACCGAGTACCACCGGGTCTTCGACGCGTCGTGGCGGCTCTTCGCCATCCTCGCGGTGCTCGCGTTCCTGCTCCGCTTCCCGGAGGCGCGCGGGTACCTCGCGTTCGCCTTCCCCATCGGGCTCGGCGGGTTGCTCCTCGGGCGGTACGCGTGGCGCCAGTGGCTGCACGGCCAGCGGGCGCACGGGCGCATGCGCTCGGCCGTGCTGGCGATCGGGCACCGCGACCAGGCCGAGCGGCTCATCCGCGACCTGAACGGCCGCGACGAGTCGGGGTACCGCGTCGTCGGTGTGTGCGTCCCGTCGGGTGGCTTCGGTGCGGGCGAGGAGATCCGGGGCGTCCCCGTCCTCGGCGAGCTGCGGAACGCGGGCGAGGTCGCGACGCGGGTCGGCGCGGACGTCGTCGCCGTGTCGGGGTCGGACGCCATCACGGCCGAGGTCGTGCGACGCCTGGGCTGGGAGCTCGAGCCGTACGGCGTCGACCTCATGCTCACGGCCGAGCTCGCGGACGTCGCCGGACCGCGCATCACCATCACGCCCGCGGAGAGCGTCTCGCTCCTGCACGTGGACGCGCCGCGGTTCACGGGCCCCAAGTTCGCCGTGAAGTCGGTCATCGACTGGGCGGGTGCTGCGCTCATCACGCTGGCCGCGCTGCCGGTGCTCGTGATGGTCGCGCTCGCGGTCCGGCTCACGAGCCGCGGTCCGGTGCTCTTCCGTCAGGAGCGCGTCGGTCGCAACGGGCGGACGTTCCCCATGTTCAAGTTCCGGTCGATGCGCGCCGGTGCCGACCGCGAGGTCCAGCACCTCGAGGAGCAGAACGACGGCGCCGGCCCCCTGTTCAAGATGCGCGACGATCCGCGCGTCACGAGCGTCGGCCGCGTGCTGCGCCGCTACTCGCTGGACGAGCTCCCGCAGCTGTTCAACGTCCTGCGCGGCGACATGAGCCTCGTCGGGCCGCGGCCGCCGCTGCCGCGCGAGGTCCAGAAGTACGAGAAGAAGGTGCGTCGTCGGCTCCTGGTCAAGCCCGGCCTCACCGGTCTGTGGCAGGTCGGCGGCAGGTCGGACCTGTCGTGGGAGGAGAGCGTCCGCCTCGACGTCTACTACGTCGAGAACTGGACGATGTTCGGCGACTTCCTCATCCTCGCGCGCACGGCGCGCGCGGTGTTCTCCGGCTCCGGGGCCTACTGAGGCCGGCGGGGTGCAGGGTCGGGCGCGGGAGGTGCGTCGTGCGGGTCTCGGTCTCGGGATGCGGTCGCCGCGGCGTCCTGCACGCGGCCTGCCTCGCGGCGGCGGGCCACGAGGTCGTGCTCCACGACACGGATCCCCGCGCGCTCGACGCGCTCCGGACGGGACCGGTCCGCGCCGCTGAGCCCCGTCTCCACCGGCTCCTCGCGCTCGGCCTCGTGAGCGGTCGGCTGCGCCCGACATCGGACCGCACCGCGGTCGCCGGTGCGCGCGTGCACGTCCTGTGCGTCGGCGCGGGCCCCGACCCCGACCCCGACGGCGTCTCCCGCGTGGTGGCGCTCCGCGACGCGCTCGACGACCTCGCCCCGCACCTCGGCCCGGGGGACCTGGTCGTCGGGCGCGCCCGGGTCCCGGCCGGCACGGCCGAGTGGCTCGCGGCCACCCTCCTCGCCGACGGCGTCAAGGCGACCGTCGCGTGGGTGCCCGACGAGCACCGACCGGGCCACGCCGTCGTCGACCTGTTGCGCCCGGCGCGGCTCGTGCACGGGGTTCCCGACGGACCGGCCGGCGAGCGGGCGGCCGCGATCCTCGACGCGCTCCACGCGGTGCAGCTCGCGACCGACGCTCCCCGGACCGTCACCGACCTCAGGACGGCGGAGGGGCTCGGGCACGGCGCGGGCACGCCGCGCCTCGCGGCCCTCGACGGTCTCCGCGGGGGCGGGAACGACGACGCCGACGTGGCGTCGAGCACACCCGTCGCGGCGCTCGCCGCGGTCGGCGCCGCCTGACGTGCACGGACACCTCCCGGGGGCGATGCCAGACCGTGTCCCGCGTGTTACCGCGCGGTCACAGGGTTCTGGCAGCATTCTCACCATGTCCACACCCACCTCCGTCCGCGAGGACGAGAAGGCGCCGCCCCCTGCGTCCGGCGCGATCGACCGCTTCTTCAAGATCACCGAGCGCGGCTCGACGATCGGCACCGAGATCCGTGGTGGTCTCGTCACGTTCTTCGCGATGGCCTACATCATCGTGCTGAACCCGCTGATCATCGGGACGGTCCAGGACGGCACGGGCCAGTTCCTCGGCGGCGGCAACGCGCCCGACTTCGGCAAGATCGCCGCGGCGACCGCGCTCGTCGCGGGCGTCATGACGATCGCCATGGGCGTCTTCGCGAACTTCCCCCTCGGTCTCGCGGCCGGGCTGGGCCTCAACGCGGTCGTGGCGTACTCGATCGCGTCGCTGCCGGGGGTGACGTGGGCGGACGCGATGGGCCTCGTCGTCATCGAGGGCCTCATCATCCTCGTCCTCGTGCTCACCGGGTTCCGTGAGGCGGTCTTCCGCGCGGTCCCGGTCGAGCTGAAGACCGCCATCAGCGTGGGCATCGGCCTCTTCATCGCGCTCATCGGCCTCGTCAACGCGGGCTTCGTCACCGCCGGCAGCGGCACGCTCCTCGCGCTCGGCAACCTCGGCACGTGGCCGATCCTCGTGTTCGTCGTCGGGCTCGTGCTGACGATCGTGCTGTGGGTCCGCAAGGTCAAGGGCGCCCTGCTCGTCGCGATCCTCACGGCGACCGCGCTCGCCGTCGTGCTGGAGAACACCCTGCACATCGGCGCGAAGGCGCCCGACGGCTCGAACCCGAACGGCTTCAACCTCAACGCGCCCACGTTCGACGGCGTCGCGCAGGTCCCCGACTTCGGCCTCCTCGGCCAGTTCTCGCTCCTGGGCTCGTTCCAGAACATCGCGACCGTCACCGTCATCCTGCTGGTGTTCTCGCTCCTGCTCGCCGACTTCTTCGACACGATGGGCACGATGGTCGCGGTCGGCGCCGAGGCGCGCCTGCTCGACGAGGACGGCACCCCGCCGCGCTCGCGCGCGATCCTCGTCGTCGACTCGCTCGCCGCGGCCGCGGGCGGCGCAGGCTCCGTGTCGTCGAACACGAGCTTCGTCGAGTCCACGACCGGCGCCGGCGAGGGCGCGCGCACCGGCCTCGCGTCCGTCGTCACGGGCGTCGCGTTCCTGCTCGCGACGTTCCTGTCGCCGCTCGTCGCGCTCGTGCCCTACGAGGCGGCCGCGCCCGCGCTGGTCTTCGTCGGGTTCCTCATGATGACGCAGATCGCCGGCATCTCCTGGAAGAACGTCGAGATCGCGATCCCGGCCTTCCTCACGATCATCGTCATGCCGTTCACCTACTCGATCGCGGACGGCATCGGCGCGGGCTTCCTCGCGTTCGTCGTCATCAAGCTCGCGCTCGGCAAGGTCCGCGCGATCCACCCGCTCATGTGGGTCGCGTCGGCGATGTTCCTCGTGTACTTCCTGCTCGGCCCGATCCGTGAGGCGTTGGGCCTCTAGGCTCGGCCTATGACGAGCGCGGCGGACGAGCGGTCGGGGAAGGCGTCGGTCGACGCCCTCCCCGCCGCTCGTCCGCCCGCGTTCTACCGGCTGGAGAACACCGTCCAGCCGTACGACTGGGGCTCGACGTCGGCCATCCAGGACCTCCTGGGGGTGGAGACGGACGGTCGCCCGGCGGCCGAGCTGTGGATGGGCGCGCACCCGCTCGCCCCGTCACGCGTCGTGCCCGACGGCGCGGGGCGCCCGGGCGAGCGACCGCGCCCGGGCGGGGCGGCGGCGTCGGGCACGACGCTCGTGGACCTGGTGCGTTCCGACCCGGTGGGGGCGCTGGGCCAGCGCGTGCTCGACCAGTACGGTCCCCGACTGCCGTTCCTCCTCAAGGTGCTCGCCGCCGAGCGCGCGCTGTCGTTGCAGGTCCACCCGCACCCGCACCGGGCCCGCGCCGGGTTCAACCGCGAGAACCGGGAGGGCGTGGCGCGCGACTCGCCGCTGCGCAGCTTCCACGACGACCAGCACAAACCTGAGATGGTCGTGGCGGTGTCGCGCTTCGAGGGCCTCTCCGGATTCCGACGGCCCGCGCGCATCCTCGAGCTCCTCGACGGACTCGACGGCGACCTCGTCGCCCGCATGCGGGCCGCGCTCGTCGCCCGGCCGACCGAGGCCGGCGTCCGCGAGGCGTTCACGCTCGCGCTCCATGCCCGGTCCGAGCCCGACGTCGCGGCGGACCTCGCGCGGACCGTCGCCTCGGTGCGGGGCCGGGCCGAGCGGGGTGCCGTCCCGGCGCCCGGAAGTCCGCGACGCACGTCACGGCGCGCCGACGCCACGGTGCTGTCGCTCGCCGAGCAGCACCCGGGCGACCCGGGTGCCGTCGTCTCGCTCATGCTCAACCGGGTCACGCTCGCGCCAGGGGAGTCGATGTTCGTCCCGTCAGGGCACGTGCACGCCTACCTGTCCGGCTGCGCGGTCGAGATCATGGCGAGCTCCGACAACGTCCTGCGCGCCGGCCTCACGAGCAAGCTCGTCGACGTCGACGCGCTGCTCGAGTGCGCCACGTGCACGCCCGGGCCCGCCGCGCGCCCGCGCCTGGTCGACGACGGGTCCGGACTCGTTACCTATCGCCCGCCCGTCGCGGAGTTCGCGCTCCGTGCGGGCCGGGTCACCGGTGCGGTGTCCCTGCCCGACGCCGGTCCGCGCGTCGTGCTGTGCCTCGACGGTGCCGTGACGCTCGCCGAGGGCGTCGGCGCGGGAGCCGTCGAGACGCGCGTGGCGCGCGGCGAGTCGGTCTTCGTACCCCACGCGAGCGGCGCGGTCGTCGCACGTGGCGACGGGCGCGTCGCCGTCGCCTACGTGCCCTGATCAGGACACGTACCTTCCCTCCACCGTCGCCCGGGGGTGACGTGCGCCTCTTTATTTACCCTAGGTAATGAGTTAAGGTAACTATCATGCCTGCTGCGGACCCCACTGCCCCCTCCCGGAGCCAGTGCCGGCCCGCCACCCTCGGCGGCGAGCTCCGCGTGGCGCTGACCCGCATCTCGCGTCGGCTGCGCGCACAGCGCGGCGAGGCCGACCTGCCCGAGGGCCGGTTCGGCGTGCTCACTGTGCTGCACAAGCACGGCGCGATGTCGCCGAGCGAGCTCGCCGACCACGAGCGCGTCAGGCCGCCGTCGATGACGCGTGCCGTCAACGCCCTCGTCGAGATGGGGCTCGTCGAGAAGGGCGAGCACCCGAGCGACCGGCGTCAGGTCGTCGTGCGGCTCACCGACGCCGGGGTGCGCGAGGTCAAGGAGACCCGCCGCCGCCGGGACGCGTGGCTCACGCAGCAGCTGTCCTCCCTCACGCCCGACGAAAGAGAGACCTTGGCCCGCGCCAGTGAGCTGTTGACCCGGATCGCCGCCCGATGAGCGCGACGTTCACCTCCCTGAAGTACTACAACTACCGCGTCTGGTTCGGCGCCGCGCTCGTCGCGAACGTCGGCACCTGGATGCAGCGCGTCGCGCAGGACTGGCTCGTCCTCACCGACCTCACCGACAACTCGGGCATCGCCGTCGGCGTCGTGACGGCGCTGCAGTTCGCGCCCGTGCTCGCGCTGTCCGCGTGGGCGGGCCTGCTCGCCGACCGGCTGCCGCGCCGCCGGCTCCTCATGGCCACCCAGGGCGCGATGGGAGTCCTCGCGCTCGGCCTGGGCGCGCTCGTGCTGTCCGGGCACGTCCAGCTCTGGCACGTCTACGTGTTCGCCGGCCTGCTCGGCGTCGTCACCGCGTTCGACAACCCCGTGCGCCAGACGTTCGTCGCGGAGATGGTGCCCGCCGACAAGCTGTCCAACGCCGTCGGGCTCAACAGCGCGTCGTTCAACGCCGCGCGCCTCGTGGGGCCGGGCGTCGCCGGGCTGCTCATCGCGGCCGTCGGCTCGGGCTGGCTGTTCATCATCAACGGCGTGACGTTCGGGGCGACGATCCTCGCGCTCCTGTACATGCGCACGCGCGAGCTCCACGTGCTGCCGAGCGCACCGCGCGAGAAGGGCCAGATCCGCGAGGGCATCCGGTACGTGCGCAAGCGGACGGACATCATCGTCATCATGGTCGTCGTCGGCGTCGTGTCGACGTTCGGGCTCAACTTCCAGCTCACGTCCGCGATGATGGCCAAGGTCGAGTTCGGCAAGGGCCCGGGGGAGTACGGGATCCTCGGCTCGATCCTCGCGATCGGGTCGCTGACCGGCGCGCTGCTCGCCGCGCGGCGCGAGCGACCGCGCGTCCGGCTCGTCATCGGGTCCGCGTTCGGGTTCGCCGTCGCGACGGGCGTCATGGCCCTCATGCCGACGTACCCGAGCTACGCGATCGCGTGCATCCCGGTGGGCCTCGCGTCGCTCACGATGATGACCGCCGCGAACTCCACGATCCAGATGTCCGTCGACCCCGTGATGCGCGGGCGCGTCATGTCGCTCTACATGATCGTGTTCCTCGGCGCGACGCCGGTCGGGTCGCCCCTCGTCGGCTGGATCGCCGAGGCGTGGGGCCCGCGCTGGGCCATCGGCGTCGGGTCGATCACCGCCGGCCTCGTCGCCGTGGGCGCCGCCGTCTGGGCCGTGCGCAACTGGCACCTCGAGGTCCGCTACCGCGTCCTCCAGCGCCCGCACCTCGTGGTGCGCTACCTCGACGCGGGCACCCCGGCGGACCGGTCCGCCCGGGCCGAGACCCGCCGTCGCCTGGGCGTCGAGGACGCGGAGGAGGCGGCGCGCGCCGCATGAGGCACGGGCCCACGGGGCCGGGTTGGGTGGCGGTCGGGGCGCTCGCGCCGGGTCTACCGTCCGCGGCTCGTCCCTCGCCGCTCCCGCCAGACCCGCCACGGCCCGGCGCGAGCGCCCCGACCGCCCTTGTCGTGTCACCTCGTGCGGGCGCCCCGGTCGTGCACGACGGGGGACGTCAGGCGAGGTGGCTGACCACGTGGTCGACGCAGGCCGTGAGCGCGCGGACGTCGTCGGGCTCGATCGCCGGGAACATCGCGACGCGGAGCTGGTTGCGGCCCAGCTTGCGGTACGGGAAGACGTCGAGGATCCCGTTCGCGCGGAGCGCGGCCACGACGGCGGTCGCGTCGATCGCGTCGTCGAGGTCGATCGTGCCGACGACGGTGGACCGCTGCGCGGGGTCGGTGACGAACGGCGTCGCCCACTCGCGGGCCTCGGCCCAGCCGTACAGGTGGGCGGCGGACTCGGCCGACCGGGCCGCGGCCCACGGGAGCCCGCCGTTGCCGAGGATCCACTCGACCTGCTCCGCGAGCATGACGAGCGTCGCGATCGCGGGCGTGTTGAGCGTCTGGTCCAGGCGCGAGTTGGCCGCCGCCGTGCGCAGCGACAACGACTCCGGCACCCACCGGGTGCTGCTCGACTCGACCTCCTCCGCGCGCGCGAGCGCGTCGGGCGAGCACAGCGCGAGCCAGAGGCCGCCGTCGGACCCGAAGACCTTCTGCGGGGCGAAGTAGTAGACGTCGGTCTCGGCGACGTCCACCGGGAGCGCGCCGGCGCCCGAGGTGGCGTCGACGAGCGTGAGCGCGCCGCGCTCGCGCGAGCCCGGGACGCGGCGGACCGACGCCATGGCGCCGGTCGAGGTCTCGTTGTGGGGCCACGCGTGCACGTCGACGTCGTCGGCGGGCGCGGGCAGCGCGACGGACCCGGCGGGGGCCGAGATCACCTGCGACGTCTCGAGGAACGGCGCGGCCGTCGTCGCCGCGGCGAACTTCGCGCCGAACTCGCCGAACGCGGCGTGCTGCGCCTTGGTGCGCACGAGGCAGGCCGTGGCGACGTCCCAGAACGTCGTGGAGCCACCGTTGCCGAGCACGACCTCGTAGCCCTCGGGCAGCGCGAAGAGCTCGGCGAGCCCCTTGCGCGTCCGCCGCACGACCGAGCGGACCGGCGCCTGGCGGTGGGACGTCCCGAGCAGGGACGCGCCGGCGTCGGACAGCGCGCGGACCTGCGCGGCGCGGACCTTGCTCGGCCCGGAGCCGAAGCGGCCGTCGGCCGGCAGGAGGTCCGAGGGAATCGTGATCGGGGTGGTGGCGGGATCAGGCACGTCGTCACCCTACGCGCGTGCCACGTCGGCCGGGAGCGGCGTCCGCGGACGCGCGCGAGGGTGGTCGACGGTTCGTCGACGGGTGCCGGACCCTCCGGTCGGGGTCGGCACCACGTGTTCTCCCGCGCGGCCCCCGGGCCGGGTCACGGGCTCGCCATAGACTGTCCCCAGCGGCCCGCCGGTGCGGGCAGGCGCCCCGCGGCGACGACGACCGGGCGCCCCGAGCCGACGAGCGACTGGGAGCGTGACGTGACCGATCTGATCGATACCACCGAGATGTATCTGAAGACGATCTACGAGCTCGTGGAAGAGGGCATCGTCCCGCTGCGCGCGCGCATCGCGGAGCGCCTCGGGCACTCGGGGCCCACGGTGTCGCAGACGGTCGCGCGCATGGAGCGCGACGGTCTCGTGGTCGTCACGGGCGACCGCCACCTGGAGCTCACTTCCGCCGGCCACGACAAGGCGACGCGCGTCATGCGCAAGCACCGGCTCGCAGAGCGGCTGCTCACCGACGTGATCAAGCTCGACTGGGAGTACGTGCACACCGAGGCGTGCCGCTGGGAGCACGTCATGAGCGAGCTCGTCGAGGAACGCCTCATCGGGCTGCTCGACCACCCGCACTTCGACCCGTACGGGAACCCGATCCCGGGGCTGCCGGAGCTGGGGGAGCAGTTCGAGGAGGTCGACTTCCTCGACGGCGTCGTCTCGCTCCCGGTGTTCCTCGCGGAGCACGGTCGGGACGGCGCGGAGGCGCGCGTCGTGCTCCAGCGGATCGCCGAGCCGATCCAGGTCGACGTCGAGCTGCTCTCCCGGCTCGCGGAGGCCGAGGTGCTGCCTCGCCGGACCCTCGTCGTGCGGTCGGCGGGCGACGGCGGAGTGACCGTGCAGGGGGAGGGCGCGGAGGTCGTGCTGGACCTGCCCGACGACGTCGCGCGTCACCTCTTCGTCGCCCGGGGATAGCCCTCCGTTCACGCGCAAATGCGCGCTGACCTGCGGCGACGTGATCGTCCGCATCGATTCGTAATGGGAACGTGACTTTTGCCGGAGCGTCCTGTACGGTCGGTGCTGCTCCATCGGAATACCCATTCGACGGAGTCCTCGCGCGGAACGCCTAACCCTGTCACCGCATGAGGCCAACGACGACCCGATGACAGGGACGGGGGACCCACTTCCGGGTGCTGGAGACAGCGCCCTTGGGGTGAAGCCCGACGGACTCCGGTCCGCCGGGCCGGGTGACTCTTCCACCCGAACCCGACAGCTGACCTCGCAGGCGTCTTGGAGAGGCACAAAGTGACCGTGAGCACGACTCGCGCCCGCCACCGCGCGGCGCGGCGTCCCGTGACGCCACTCAGCTCTATCGCCCAGGCCGCGTCGGACCAGATGTCGACCGTCGGTCGCCGCACCGCCGTCGTCGCCGCGTCCTCGGGCCTCATCGTCTCGATGATCGGTGCCGCCGCCCCCGCGACCGCGGCCCCCGTCGACAACGAGTCCGGCAAGCTCAACGCCGTCGACCTCAGCGCCCTCACCGCGCAGGCGCGCCAGGCGCTCGAGGCCGCCCCCGCAGTGACCGTCGCGGCTGACGCGGCGTTCACGATCGAGCAGGCTGCCGCCCCCGTCACCGTGACCCCGGCTCCCGAGCCGGAGCCTGAGCCGGAGCCCGTCCGCACCACGCAGACGAGCCGCACGCAGGAGCGTCAGTCCACCCAGTCCGAGGCTCCTGCCCAGCAGGAGGCGGCCGTCGAGGTCCCGGCCTCGGCCTACGGCTCGACCATCGTCTCGATCGCCGCGCGCTACGTGGGCGTCCCCTACGTCTACGGCGGCACGACCCCCGACGGGTTCGACTGCTCGGGCTTCACCAGCTACGTCTACGCGCAGGTCGGCATCAGCCTGCCGCGCACGTCGAGCGCCCAGGGCTCCGTCGGCACCAAGGTGTCGCGCGACCAGGCGCAGCCGGGCGACCTCATCTGGACGCCGGGCCACATCGCGATCTACGCGGGCGACAACATGATGATCGACGCTCCGCGTCCCGGGAAGACCGTCCAGTTCCGTCAGATCTGGCAGTCGAACCCCACGTTCATCCGCGTGGCCTGATCTCCCACGCCTCAGGACCCCTGCGGTCACTGGCCTGACGAACCCCGTCACCTCGCGCATCGTCGCGAGGAGGCGGGGTTCGTGGCATTCTTGACGTGTTCGTGACTCGTGGCAGACGGACGGGCGCGCTGGTCTCGGCTAGGTTGGTCGTCCGATGGCACCGGGCCGTCGAGAGGAGAGTCGCTCATGACCCGCACGGAATCCGTCCTCGTCGGCGTCGACGGCTCGGCGCCGAGCCTGCACGCCCTGGACTGGGCCGCGGCGTACGCGCTGCAGGTGGGCTGGCCGCTCCACATCGTCTGCACCTACTCGCTGCCGTCGTTCACCGCTGCCTCGCTGGACGGCGGCTACGCGGCGCTCGACGACTCGGCCATCCAGGAGGGTGCGCGCGCGGTCCTCGAGGAGGCTCGCGCGCGGTCCGAGGCGGCCGGCGTCCGGACCACGGCCACGGTGACGACGGGTGACGCGGCGGGCGTGCTCGTCGAGATGTCGCGCGAGCACTCGCTCGTCGTCGTCGGCACGCGGGGCCGGGGCGGATTCACCGAGCGCCTGCTCGGCACCGTGTCCTCGGCGCTGCCCGCGCACGCCCACTGCCCGACCGTCGTCGTGCCGTTCCGCTCCGGGGCCAAGGGCGAGGAGGGCGCGGCTCAGGAGGTCCCCGCCGTCAAGCCGCTGCGGCGCATCGTCGTCGGCGTCGACGGGTCGCCCTCGGCGGAGATCGCCCTGCGCCACGCCATCCGTCAGGCCCAGGCCTGGGACGCGGAGCTCGTCGCGGTCGCCGGCGTCCCGGTCGGCGCCGGCGCAGGACTCCTCGCGTGGCTGCCCGCGTCGATCGACCACGAGCAGGTCCTCGCGGACATCACCGAGGGCCTGAACGTCATCATCGACCGTCACGAGGCGGAGCACCCGGGACTCAC
The DNA here is from genome assembly GCF_042797035.1 of Cellulosimicrobium sp. NPDC057862. Classification (NCBI taxonomy): domain Bacteria; kingdom Bacillati; phylum Actinomycetota; class Actinomycetes; order Micrococcales; family Promicromonosporaceae; genus Cellulosimicrobium; species Cellulosimicrobium sp. NPDC057862. The sequence goes on from NZ_JBHVMH010000013.1 coordinate 132,167, forward strand.
GATCAAGCGCATCGTCCTCGACGGCACGGGCGCGGAGCTGCTCACCGAGTTCTCGACGGCCTCCGACCTCATCGTCGTGGGTTCGCGCGGCCGCGGCGGGTTCCGCGGGCTCCTGCTCGGCTCCACGAGCCAGGCGGTCCTGCACCACTCGGCGTGCCCGGTCATGGTCGTGACGAAGAAGTGCGAGGACGACGCCCCGGCGGCCGAGGACGGCTGAGTCGCGCGGCGACCACGAGGAGCGCTCCGGCCAGGGCGCCGACGATCATCGGCGACGGCACGAGGACGACCGCGCCCAGCGCGAACCACGCGACGAGACCCCAGCCCACCGCTTCGGGCGGCACGAGGCTCCTCGACGCGAGCCACCAGACCAGCCCGCCCAGCACGACGAGCGGCACGGCGAAGCTCCCGACCCCGCTCCAGAACGCCACCTGGTCGTTCAGCGTCGCGGTGCTCGGCCGTGCGCCCGGGAAGAGCGGGACGGCCGCCCAGAGCCCCGTGTCCACCCACGCGGCAAGGCGGTCGCGCCCCACCACCGACACGATCACCAGGTGACCGGTGCCCAGCGTGACGAGTGTTCCTGCCGCGACGCGCGTCGCCTTCAGGGCGCTCGACGATGCCTCGATCATGGACGACCTCCGATGTATACGGGTCCGTACGGTTCATCCGTACGGTACCGTATGCATCGGTCGCCCACGACCGCCACGACCGAGAGGACGCGACGCATGCCCGCCCGTACCCGCACTCCTCAGCACCGCTGGGTCGACGCCGGCCTCGACGCGCTCGCCGAGGGCGGACCGGACGCCGTCCGGATCGAGGTCCTCGCCGCCCGTCTCGGCGTCACGAAGGGGGGCTTCTACGGGCACTTCGCCGACCGCCCGGCTCTCCTGGAGGCGATGCTCGACGCGTGGGAGCGGCGCTGCACGGACGCCGTGCTCGCGGAGGCGGAGGCCGAGGGCGGCGACGCGGTCGAGCGGCTCCGGCGCGCCGGGCAGCTCTCGCACGTCGCGGACCAGCACCGCCTCGACCTCGCGGTGCGCGAGTGGGCACGACGTGACGACGCCGTCGCCGAGCGTCTGCGGCGCGTCGACGACCGGCGCATGGACTACCTGCGCGGGCTCTTCGCGACCTTCGTGGACGACCCCGACGAGGTTGAGGCTCGCAGCACGTTGATGTTCTCCCTCGCCGTGGCGCGGCACTTCATGGTCGCGCACCACCCGGGGCGCTCGACCCGCGAGGCCGTGAGCCTCGCGGGCGAGCACCTGTTGCGCAAGGACGTCGGCCGATGACCGGTCAGCTGCGGTTGCGGTAGAGCCGCATCGTGATCGGGGCGAGGATCGCGGTGAGGACGACCGACGCGACGAGGACCCACACGATCCCCTCTGTCGCCGGCTCGCCCGCCATGAGGCCGCGGACCGCGGTCACGAGGTGCGTGACGGGGTTGACGTCGACGAACCGCTGCAGCACGACGGGCATCGTCGACGGGTCCACGAAGATGTTGGACGCGAACGTCAGCGGCATGAGCACGAGCATCGAGGTGCCCATGACGGCGTTGGGGGAGCGCAGCACCAGCCCGAGCGCGGTGAACACCCAGCTCAGGGCGAACGCGAACACGAGCAGCAGCACGATCCCGAGGACCACCCCCACGACCCCGCCCGGCGGGCGGAAGCCCAGGACGAGGCCGAGGGCCAGCGTCACGACCGACGCGATCGTGTAGCGGACGGTGTCGCCGAGCAGCGCGCCCACGATCGGTGCGGGCCGCCACACCGGCAGCGACCGGAACCGGTCGAACACGCCCTTGCTGATGTCCGTGTTCATCGTGTAGCCGGTGTAGATCGTCGTGAAGAGCACCGCCTGCACGAGGATGCCCGGCAGGAGGAACTGCAGGTAGCTCTGCACGTCCCCGGCGAGGGCGCCGCCGAACAGGTACGTGAACATGAGCGTGAAGATGATCGGCGAGACCGTGACGTCGAAGAGCTGCTCCGGCACGTGCTTGATCTTGAGCAGCGCGCGCCACGTGTAGGTGAGGGTCGCGGACACGGGCGAGGGGCGCGAGGGCCGCCGCTCGAGCGCGACCGCGGCCCGCAGCGCGTTCGCCTCCGGCGCGCGCATCTCCGCGGCGGTGATGGTGGGGTCGACGGCCATCAGGCCACCTCCTCGATCGTCTCGTCGTCCTCCATGGGCTGGCCCGTCAGCGCGAGGAACACCTCGTCGAGGCTCGGCTGGCCGAGCGTGAACTCGGGGACGACGATGCCCTCGTCCCCGAGCGCGGGCAGGATGCGCGCGACGTCGGCCGCGCCGTCGTCGGGCACGCGCGCCGTGAACGCGTACGGGTCGTTCGCGAGCGTGATCTCCGTGCCGAGCAGCGCGCCCACGACCTCCGCCGCGCGACCCCGCTGGGTCGAGTCCGCGAGCCGCACGTGGACGGCGCCCTCGCCCACGGAGCGCTTGAGCTCCGTCGCGGTGCCCTCCGCGATGACCTTGCCGTGGTCGATCACGGCGATCCGGTCGGCGAGCTGGTCCGCCTCCTCCAGGTACTGCGTGGTCAGCAGGACCGTCGCGCCGTCCGCGACGAGCACGCGCACGATGTCCCACACCTGGTTGCGGCTGCGCGGGTCGAGGCCCGTCGTCGGCTCGTCGAGGAAGATGACGCGCGGGCTCATGACGAGGCTCGCCGCGAGGTCGATGCGGCGCCGCATGCCGCCCGAGTACGTCTTGACCTGGCGGTCGCCCGCGTCCCCGAGGCCGAACGCCTCCAGGAGCTCGGCCGAGCGACCTCGCGCCGTGCCCCCGAGGAACCCGTAGAGCCGCGCGAGCATCACGAGGTTCTCCGTCCCCGTGAGGTCCTCGTCCACCGACGCGTACTGCCCGGTGAGCCCGACGGCGGAGCGGACCTTGTCGGCGTCGTGCACCACGTCGTGGCCCAGCACGCGCGCCGTCCCCGCGTCCGGTCGCAGGAGCGTCGCGAGCATGCGCACGGCGGTCGTCTTGCCCGCGCCGTTCGGCCCGAGCACACCGAACACCGTGCCCTCGGGGATGAGCAGGTCGATGCCGTCGACCGCCTTGGTCACGGACTTCCCGGTCGTGAAGTGCTTGACGAGGCCGCGTGCCTCGACGGCGAGGTCGCCGCGTGCAGTGTCGGTCATGTCCCCTCCGCGGGATGGTCGTTCGCCGCTGCCGACGAGCCGCCCGGCTCTCCGGGCCACCCACCCACCGACCGTCGGGGCCGGCAGAACTCATCGGTCGCGCACGCCTTCCATCCTGCGCCGCGCGGGCGCCTGAGGACCAGTGCGATTCGTCAGGAGCAGAGAGGGATGCGCGAGGTAGAGCCTCCGGCCGCGAGGTAGAACCCGTGGGGTTCTACCT
>NZ_JBHVMH010000014.1:0-119083 GCF_042797035.1 Cellulosimicrobium sp. NPDC057862
CCGCAGCCCCACCGAGTTCGAAACCCTTCACACCGCCGCCGACCTCGCGGCATGATCAACCAACAGAACCTGTCCGGGAAACCGGGTCAGGCTCCACCTGGGTGCTGAGCTTGACGACGTGGAACGCATCCAGGACCGCGGTGGCGTCCTGCAGCTGGTCGTCGATGGCGGACTTGTAGCCGCCGAGCGGATCCAACGCCGCGACCTGCACACCTTGGCGGAACTTCTGACCATGGGCGGTCAGCCAGTCGGTGTAGGCCTTCTGCGACCGGCCCGGAACCAGGTCCAGCAGCCGGGCATGCACGTCCGTCCTCGTCGCGGGTGAGGTCGACCATCCCGGTCAGCTCCTTGGGACCCTTCGTGCGTCGGTCGCCGTGGTGCCCGACGTGCTCGTCGACCCCGAGGCTCCTGACCCTGGCGAAGCGGGACTCGTCTGCGGCGAGGCGTTCGAGCTCGGGACGCACTAGGCGCCACAGTGCCCACCAGGAGACTCCCAGTCGGCGTGCCAAACCCGCGATCGTGGCGTGCTCACCACGCAGCTGCCCGATCGCCCACGCCACCGCCCGACAGGTGATCGAGCCGCGGGGCGCGACCAGTGCCGGGACCTGCTCAACGAACGACCCGCGAGGGCATGCCGCCTCCGGGCAGCGCCAGATCCGTTGCCGCTACACCACCCGAACCCGCACGTCACCGTGGGGAACGTGGGTCTGCTGCACGAACAGGTGACACCCTGACCTGTCGCCTATCCGTCCAGCAGACCCCTCTCTCCGCTCAAGTCGTATCGTGGTTCGTGATCACCGACCCGGGTGGTGTGTTGCCGCCAGCCGATGGCGAGGCGTCGACACCCACCCCCACGGTGCCTCGCCGTCCGGTGTTCTGCGCTCTGATCCCTCGTCATGCGAGCCCGGTTCGGCGGCGACCGCCTGGCTCCGGGACGGTACAGATGGCGCGGCCAGTGGCAGGTTGCGCCGCCGTGGGTGGCCCTGCGACCCCTACGGCCATACGGCGCGGGCCCGGCCTCGGCTTCCCGAGGGCGTGGCGTAGCGTGAGCCTCTCCCCAGATGCTCAGCATGCTGAGTGATGTCAGGCTGGAGGCATGACCACAGCAGCCGTCCCGGCGGGCGCCGTCCCCGCGCCCGCGCCCTCCGACCGTGTCCGCCAGGTCGTCGTCCTCGTCGGCTCGCTCGTCGCCGCCGGTGCCGCGGCGTACGGCGCCGGCGCGTTCGGCGGCACCGCCGTCGAGCAGACCGCCGGCGGCGCTCTGTCCTCGACCGCCACGCCCGTGGCGCCCGACAACCCGGCGTTCCGGATCTGGTCCGTGATCTACCTCGGGCTGTTCGTCTTCGCGGTCTACCAGGTGCTGCCCCGCCACGCCTCCAGCCCGCGGCTGCGTGCGACTGCGTGGTGGGTCCTCGTCTCCATGGTCCTCAACGCCGCGTGGATCGGTGTCGTGCAGGCCGGGTGGATCCCGCTCAGCGTCGTCGTCATCGCGGCGCTGCTCGCCGTCAACGCGGTGGTCGTCGTGCGGCTGGTACGCCGGCGGCCGGAGTCGACCGCCCAGGCCGTCGTGCTCGACGGGACGATGGGCTTGTACACCGGCTGGGTGAGCGTCGCGACGCTCGCGAACGTCGCCGCGGCGCTCGCGGACGCGGGTGCCGGAGACCTCGGGCTCGGCGCGACGGGCTGGTCGGTCGTGCTCGTCGTGCTCGCCGCGGCGCTGTCCGTCGCGTGGGCGGCGTTCGCCGCCGGACGCCGCGCGGTCGCGCTCGGCGTCGGCCTCGCGATGGCGTGGGGTCTCGCGTGGATCGCCGTCGGGCGGTTCCAGGGCGAGCTCGTGGACACCACCGTGGCCTGGGCGGCCGTCGGGGCGTCCGTGGTCGCGCTCGTGGCGTCCCTCGTCGCCGCGACCCGCCCGGCGCGCGGCTGACCCGCGCGCCGGGCGGGACGCCGCGCGTCAGGGGTAGAGGCCGCGGATCTGGTGGGCCTCCGCCACGCGCTGCACGCCGATGACGAGCGCGGCGTCGCGCAGGCTCAGCTCCTCGCGGCGCGCGAGGCCCGCGACCTCGTCGTACGCGTGCAGCATGCGGTGCTCGAGCTTCTCGCCGATCTCCTGCTCGGTCCACCAGTACGCCTGGTTGGCCTGGACCCACTCGAAGTAGGAGACGACGACGCCACCCGCGTTCGCGAGGACGTCCGGCACGACCGTCACGCCGTTCGCGGCGAGCACGCGGTCGCCCTCGGCGGTCGTCGGCCCGTTGGCGCCCTCGACGACCCAGCGGGCGCGCACCGTGCGCGCGGTGTCGCCGTCGAGCACGCCCTCCACCGCGGCCGGGACCAGCACGTCGACCTCCAGCGCGAGCAGCGCGTCGTTGTCGATCGGGTCGGCGCGGTCGAAGCCCACGACGCTGCCCGTCGACGCGACGTGCTCGAACAGCGAGCGCACGTCGAGCCCGTCCGGGTCGTGCACGCCGCCGTACTGGTCGGACACCGCGACGACGCGCGCCCCGCGCGCCGCGAACAGCGCCGCCGCGTGCGACCCGACCTTGCCGAACCCCTGGATCGCGACGCTCACCTCCGACAGCGGCACGCCCGCCTCGTCGAGCGCCGCGGCGGTGACGTGCACGACCCCGGCGCTGGTCGCCGTCGTGCGCCCGAGCGACCCGCCCACGGTGATGGGCTTGCCCGTCACGACGGCGGGGATCGTGTAGCCCTGGTTGACCGAGTAGGTGTCCATGACCCAGGCCATGGTCCGCTCGCTCGTGCCCATGTCGGGCGCCATGATGTCCCGCTCCGGGCCGATCACCGGCATGATCTCCGAGGTGTAGCGGCGCGTGACGCGCTCGAGCTCGGCGTCGGAGTAGCAGCGCGGGTCGATCGCGACCCCGCCCTTCGCCCCGCCGTACGGCAGGTCGACGATCGCGCACTTCCACGTCATCCACATGGCCAGCGCGCGGACCTCGTCGACGTCGACGCTCGGCGCGTAGCGCAGCCCGCCCTTGCCGGGGCCGCGCGAGACGTTGTGCTGCACGCGGTAGCCGTGGAAGAGGACGGTGCGGCCGTCGTCGCGCCGCAGGGGGACGGCGACGTTCACCTCGCGGCGCGGGGTCGCGAGCATCTCGTGCAGGCCGTCGTCGTAGCCGAGGACCTGCACCGCCCCGGCGAGCTGCGCCTTCGCGGTGTCGAGGGCCGAGGCGGGCACCTGGCGGGCGGTGTCGGCGGGGGCTGCGCCCGGGGTGGGGGTGGGACGGATGCTGGTCGTGTGGTCGGCAGGGATCTGGTCGCCGCTCGTGGTGGTGGGCGGCACGGACGTCGTCGTCACGGTTCCTCCGGTTCGAGGTTCTCCTCGGTGCCGCGGGGGTGTGCGGCACCGAGGGTCACGCTACCTCCGGAGGGGGCGCTCGCCGCTCACGCGCCCCGGCGGTGCCCCAGCGCGTCGATCGCCGCGAGCTCGTCCGCCGTGAGCGTGAACCCGGTCACCTGGAAGTTCGCCTCGATGCGCTCCGGCGTCACGGACTTCGGGATGACGACGAACCCGTGGTCGAGGTGCCAGCGCAGCACGACCTGGGTCGGGGTGACGCCGTGCGCGGCCGCGACCTCGGCGAGCACGGGCGCGTCGAGGTCGGTGCGCTTGAACGGGCTGTAGCCCTCGAGGACGACGCCGCGCTGCGCGAGCTCGTGCGCGAGGCGGTGGTCGTAGTCGGCGGGGCTCCACGGGATCTGGTCGACGGCGGGCGCCTCGCCGACCTGTTCCGAGATGACGTCCACCTGCTCGACCGAGTAGTTGCTCACCCCGATCGACCGCGCCTTGCCCTCGTTCCGCAGCTCGACGAACCGCTCCCAGACCCACGGCGACGCCTCGCCCGCCGGCGGCCAGTGGATGAGCCACAGGTCGACGTGGTCGGTGCCGAGGTCGCGCAGCGACGCCTCGAGCGTCTCCCGCTCGCGCCCGGCGGCGTCGGGCGGGAGCTTGGTCGTGACGAACACGTCGGCGCGGTCCACCGACGACTCGGCGAGCGCGCGCCCGACCTGCGCCTCGTTGCCGTAACCCGTCGCGGTGTCGACGTGCCGGTAGCCCACGTCGAGCGCGTGGCGCACGGCGCGGTACGCGTCGTCGCCCTCGGACTGCCACGTCCCGAGCCCGAGCAGCGGCATTGCGCCGCCGGGCAGGTCGACGGTCGGGACAGGGCCGGCGGAGGCGCCGGGGGAGGAGCTGGTGGAGGTCATGCCGCCAGTCTCCGTGCCCGACGCCGTCGCGCGCCACCGCGCGCGCCCCGCCCCCGCCTGGTGCCGAGCCCGGCGACATCCCCGGGTTCGGCGCGTGAGGCGACCACAACCCCGGGTTCGGCAGCGGGACGTGGGGTGCCGTCAGCGGCGGGTGCGGCGGCGGTACTGGGCCGGGGTCTCGCCCGCGAGGCGCGCGAACGTGCGCGTGAACGACGGCTGGTCGTAGAAGCCGCTCTCCGCCGCGACCTCGCCGATCGACGCCGCGCTCCCGGCGAGCAGGCGCGTCGCGTGGTCGACCCGGGTACGCAGCACGAGCTGGCGCGGCGTCACGCCGTACACGCGCCGCACGCGCCGGTCGACCACCGCGGGCGTGGACCCGGCCGCCTCGGCGAGCCGCGCCGTCGTCCAGCGCGCCCCGAGGTCCGCCTCCACCGCGGCGACGAGCGCGGCGAGGGAGTCCATCGTCGCGTCGTCCGCGGCGCCCGCCCGCAGGTCGTGCGAGACGGACACGATCCCCACCAGGCGGCCCGCGTCGTCGTGCACCGGGAGCTTGGACGTGAGGAACCAGCCCGACGTGCCGCCGAGCCGCCGGATCCGTTCGAGCTCGCCGCGCAGCGCGCGGCCCCGCAGCACCTCGGCGTCCTGCTGCTCGTAGCGCTCCGCGAGCTGCGGGACGAACAGGTCGCGCGCCCGCCGGCCCAGCACCGCGCGGCGCGAGCGCTCGTTCGTCCGTGCGACGAACACCGGGTTGACCGCGACGTACCGGCCCGTGACGTCCTTGGCGCAGAACATCGTGTCCGGCAGCTCGTCCATGAGCGCGACCATCGCCGGGCTCAGCGCCGCGAGGAGCGCCGCGCCCTCGGGCCACAGGTTGTCGCGAACGGGTGCCATGTCGCCCCGGATCGTACAAGACGAGTCACGGCGACCCGAGGCACCCTGGAGGGATGAGCAACGACGCGCCCGCCCGGCCGCTCCCCACCCCCGGAGCCGTCGGCGGAACGACCCTCACCTCCCCGGAGGACCTCGTCGAGGAGGCCGTCACCCTGGCCGGCCGCTGGCTCGCGGCCAGCGAAGGCGCAGGTGACGCCCGGGCCCGGAAGACCGCCGAGCGGCTCGGCGCGCTCGTCTCCGACCCCGCGGGCCTGGAGCTCGCGGTCCGGTTCGTCGACGACGTCGCGCGCCCCCAGGACGTGCACGTCGCCGCGCGGGCGCTCGGCCGCCTCGGCGAGCTCGCCGGGAGCGCAGGCTCGTTCCTCGGGCCGGTCGACCGGACGCTGCTGCGCGTCGGGGCGGGCGTCGCGCCGGTGCTGCCGCGCGTCGTCGTGCCGGCGGCGCGCGTGCGGCTGCGCCAGCTCGTGGGTCACCTCGTGGCCGACGCCGGCCGCGGCCTCGGCCCGCACCTCGCCCGGACCCGCGCGGAGGGCTACGCGCTCAACGTCAACCTCCTCGGCGAGGCCGTGCTCGGCGAGGCCGAGGCGGACGCGCGGCTCGAGCGCACGCTCGCGCTCGTGCGGCGGCCCGACGTCGACTACGTGTCGGTCAAGGTGTCGTCCGTCGCGTCCCAGCTCGTCACGTGGGACCTCGACGGGTCGTGCGAGCGCGTCGTCGAGCGGCTGCTGCCGCTGTACCGGGCGGCGCGCGACCACGGGGTCTTCCTCAACCTCGACATGGAGGAGTACAAGGACCTCGCCCTGACGACCGCGGTGTTCCGCGAGATCCTCGCGCACGACGACCTGCACGACCTCGAGGCCGGGGTCGTGCTCCAGGCGTACCTGCCGGACGCGCTCGGCGCGCTCGACGGGCTCACGCGGTACGCGACCGAGCGCGTCTCCGCCGGGGGAGTGCCGATCAAGGTGCGACTCGTCAAGGGCGCGAACCTCGCCATGGAGGCCGTCGAGGCCGAGCTGCACGGCTGGCCGCAGGCGCCGTACCCGACCAAGCCCGACGTCGACGCCAACTACGTCCGTCTCCTCGACCACGCGCTGCGCGAGCCCCGCACGGACGCCGTGCGCATCGGCGTCGCGAGCCACAACCTGTTCCACGTCGCGCTCGCCGTGCTGCTCGGCCGCGCCCGCGGCGTGAGCCACGCGCTCGACGTCGAGATGCTCCAGGGCATGGCCCCTGGCGAGGCGCGCGCCGTGCGCGACGAGGTCGCGGCCGACCGGGTCGAGACGGGCCCGCACGCGGGGCGGGGCGGGCGCGTCGTGCTGTACACGCCCGTCGTGCGCGACGAGGACTTCGACGTCGCGATCTCCTACCTGGTGCGCCGCCTCGAGGAGAACGCCGCCGAGCAGAACTTCCTCCACGCCATGTTCGCGCCCGGCGGATCGCCCGCGGGCAGCCCCATGGAGCGCCAGGAGGCCGCGTTCCGCACGTCCGTGCACCATGGGGTGCACTACGCCGACGCCGACGTGACGCCCCGCCGCCGGCCCCGCCTCCCCGTCGAACCCGGGGTTGTCGGTACGGACGACGCCGAACCCGCCCGCAAGCCCGGGTTCGGCACCGGGTTCGCGAACGCCGCCGACACCGATCCCGCCGTCGCGGCGTCGCGCGACTGGGCTCGGCACGTCACCGGGCCCGAGTCCGGGTTCGTGGCCGTGCGCACGCCCGAGCTCACCTCCACCGCGCAGGTGGACGACGCCGTCGCGACCGCCGTGCGCGCGACCGCGGCGTGGTCGCGGGTCGCCCCGACGGCCCGCGCCGCCGCGCTGCGCGCCGTCGCCCGGCGGCTCGAGGAGGCGCGCACCGACCTCGTCGCCGCGATGGTGCACGAGCCGGGAAAGACCGTCGCCGAGGCCGATCCCGAGGTGAGCGAGGCCGTCGACTTCGCGACCTACTACGCGCGCTCCGCGGAGGACCTGGACCGCGTCCCGGGGGCACGGTTCACGCCCGACGGCGTCACGCTCGTCACGCCGCCGTGGAACTTCCCCGTCGCGATCCCCGTCGGCGGGGTCCTCGCGGCGCTCGCCGCCGGGTCCGCGGTACTCGCCAAGCCCGCTCCGCCGACGCCGCGCTGCCTCGAGGTCGCCGTCGAGGCGATCCACGCGGGCCTGCGCGACGCCGTCGCGGCCGCGCCGGGGGAGTTCGCGGGGCTGGACGCGGGCTCGGTGACGGAGGTCGTGCAGTACGTCCGCGTCCCCGACGACGAGCTCGGGACGCGCCTCGTCACGCACGACGACGTCGCGCGCGTCGTGCTCACGGGCTCGATCGAGACCGCGCAGCTCTTCGCGCGGTGGAAGCCGTCGCGCCCGGTGCTCGCCGAGACGTCGGGCAAGAACGCGCTCGTCATCACGCCGTCGGCGGACCTCGATCTCGCGGTCGCCGACCTCGTGCGCTCGGCGTTCGGGCACGCGGGGCAGAAGTGCTCGGCGGCGTCGCTCGCGATCCTCGTCGGCTCGGCCGGCGACCCGCGCACCGAGACCGGACGCCGTGTGCGGCGCCAGCTCGTGGACGCGGTGCGCTCGCTCGCCGTCGGTCCGGCCACCGACGTCTCGACGACCATGGGACCGCTCACCGAGCCCGCCTCGGGCAAGCTGCTGCACGCGCTGACGACCCTGGATCCGGGGGAGTCGTGGCTCGTGCGGCCCCGGCGGCTGGACGGCGGGCCGGGCCTGGAGGGCCGCCTCTGGACGCCCGGTCTCAAGGAGGGTGTCGCGCCCGGGTCGCCGTTCCACCTCACCGAGTACTTCGGACCCGTCCTCGGGATCATGACCGCCGCGACGCTCGACGAGGCGATCGCGCTCCAGAACGCCGTCCCGTTCGGGCTCACGGGCGGCATCCACAGCCTCGACGACGCCGAGGTCGAGCGCTGGCTCGACGCCGTCCAGGTGGGCAACGCCTACGTGAACCGGCACATCACCGGCGCGATCGTGCAGCGGCAGTCGTTCGGCGGCTGGAAGCAGTCGGCCGTCGGGCCGGGCGCCAAGGCCGGCGGGCCGAACTACGTCGCGCAGCTCGGCCGCTGGGCCGACGCGGCGGGCGAGGGCACCGACGAGGGCGCAGGCACGTCGCCGGGCACCACGGCGCCCGGGCGCGCCGCGCCTGCCGACGCCGCACCGCCCGCGCGCGAGGCAGCGCCCGAGGCGTGGCTCGCGTGGGCGCAGGCCGACGACGCGCGGTGGTGGCAGCGAGAGTTCTCCGTCGGCCACGACCCCTCGGGCCTGCACGTCGAGTCGAACGTGTTCCGCTACCGCCCGGTCGACGTGCTCACCGTGCGCGTCGGGACCGACGCGCTGCCGGTCGAGGTCGAGCGCGTCCTGCACGCCGCGCGCACCGCGGGGGTGCCGGCGATCGTCGTGTCGAGCACCGGCGACGCTGCGGTGAGCGACGACGACTTCGCGCGCCGCGTCGCGTCCGGAGCGGTCCGGGGCCGCGTCCGCGTCGTCGGCTCCGCGCCGGGGCTGCACGAGGCCGCGGCCGAGCGCGTCGGCGAGGTCACGGTCCTGGACCACCCCGTCGTCGCGAGCGGCCGCCGCGAGCTGCTCACGGTCCTGCACGAGCAGGCCGTCAGCCGCACGACGCACCGGTACGGCCACGTGAAGCGCTGAGCCCGCATCGCTGCCGAGGCAGGGGCACGGTCACGGCCGGGCCTCGACCTCGGCGGCCGGGCCGCTACCTCGCGCGACCAGGGCTCTCCGTCGGCGCGGTGGGGGCGACGGTGACCGAGCCGGCGCCGCGGAACGCGCGCAGGCTCTCTGCCTGCTCGGCGACGGCGTCCGTGAGTCGGGCGTCCCACGGGACCCACGGGTCCGTGAGGACCGTGAGCCGCCGGCCCGACGCGCGGGGTCGCCACGTCCCGACGACCTCGCCGTCCGCGAGCACCGCCCCGGGCCGGCCGAGGACGCGCCACAGGTCCTTGGCGCGCGCCACGTCGGCCACGAGCGTGGCGCGGTCGCGGAGCTGGAGGTACAGGTCGTACGGACCGACGAGCCGGACCGCCTGGGCACCGGTGCCCGGCCCCACGTCGCGGTGTCGGACCGCGGCGTCCCGGAGCCGCTCGACGTCGTCGGCCAGGGCCCAGCGCTCGGCCGGGCGCACGCCGTCGTCGGCGACCTCGACGCGCACCGCGTCGTCGGGCCAGTGGGCCCGCACGTCCTTGACCGGTGCGTCGAGGAAGCCCGCGACGTCCTGGACGCTCGCGGCGGGGAAGAAGCGCAGGTAACCGCGCACGACGTCGAGGCGCGGAGTGGCCTCGCCGCCGAGCCGGCCGTAGAGCGGCGGCTCGAGTCCGGGGACGCGGCGCAGCACCGGCGGCGATGTGCCCGGCTCCAGCTCGAGCCCGGCCTGGAGCGCGGCGAGGCGGAACGTCTGCTCGTAGCTGTGCGTCGCGCCGCACGACCGGCACCAGCGCAGGTGCGGCTCGGGGAGGCGCTGTGTGAGCCGCGTCGAGAGGTCCCCCTTGACGGTCGGCTTGACGACGATCTCGCGCTCGAGCCGCGCCTCCGTGCGCAGCGCGTCGAGCACGGCGAGGCCCGCAGCGCGCAGGGGCTTGCTCGCGTCGAAGACCCGCTTGGCGGCGTCGGCCTCGGAGAGCGGGGCGGTCGCGACCGCGACGTCGCACAGGTCCGCGCGACGGTAGACGTGCGGCGCGCCGCGCAGGGTCCACGCGAGGACGAGGTCCGGCGGCAGGGTGCCCGGACCCAGGGCCGGGGCGCCACGGACGGCGAGGGCCCAGGCGGCGCCGTCGGGCCCCGTGTCCTGCACGCCCAGGTCGAGCACGGCGACGTCGCCGGCCGAGGCAGCCGTGCCCGGCGCCCGGTCGAGCTGCTGGGCGTGCCAGCGCGCGGCGAGGACGTCGGCCCGGGAGACCGCGGTCGGGGGAGCCGAGGACGGGTTCACGACCTCAGGCTACGGTCGCCCACCCACGCCGCCACGGGGTCGGTGCGGCCGGGTCCTGGCGGGCCCTGCCGTCGCCGGTCAGACCGAGTCGCGCTCGACGAGCTCCGGGGAGAGGACCTGCGACGCGATCTCGTCCCCGCGTCCGCCGACGAGGTCGAGCAGGAGGTCCGTCGCGCCGCGCACCATCTCGACCATCGGGTTCTGGACCGTCGTGAGCGGCGGCACGGTCGAGGCGGCGGTGGCGAGGTTGTCGAAGCCGACGACGGACACGTCGCCCGGAACCACGCGCCCGTGCGCGGCGAGGACGCGCAGCGCGCCCTCCGCCATGAGGTCCGAGGCGACGAACAGGCCGTCCACGTCGGGGTGCGAGGCGAGGATCCGTTCCATCGCCGCGGCGCCGCCCGAGACGGCGAAGTCGCCGATCTCGACCGCGTCGTCGGGCAGACCGGCACCCTGGAGCACCTCGCGCCAGCCCGTGAGCCGGTCGACGCCGGCCGTCATGTCCTGCGGGCCGGCGATCGTCGCGATCCGACGGCGGCCCGCCTCGACGAGCCGGCGCGCCGCGAGGCGGCCGCCCTCGACGTTGTCGACGTCGACGTAGAGGAGGTCGGGCGTCGGGCGGAACGGACGCCCGACGAACACCGCGGGCAGCCGGGCCGCGAGCAGCGCCTCCTCGAGCTCGTCGTCGCGGTGGTGGGACGCGACGATCGCGCCGTCGACGTGCCCGCTGCTCAGGTACCGCACGATGCGGCCCGGCTGCTCGTCGGGCCGCGCGAACAGCAGGACGAGCTGGAGGTCCGTGCCGCCGAGGGCCGCGCTGACGCCGCGCATCGTGCCCGCGAGGAACGGGTCGGTGAGGATGCGCTCGTCCGGCTCGGGGACCACGAGGGCGATCGAGTCGGTGCGGCGCGTCACGAGGGAGCGGGCGGCGCGGTTGGGCGTGTAGCCGAGCTGGGCGACGGCGGCGTCGACCGCCGCCTGGGCCTCGGGCGACACGCGCAGGCCGCCGTTGATCGCGCGCGACGCGGTCGAGCGCGAGACACCCGCCGTCTGGGCCACCTCGTCCAGGGTCGGCGCGGAGCGCAGGCTGTTCATCAGGACAGTATCCCGCGCCCGCTCGCCCGACCGCACCGCCCCGCTCACCGTGTCGTCACTCCCCGGCGGCGGTGTCCGCGGCGGACGCGTCGCGCGCGGGGACGGCGTTGTCGCGCGCGACCTGCGCGTACCAGGCACCGCTCGCCTTGACCGTGCGCTCCTGCGTCTCGTAGTCGACGCGGACGATGCCGAACCGCTTGGTGTACCCGAGCGCCCACTCGAAGTTGTCGAGGAGCGACCATGCGAAGTACCCGCGCACGTCGGCGCCGGCGTCGATCGCGTCGCGCGTCGCGCGCAGGTGCGCGTCGATGAACTCGAGCCGGTCCTGGTCGTCCACCGTGCCGTCCTCGGCCACCTGGTCCGGGTAGGCCGCGCCGTTCTCGGTGATGTACATCGCCACGCCGCGCGGGCCGGTGAAGTCCTGCTGGAGGCGCGTGAGCAGGCGCGTCAGCCCCTCGGGCTGCACCTCCCAGCCCATGTCCGTCCGGGGCAGGCCGCGCGAGCGGTCGTGCGCGTCGTCGGCGGCGGGGTACGGGGACGACGTCGTGCGGACCGGTGCCTCGTCCGCGGGCTCGTCGCGCACGCCCTCGGGGCGCGTCCCGCCGCCGGCCTCGGTCGCGGGCAGCGGGTGCCCCGAGACGGCGCCGCCGTTGTAGTAGTTGACCCCGAGCGTGTCGATCGGCGTCGAGATGATCTCCAGGTCGCCGTCCTTGACGTGGTCGAGCAGCCCGTAGGGCGCGACGTCCTCGAGGACGTCCGCGGGGTACTCGCCGTGGAAGACGGGGTCGAGGAAGATCCGGTTGAACTGCCCGTCGATGCGGCGCGCGGCGTCGACGTCGGCGGGGTCCTGCGGGTCGACCGGGTCGGAGACCGTGAAGTTCAGCGTCAGGCCGAGGTTCGCCTCCGGCGCGCGCTCGCGCAGTGCCTGGACGGCGAGGCCGTGGCCGAGCAGGAGGTGGTGCGCCGCGGCGAGGCCGTCCTCGCGCGACTGGCGACCGGGCGCGTGCACGCCCGCGGTGTAGCCGAGGAAGGCCGAGCACCACGGTTCGTTGAGCGTCGTCCACACGCCCACGCGGTCACCCAGCGCCTCGTGCATCGTCACGGCGTACTCGGCGAAGAGGTAGGCCGTGTCGCGCGAGGTCCAGCCGCCCTTCTCCTCGAGCGCCTGCGGCAGGTCCCAGTGGTACAGCGTCAGCCACGGCAGGATGTCCGCGCCGAGCAGCTCGTCGACGAGACGGTCGTAGAACGCGATGCCGGCCGGGTTGGGCGCGCCGCCGTCGGGACGGACGCGCGCCCAGGACGTCGAGAACCGGTACGTGCCGAGGTTGAGCTCGCGCATGAGCGCGACGTCCTCGCGGTACCGGTGGTAGTGGTCGCACGCGACCAGGCCGTCGTCTCCGTTCACGACGGCGCCCGGGACGCGGGCGAACGCGTCCCACACCGAGTCCGTGCGGCCGTCGGTGTGCCCCGCACCCTCGATCTGGAACGCGGCGGTCGCGGCCCCCCAGAGGAAGCCCGGGGGCATCTCGACGCGTCCGGTCGCGGTCGCCGGGTTCGGGAGGAGGGGCGCGGACGGGACGAAGCTGGTCATGGGTCGATTGTCCTTCGAGAGGTCGAGGATTGGCGCGCGGGCGGGCCGGTGGGCCCCCCCCCGCCACGGGCTGGCCCGCGGGGGGGGCGCCCCCGGGGGGGGGGGGGGGGCGGGGGGGCCGGGGCCTGGGGGGGTTGGGGGGTGTTTTCCCGGCGGGGGGGTGGGGGGGGGGGGGGGGGGGGGGGGGGGGGCCCCCCCCCCGCGACGGTCTGCCGCGCGGGCGTCGCGCACCGGGGTGGTGCGCGGCCGCGCGGTGGCGCCGGGCGTCAGCCCTTGACGGCGCCCTGCATGATGCCCGCCACGAGCTGGCGGCCGGTGAAGATGAAGATGACGATCAGCGGGAGGGTCACGAGGAAGATCCCCGCCATGACGAGCGAGTAGTCGACGAAGAAGTTCGACTGGAGCGACCTCACGACGAGGGGCAGCGTCGGGTTGTTCTGGTTGAGCACGATCGACGGCCAGAAGAAGTTCGTCCACTGCTGGACGAACGTGAAGAGGCCGAGCATCGCCGCCGCCGGGCGGGCCGCAGGCAGGGCGATCGACCAGAACGTGCGGAACATCGACGCGCCGTCGACGCGCGCCGCCTCGATGAGCTCGTACGGCAGCGCCTCACCGAGGTACTGCGTCATCCAGAAGACGCCGAACGCGGTGACGAGCGCCGGCACGATGACGGCCTGGAGCTTGCCGATCCACCCGAGGTCCGACATGAGGATGTACATCGGGATGACGCCGAGCTGCGTCGGGACCGCCATCGTCGCGATGACGAACACGAGCAGGGGCCCGCGGCCCCGGAACCGGAGCTTCGAGAACGAGAAGCCGGCGAGCGTCGAGAACAGCACGACGGACAGCGACGTGAGGACCGCGACGACCACCGAGTTCCAGGCGGCCAACCAGAAGTTGATCGCGTCCGAGCTCATGACCTCGGCGAACCGGTCGAACAGGCTCGCGTCCGGCAGGAGCTGGGGCAGCGCGCTCCGCGAGATCTCCTCGGGCGTGGACGAGCCCAGGATCAGCGTGAAGTACAGCGGGAAGATCGAGACCAGCAGGACGATCCCGAGGATCGTGTACGTGACCCACCGGGGGCGGCGCTGGGTGCCGCCGACGTTCTTCCCGGCGCCGCGACGTCGGGCGGCGGCACGGGCCGCACCCGGCCCGGCGGTCTGGGCGATGACGGGGACGGAGCTCATCGCTTCCTCCGGTCGGTCGTGCTGGCGGCGGACGTGTCGGGCGCCTGGTTCCCCGGGGCGGAGCGCTGGGCAGACATGGCACCCTGGGCGCGCAGGCGCTTCTGGGCCTCACGACGCCGTCTGACCCACCGCGGCGGGCGTGGCTGGGCGTTGGACGTCGCGATCCGTCGGGTGACGAGGAAGTTGACGATCCCGATGAGGATGATGAGGAGGAACAGCAGCCAGGCGACCGCGGCCGCACGCCCGAAGTTCTTCTGGTTGCCCCACGCGACGTCGTAGAGGTAGAGCACGGTCGTCATCCACTGCCGGTCGGCGCCGCCGAGGCCCTGCGCGTCGAACATGCGCGGCTCGTCGAAGATCTGCAGGCCGCCGATGGTCGACGTGATGACGACGAAGATGATCGTGGCGCGGATCTGCGGGACGGTCACCGAGAAGAACTGGCGGACGCGGCCGGCGCCGTCGATGATCGCGGCCTCGTACAGCTCGCGCGGCACGGCCTGCATCGCGGCGAGGAAGATCAGCGCGTTGTACCCGGTCCAGCGGAAGTTCACCATCGACGCGATGGCGACGTGGCTCGCGAGCGCGTCCGCGTGCCAGCGGATCGGCTCGATGCCGACGAAGCCGAGGAGCTCGTTGATGAGGCCGTACTGGTCGGCGAAGAGGCGGCCGAAGATCATCGAGACCGCGACGGGGGCGACGACGTACGGGAGCAGGACCCCCATGCGCCAGAACGTCGCGGCGCGGAGGTTCTGGTCGAGCAGCGCGGCGATCGCGATGGCGGCGATCACCTGCGGCACGGACGACAGGACGAAGATCGAGACGGTGTTGCGCAGCGACTTCCAGAACGTCGGCTGCGCGAGCACGTCCGTGTAGTTCTGGAGGCCGACGAAGTCGCCCTGACCGCCGAGCAGGTTCCAGTCGTAGACCGACACCACGGCCGTGTACACGAGCGGGAAGAGCCCCGTGATCGCGAACAGGATGAAGAAGGGCGAGATGTAGAGGTAGGGCGAGACCTTGACGTCCCAGCGGCTCAGGCGCTGGGAGAAGCCGACGCGTCGCGGGGACCGCGGCGTCGGCCCGCTGAGCCCCGGGGAGGGCTGGGTGGGCGAGAGGACGGCCATGTGGGATTCCTGGGCTGCTGGTGACTGCTGGACGGCGGTCGGGCGGCCGCCGGGGCGGCGGCGCCCGGCGGAGGACGCGAGCGGGGCCGGGGCGGCACCGTGGTGCCGCCCCGGCCCCGTCAGGTCACAGACCCAGGTCCTGGAAGGACTGGAGCGTCTTCTGCCACGAGGCTGCGGCGTCGTCGGTCTTCTCGACGTCCACGCGCTTGATGCCGTCCTGGACGGTCGTGTGGATCGAGAAGTAGTTGGCGCCCTTGAACGGCGCGCTGTCGATCGCGAGCGCACGGTTCACGAAGATCGTGCCGACC
This sequence comes from Cellulosimicrobium sp. NPDC057862, assembly GCF_042797035.1. Lineage (NCBI taxonomy): Bacteria > Bacillati > Actinomycetota > Actinomycetes > Micrococcales > Promicromonosporaceae > Cellulosimicrobium > Cellulosimicrobium sp. NPDC057862. The sequence goes on from NZ_JBHVMH010000014.1 coordinate 15,365, forward strand.
GGGGCGTCGTTGAAGAAGTCGTTGGTGAACGACTGCACCGCGTCGGACTCCTGCGCCTCGATCTGCGACGGGAACGTGCCCGCGTTCTCGAAGGCCGTCGTCTGCTGCGCCGGGTCGGTCAGCCACGCGGCGAGCTCCTTGGCCGCCTCGGCGTTCGGGCCCGAGGCCGGGACCGTGAGGAACGAGCCGCCCCAGTTGAGGCCGCCGCCGGGGAAGACGTCTGCGACGTTCCAGCCGGTCACGCCACCCGAGCGCTCCTCGACCGGGCCGGTCATCCACGCCGGGCAGATCATGGTCGCGAAGCCGTCGTTCTGGAACGCCGCGTCCCAGTCGCCCGACCACTGCTCGAGGCCGGCCGAGAGCTCGTTGGTCGTGGACTGCTCGAGCACCGTGTCGTAGATGTCGATGATCGGCTGGTTCGAGGCGAGGTCCTTGGGGGTGCCGTCGGACTCCTCGTACGCGTTGTCGATCTGGTTGACCATCGCCTGCGAGATGGACATCGCGGAGTCGTACCAGGCCGAGTCGCTCGCGGCGACGAAGGTCGCGCCCGCGGCGAAGTAGTCGTCCCAGGTCGCGTCCTCGCCGCCGAGGAGCTCCGCCACCTCGGCGGGGTCGGTCGGCAGGCCGGCGGCCTCGAAGAGGTCCTGGCGGTAGCAGATCGCGCTCGGGCCGATGTCGGTGCCGTAGCCGATGAGCTTGCCGTCCGTCGTCGTGGCCTGCTGGACCTTCCAGTCCACCCAGCGGCCGTCGAGCGCCGAGTCGGTGAGGTCGGTGAAGAGGTCGGGGTACTGCATGAGCTCGGGGAGCCAGTCGACCTCGATGGCCTCGATGTCCGCCAGGCCCTCGCCACCGGCGGCGAGCTTGGTGGTGAGGTTGGTGCGCGCGTCCTCGGACTTGGCCGCCTTGGTCTGCTTCACGGTGACGTTCGGGTGCTCCTCGGTGTACGCCGCGAGGAGCTCGTCGGTGTAGCCGAAGTCGTTGAACGTGGCGACGGTGAGGGTGATCTTCTCCCCGTCGCCGGAGCCCGTCTCGTCGTCGTTCGAGCCGGAGCCGCTCGAGCACGCGGTCAGGGTGAGGGTGATGGCCGCGAGGCCTGCGACGGCGGTGATCGCCTTGCGGGGCCGGCGGGTCGTACGGGTGCTGCTCAGCACGGTGACTCCCTTGTCGGTGGGGCGGGGTCGTGGCAGCGCTCCCACCTCCAATGTGGTAGCGCTTCCACACAACGGAGTGATCGTGCTTTCCCGGCCGAACCCGTGTCAAGCGCCGATCGCCCTCGACGCGGTGTGGTCGCGCTCCCACACGTGCATCACCGCAGGTGAGAGCGTTGCTGCTACCTACCGGGCGGTCGGGTTCGGCGGAAATCGTTACCGGTTCGAGACCGGCTCCGCGGGCGCGCCGGAGCCGCGCGCGACCTCACCGGGCGAGCCACTCCCGGCCTGCGGACTCCTCCGCCGCCAGCGCGGCGCGGACGGCCTCGGCGGCGGCCTGCTCGATCGCACCCCCGAACAGCGGCACCGAGGCCTTCACCTCGCCCGCGTAGCGCTCCACGGTGCTGTCGCCCTCGGGCGAGAGCGTGACCGTGCCCGTGAGCCGCACCGGAGCGCCGGTGATCTCGAGCGAGACGGTCCCGGACCGCTCGCCGTCGCGCTCGGGCTCCCACGCCTCCGCCTGCCGGATCTCGAGCTGGCCCCCGACGAAGGACCGGACGTGGGCCGGGATCTGGTCGGTGGGCAGGGTGCGGCGGACCGTCACCGTGAACCCGTCGGCAGCACCGCCGGTGACGTCGACCTGCTCGACGTGGGCGCCGTCACCACCCGAGCGTGCGGCGCGCCAGCGGACGAACTCCTCGTCGGCGAGCATCGCGCCGACCACGGGGACGGCGGCGGGGTAGCGGAGCTCGACGCTCAGGTGCACGGGACCTCCTCGGGCCCTGGGCCGACCTGCTGCCGGTCCCTGGCGGGCCGGCAGCCGGGTCGGTCGGCGGGTTCGGGCGACCGCGCGCGCGGGCGCTGAGGGGACTCTACCGGTCCGACCCCCTTACGCTGGGGTCCGTGTCTGCCATGAGTGACCTCATCTCCCGCCACGCCGACCTCAGCCCGGCGGACAACGAGTGGTTGCACCTGCTCGTGGGCGACTGGCAGGTGATCTCCGACCTCGCGTTCGCCGACCTCGTCCTGTGGCTCCCCACGACCGACGGCAACTTCGTCGCCGTCTCGCAGTGCCGCCCGTCGACCGGCGCGACCGTCCACTACGACGACATCGTGGGCTCGTTCGCCCCCGAGGGGCAGCGTCCGCAGCTCGAGCGCGCGCTCACCGAGGTCCGCTCGCAGCGCTCGCGCGAGCCGCGCTGGTTCGGCGCGTACGCGGTCCGGGAGGAGGCGATCCCGGTCCTGCACGCCGGGCGCGCGATCGCCGTCGTCGCGCGGCAGACCAACCTCGGCAGCGGGCGCACGCCCAGCCGTCTCGAGCTCAACTACGTCGAGGCCGCGGACGACCTCATCGCGATGATCTCGCGCGGCGAGTTCCCCTTCCCCAACGCGGCGACCGGCCCGCGCCGCGGCGCCCCGCGCGTCGGCGACGGCCTCATCCGGCTCAACTCCGAGGGCGAGGTCCTCTACGCGAGCCCCAACGCGCTGAGCTGCTTCCACCGCCTCGGCGTCATCGGCCCGCTCGTCGGGCGGTCCCTCGCCGAGGTGACGGCCGACCTCATCGAGCACCAGACCCCCGTCGACGAGTCGCTCCCGCTCGTCGTCATGGGCCGCGCGCCGTGGCGCACGGAGATCGAGGCGCAGCGCGTCGCCCTCTCGCTGCGCGCGCTGCCGCTCACCGAGTCGGGCCAGCGCATCGGCGCCGTCCTGCTGTGCCGCGACGTGTCGGAGCTCCGGCGGCGCGAGCGCGAGCTCATCACCAAGGACGCGACGATCCGCGAGATCCACCACCGCGTGAAGAACAACCTCCAGACCGTCGCCGCGCTGCTGCGCCTCCAGGCCCGCCGCATGGACGTGCCCGAGGCGCGCGCGGCCCTCGAGGAGGCCATGCGTCGCGTCGCGACGATCGCTCTCGTGCACGAGAGCCTGTCGCAGACGCTCGACGAGGAGGTCGAGTTCGACGACATGGTGGGCCGGGCCCTGCGACTCGCCGCCGACGTCGCGTCCGCGGACACGAGCGTGCGCACGGTCCGCACCGGGAGCTTCGGCCTCGTGCCGGCGGAGGACGCCACCCCGCTCGCGCTCATCCTCACCGAGCTCGTCACCAACGCGGTCGAGCACGGCCTCGCGAAGCAGGACACCGGGACCGTCGAGGTCGCGGTCGAGCGCGAGGGCTCCGCGCTGCGCATCGTGGTCGCGGACGACGGCATCGGCATGCCCGACGGCGACGTCGCCCGGGCGGGCAAGGCGGCGAAGAGCGGCCTGGGGACGCAGATCGTGCGCACGCTCGTGACGAACGAGCTGGGCGGCACCATCGAGTGGGGCCCGCGTCCGGGCGGGGGCACCCAGGTCGTGCTCGCCCTCGTCCTGCGCGACGGCAACCGGCAGGGCTGAGCCCTCGTCCCGGCACGCCTCACCGAGACGCACGACGTCCCGGCCGGTCACCCCGGCCTCCGCCGGGGACGACTGCCCGGTACGACGGCTGCCTGGCACGACGACGGGCCGCCACCCCGGAGGGTGACGGCCCGTCGTGGACGTGCTGCTCGACGCCCGCGGTGGGCGGAGCGTGGTGGAGCGTCGTCAGCCGGCGCGGCGCGCGCGGGCGGTGCGGCGCTTGAGGGCGCGGCGCTCGTCCTCGGAGAGGCCGCCCCAGACGCCCGCGTCCTGCCCGGACTCGATGGCCCACTTGAGGCACGTGTCGACGACGTCGCAGCGACGGCACACGGCCTTCGCCTCCTCGATCTGGAGGAGCGCGGGTCCGGTGTTGCCGATGGGGAAGAAGAGCTCGGGGTCTTCGTCGAGGCAGGCTGCGCGGTGGCGCCAGTCCATGATCGTCGTCTCCTTGGCAGAGGGGAGCCTGGTCGCGAGGTGATGACTCGTCGCGGTGATGCCCGGCAGGGGGCTGCCTGGACCAGGGCTCGAGGCGGGGTGATTGATGCTTGAACCAGGTTCACACCTCGTGAAGCGCAGCACAAGGGGTTACGAGAAAGTTTCCGTCGCATGAATCGTGAGGTCTTCGTCACACGGGTGTGAAGCCGCAGGTCGGCGCGTACGCTGGGTGATCGTGCCTCCCCGCAAGCCCTCCGGACCGCCGCCCGAGCAGCCCCCGACGACGCCCGTCCCGACGCCTGATCCGGCGCCCGACGGTGCGTCGCGACCTCCGGCGCTGACCGCGCTCCTCGTCGGGGTCGGGATCGAGGTCGCGGTCCTCGTCGTCGGCGCGGTCCTCCTCCTCGTCGAGCTCGTGCGCGGCGGGTCGCAGTCGTTCGGGGTCAGCGTGTTCCTCGTCGTCTTCGCGCTGGGCGTCGCCGCGGTGCTCGCCGCGAGCCTGCGCGGCCTGCTGCGCGGGCGGCGCTGGGCACGGTCGCCGGTCGCGACGTGGCAGATCCTCCAGGCCGTCGTGGCGATCAGCTCGCTCCAGGTGGGCGTCACGCCGTGGGTCGTCGCCGCGCTCGTGCTCGCCGTGGTGGTCTTCGTCCTCCTCATGCTGCGGCCGGTCGTCGAGGCCACGACCCGCGACTCCCGGACCGCGGCCTGACACCCGGGCCGCGCCTGGCATCCGGGCAGCTGGTGCGTCACGCCTGAATCCCCGGCTGCGCGTGCCCGGACGCCCCTGAGCCTCGACCGCCCGCCGAGGACAGCGCGAGCTGCACCGGGGTGAGCCGGGCGCCCTGGACGAGCACCCCGCGTCCTGGCCGCGGCCGCCCCGGCTCGGCGAGCCACTCGAGGCCACGACCGAACACGTCGGTGCTGCCGCGCTCACCCGGCGCGAGGACGATGCCGGCGCGCACGCCGCGCAGTTCCGCGAGCGGTCCGCGCAGCGCCGACGCGGCGCCGCCGGTCGTCGCGGACGCGAGGAGCACGAGGCCGTCCCGGCAGGCTGCCGCGAGCCGTTCGCCCTCGACCACGCAGAGCTGGACGAGGACGTCCAGGTCGTCGACCACCACCACGCGGGGCGGTCCCGGTGCACCGTTCTCGCGCGTGTCCTCCAGTCCGGTCTCGCGCGTGCCGGCGGCGAGGGCGTCGAGGAGCGCGCCGACGGCTGCCGGCGCGTACCGGCGGACCACGCTCGTCCCGGGTCCGGCGGCTGCGGCGAGCGCGTCGTCGCGGGTCACGACCCCACGCAGGACGCCCGCGCGCGCGACGTGCCGCGCGAGGAGGTCCAGCGCGCTCGTGCGCCCCGAGCCCGGCGGGCCGACGACGAGCGCTCCGCCCGACACGTCCAGCGTGACCGGGGCGGCGGTGTCGCCGCCCCGGCCCACCGGGACGTGGAGCGCGGTCGCGGCGAGGCGCGGACCGGCCGGCGCTGCGCCCGGACCGTCTGCCGCGCGGCGCGGACCGAGGGGAGCGGGGCCCGGACCGTCCGCCGCGAGGCGTGGACCCGGGGTGACGAGGTCGGTGGGCGCGACCCGCGCGGGCAGCGGCAGGAGCCGGAACGCGCCGGGCCGAGCGTCGCGGTCCGGCACGCCCGACCCGGTGGTGGCGGCCGGGAGCGTCGGCCTCCCGGGAGCGGGCCCCAGCGGTGGCTGCGCCGGGAGGGCGACCTGGCACAGGACCGGCTCGCCGGGGCCCAGCCACACGGCCCGCCCTGCCGGGCCTCCCCGCCCGGCGAGCGTGGAGGGCACGCCCAGCGCCACGTCGTCGTGACGGTCGCGCGACACCATGACCGCGCGCACCCCGACCAGCGACGACAGTCCCGCGATCGTCGGGCTGGCGCACCCCACGGCGACCGCGGCGGGGCCGGCGAGCACGTCCGCGAGCGCGTCGGCGCCGGCACCGCCCGCCACGCCCGCGAGGGCCGACCGGACGGCGTCGACGTCGTCCACGAGCAGGAGGACCCGGTCGGTGGCGTCGGTCCCCGCGGGGCGCCCTTGACCGTCGTCGTGACCGGCGAGCAGCCGGAGGAGGCGGACGACGCGCCGCGGGTCGTCGCGGTCGACGACGGTCCCCGTCCCGGGGTGGGTCGCGAGGTCGGCGAGCCCCGACCCGACGGCGTGGACCGCCCACCCGCGCGCGAGGGCGGCCAGGCCCACGGTGCGCAGCGTCGTCGTCCGGCCCGAGCGTGCGCGGCCCAGCACCGCGAGGTGCCCGTCGCGAGGGTCCCACCGGACGACCGTCCGGCGCTGGAGGTCGGGGACGTCGCCGAGGGCGACGGGCAGATCCGCGACCCCGGCGAGCGCCTCGTTCCCTCCGGGGCCGGCTCGGTCGTCGCCCCGGCGCGCACGGTCGTCCGGCGGGATGTCGGTCCCGACCTCGCCGTCGCGCGCCGCGGTGTCGCACGCACGCGCGAGCTCCGCGAGGTCGTCCTGCCCGACCTGGTCGGGCAGGGCGGGCAGCCACGGCGGCGGAGCCGGGCGCAGGCCGGCGCTCTCCGCGACGTCGCGGGCCGCGGCCACGATCCGGGGAAGCAGGTCGTCAGCAGGCCGGGGCGCTCCCGCGCCGGGCGCGGGGCCGTCGTCGTGCGCGGGGGAGGCTCCGTGGGGGAGCCCTCGTGCGACGCCCCACGGGGGAGCGCCACGCACACCCGGCGCCGAGACGCGCGCCGGCGCCCCGGCCTTGGCGCACTGCACCGCGAGCGGAGGTTCGGCACCCCGCCGCAGGACGAGCCGTCCCGGCGCCGACGCCGGGACGAGCGCCGCGAGCGGCGACTCGACGACGTCTCGCGAGTCGGCGACGTCGACCACCCGCAGGGCGAGGCGCAGGGTGATGTTGGCCCGCACGTCGGCGCTCACGGCCCCGGCGGGCCGCTGCGTCGCCAGGACGAGGTGCACGCCGAGCGAGCGGCCCTGCGCGGCGACGCGCAGCAGCCCGGGCAGCAGGTCGGGCAGGTCGTCGGCGAGCGCCCGGAACTCGTCGACCACGACGACGAGCCGCGGCAGGCGTCCTCGGGGGAGCTCGTCGACGCTGGTCGCGCCCGCCGCGGCGAGCACGCGCTCGCGCCGGCGCAGCTCGGACCGCAGCCCGGCGAGCGCGCGGCCGGCGAGACCCGGGTCGAGGTCGGTCACCGTGCCCACGACGTGCGGCAGGAGCCCGCACGCCCCGAAGCTCGCGCCGCCCTTGAAGTCGACGAGCGCGATCGACAGCTCCGCGGGCGACCGCCCGAGCGCGAGCCCTGTGACGAGCGTCTGGAGGAGCTCCGACTTGCCCGCTCCGGTGGTCCCGGCGACGAGCACGTGCGGGCCGTCGCGGACGAGGTCCACGGTCACCGGTGCGCCCCCGGCCCCGACGCCCAGCGCGGCCCGCAGTCCGGTCCCGTCGCGCCGCGCCGCGTCCTGCCAGCGGGCGTCGACCCACGCCGCGAGGTCGTCCGGCTCGGTCGGCAGGCCGAGGAGGTCGCCGAGCGCGACGTCCGCCGGGAGCGAGGGCGAGGTCGGGTCGCCGGGGTCGTGCCCTGCCGGGTCGGTGCCGTCCAGCCGGCCGAGGTGGTCCGCGGCGGCGAGCCGACGGGCGAGCGCGACGGCCCACTCCTCGCTCGCCCCGACGTGCTCGCGCACGACGCGTGCGTCGTCCGGGCCGGTGACCACGACGGTCGGGCCGGTCACGTCCATGACCGTCCGGCACCACGCCGGGACGCGGGCCGCGTCGTCGAGTACGAGGAGCAGGTCGGTCCCCGCGGCCCCGAGCCGCTCCCACGCCCGGGCGAGCTCGCCCGGGGGAGGGGCCCCGTCGACGACGAGGACGGCGGCCGGGCTGGTCGGCGGTCGTACGGAGTCCAGCGAGCCGACGGCGCTCGCCCGCGGGAGCCAGCGGCACCAGGCCCAGTCCGCCGCGGCGTGCGGCGGGTGCCGGAACGTCGGCACGGCACCCGACGACAGGAGCTCCCCGAGCACGGCCCGCGCGGCGGCGAGCGCGAGGGAGCGGGGACCGACGACGGCGACGCAGCCGTCGGGGAGCCGCACGGGCGCGCCGCGCGCGACCGGGGCGGCGCTCGGGTCGGCACCCGGACCCGGTGGTGCCCCACCGGGCGGCGTGGCGGCCGGTGCGAGCCGGGCGATCGTCGCCCAGGTGAGCGCGTCGGCGGGCCGCGGGCGCAGCGGGTCGACGGGCGCCGTCGTCCGCGCGCCGTCGGCACCCGACGATCGCCTCGCGTCGGACCCCGGACCTCCGCCGCCCCCGCGGGCCACGCGGCGTCGGCGCGCCTCGACGAGCGCGGGGACGAGGAGCGCGAGCGGCCCGGCGAGGGCGAGCAGCGCGTACAGCGGCTGGCGGAACGTCACGGCGAGGGCGAGCGACGCGACCGCGGGCACGGCCGCGGTCGCGAGGTGGCCGGCGCTCGGCCGACCCGGGGACGTGTCGACGGAAGCCGGGTCGACGGGGCCGGTGCGGGGTCCGTGCACGAGGACGGGGCGCGGCCGCAGGGCGTAGACGCCGCGGGGGGTCGCGAGGGCGTCGCCCGTGCGCCACCGGACCGTGCGCCACGACGCGACCCCGCGGCCGGCCCGGGCCGGCCGTGCGACGAGGACCCCCGAGTCGTCGGGCACGCGCCGGGTGCCGCGCGGTGCGCGGACGCGGACCCGCGTGCCGCGGCGCGTGACGCGGTAGCGGACGTCGAGCGCGTCGACCCGGGTGCGGCCCGCGCCGTCCGGGACGGCGACCAGCCGCCCAGCGCCCCCGCCGGCGAGGACGGCGACGTGGAGCGGGGCGGCGAGCACGGCGTCCGGTCGGGCCGCGCCGGCGACCGGCCTCCCGCCCGCCGGCACGACAGCGACCGTCGCCCCGGGGAGCAGGGGGCGGGTCCCGCAGCGCTGGTCGTCGTCGACCGGGACGCCGTCCACGAGCAGGGCGGCGGTGCGCAGCTCCGGGCGGCACACGAGCTCCGCGAGACCGGCGCGGACGTCGCCCAGGCGTGCCCTGGCAGGGAGCAGGACGTCCGTGGCCGGGTGCACCGTGACGCGCAGCCACGCCTCGTCCCGGGGCCCGGCACGCTCGGGCGCGGGCGGAGCGTGCTCGGTGACGGGGGGCTTCGGGGCGGGGGCGGGCGGCACGCCGCGATGGTGCCCGATCCGGCGACCTCCCCGCCTGGGAACGAGCGCGCCCCTGTGGACGGTGGTCCGTCCACAGGGGCGCGCGTCGACCGTCGGGCCCGACGAGCCGCGGCTCAGTCCACGGCGAGCGCCGCGACGGGCGACGTTCGGGCGGCGGTCCGGCCGGGCACGACGGACGCGACGAGCCCTGCCACGAGCGCGACGACGAGCACGAGCGCGACGTCCCGCCACGGCACCGCGAGCGACACGTCGCCCATGACGCTCAGCGCCGTCGCCGCACCGGCCCACCCGTACAGGACGCCCAGCACGATGCCGAGCACCGCGCCCACGCCCGCGATGAGCATGCCCTCGATCGCGAGCATCCACCGCAGCTGCGCCCGGCTGAGGCCGATCGCGCGCAGCGTCGCCGACTCGCGTCGCCGCTCGATGACGGAGAGCGACAGCGTGTTCGCCACACCGATGAGCGCGATGACGACGGCGACCGCGAGGAGACCGACGATGACCCCGAGGATCGTGTCGATGACGCTCTGCATCGCCGCGCGCTCGACGGCGATGCCGGCGACCTCGACGGGCGTGTCCGACGAGACGATCGCGTCCTGGATCGCGGGCACGACCTGCGTCGCGTCGCCCGTGTCGTCGAGCCCGACCCACAGCCGGGACACGGGGGCGTCCGGGGCCAGGGTCTTCGCGTCGTCCGCGTCGAGGAGCCAGCCGTCCCCGATGGCGCCGACGTGGGCGGTCAGCTCGAGGGTCGCCCCGTCCGGCCCGGTGAGCTCCAGCGTGTCGCCCTCGGCGACGTCCCAGGCCTCGGCGTCGGCCTCGGGGACCATGACCGTGCCCGGGGCGAACGCCGCGAGCACGTCGGGCGAGCGCACGACGGCGCGCGCCTGGTCCGGGTCCACCCCGTGCATCGTCATCTCGGCGCCGTCGAGCAGCGTGACCGTCGCCGCGGAGAGCTCGACGACGCGCGAGACGCCCTCGGTCCCCGAGACGGCGCGCACGACGTCGTCCGGGACGGCGTCGCCCGTCGACCCGTACGCGTCCGTCGCGACGAGGACGTCGACCGGGTACTGGTCGTCGAGCGCCGCGTCGAGGGACGTGCGGGCGCTCGCGGCGCCGGTCGACATCATCGCGACGAGCGTGACGCCGATGAGCAGCGCGGTGCTGGTCGCCGTGGTGCGGCGCGGGTTGCGCAGCGTGTTCGCGGTGGCGAGCCGCGCCGTCGACCCGGTGCCGGCGAGCAGCCGACCCACGAACGACACGACGCCCGGCAGCCAGTACACGGCACCGACGAGGACGCCGACGAACGAGAGGGCGCCGCCCGCGACACCCGCGAGGAGACCGGCCTCGGGGCTGCCGGTGCTGCCGAGCCAGATGCCGCCGCCGAGGACGGCGAGGCCGCCGAGCGTGAGCAGGCTCGCGATGACGAGGCGCACGCGGCCCCCGCCGCGGGAGAGGCTCGGCGCGTCGGCGGGGCGCAGCGCCTCGAGCGGCGCGACGCGCGTGGCGGCGCGCGCCGGGGCGAACGACGCGACGAGCGTCACGAGGGTCCCGACGAGCAGCGGGACGAGGACGACCGCGGGCGTCACCGTGATGGTCGCCGGGATCGGCACGCCCAGGTCGGCCCCGCGGGCCACGAGGAGCGCGACCTGGGTGAGCAGGCAGCCCAGCAGGATGCCGCCCACGGAGGACAGGACGCCGAGGATCGTCGCCTCGGACAGGACCGACCGGGCGAGCTGCGACCGGTTCGCGCCGACGGCGCGCAGGAGGGCGAGGGTGCGCGTGCGCTGTGCGACGAGCACCTGGAACGTGTTCGCGATGACGAGCGCCGCGACGAGCAGCGCGACGGCGGCGAAGCCGAGGATGACGTACGTGAAGACGTCCTGGCCGCCCGTCATCTTCTGGGCCTGCGCCTGGGCGTGCTCGGCGGGGGTGACGGCCTCGGCCTCGTCCGGCGACGCGGCGACGAGGGCCGCGCGCGCCGTCTCGAGGTCGGTGCCCGGGGCGAGTCCCACCATCGCCGCGGAGTAGGTGCGCTCGGAGTCGTCGGGCATCGCCTGCGCCGCCTGCCACGCGGCCACGTCCTCGGCCGTCACGACGACGGCCCCGCCCATCTGGGCGTACGCGCCGTACGGGTCGTCGGTCGTCCCGACGACGGTCAGCTCGTCACGGACCTCCTCGTAGTCGCCGCCGTCGGGCGCGGAGGCGTCCCACACGTTGCGCGAGCTCGTGACGGTGTCGCCGATGCCGACGCCCAGGCGCTCGGCGACGGCGGTCGGGAGGGAGAGCTGGCCGGGCGCGGTCGGCATCGAGCCCTCGACGACCTCGAGCGCCTCGAAGCGCGGGTCGGACGGGGCGGGGACACCGAGCTGGAACACGCGCTTCGCGCCGTGCGACAGGTCGAGGTAGGTGAACTGGACGGCGTCCACCGCGTCGACGCCCGCGACCGAGCGCAGGGCGTCCACGTCGGACGCCGTGAGGTCGCTCGGCGCGGAGACGACGAGGTCCGCGTCCGCGAACTGCGCGGCGATCGAGTCGTTCGTGGTCTGGGTGATGACGTTGCCCGCGATCAGGGTCGCCGTGACGAACGCCGTCCCGATGACGATCGCGACGCCGGCCGCGACGAGGCGGCCGATGCTGCGGCGCATCTGCGCCAGGGTGAGGCGGAGCATCAGGCGCGCACCGCCTGCGACGCGGTCGGGGCGGAGCCGTCGGCGCCCGGTGCCTCGAGCGTGCGCAGGGCGTCGAGCCCGGCGAGCACCGACTCGGGCGTCGGGTCGCTGATGTCGCCCGCGATGCGGCCGTCCGCGATGAGCACGACGCGGTCCGCGTAGGCGGCTGCCGTCGGGTCGTGCGTGACCATGATGATCGTGCGGCCGAGCTCGCGGACCGACCGGCGCAGGAAGCTCAGCACCTCCGCGCCCGAGCGCGAGTCGAGGTTGCCCGTCGGCTCGTCGGCGAAGACGACCTCCGGCCCGGCGATGAGGGCGCGCGCGATGGCGACGCGCTGCTGCTGCCCGCCGGACAGCTCGCTCGGCCGGTGGCTCAGCCGTGCCTCGAGGCCGAGCGTGCGGACCAGGGTGTCGAACCACGCGCGGTCGACCTTGCCGTTCGCGAGCTCGACGGGCAGCGTGATGTTCTGCTCCGCCGTGAACATCGGCAGCAGGTTGAAGGACTGGAAGACGAAGCCCACCCGGTCGCGGCGCAGCTGTGTCAGCGCGTTGTCGTTCAGGCCCGTGACCTCGGTGTCGCCGATGAAGGCGTGCCCGCTCGTCGCGGAGTCCAGCCCCGCGAGCAGGTGCATGAGCGTCGACTTGCCCGAGCCGGACGGGCCCATGATCGCCGTGAAGTGGCCGCGCTCGAAGTCCACGTCGACGCCGTCGAGCGCGTGCACCGCCGCCTCGCCCGTGCCGTAGGTCTTGCGCAGCGAGCGGGCCCTGACCGCGGGCGGGCCGGCGGGGGCGGGGTCGGTGGGGCGGTACACGGTCGTGTCCACGTCATCTCCTGGGTACGTCGTCGAGGGTCGTCGTCGGGTCCGTCGCGCGCTCGCACCGACCAGGTCGGAGGCGTGCGCCGGGATCGTTGACGACGCTACGGACCCGGCCCGCCCGGCCGCGTCCGGCGAGGGTCGGGTCCTGCACGGGAGGCGGGTCATCCCGTGGTCGTAGAGGCATGGCGCCGAGGGCTGACACGACGGTGGCAAGGTGGCCCGCGGTTGTCAGCGCTGCACGAGTCCGGGGGCACGTGGGCCGCTGACAACTGGCAGGCAGACGGCTCGTCGCCGTCCACAGGACCGTTCCGCAACGGTCCCGTCCACAGCCGTCTCACGACGACGGACGCGGCTGCCCTCCTGCGGGCACGATGCGCGCATGACCGGAGGAGCGGACTTCCTGGACGCGGTGGCGGGGTTGCGGGCGCTCGCGACGAGCCAGCACGGCGTCGTCGCGCGCTCCCAGCTCACGCGGCTCGGAGTCACCAGCCACGACGTCGACAACCAGGTGCGGGCACGACGGTGGCGGCGCAGCAGCCGGGACGTGCTGGTCCTGCACCGTGGCCCGCTCACGCGTCTCGCACGCTGCTGGGTCGCCGTCCTCGGCGCCCCTCCGTGCTCGGCCGTCGGTGCGTGGACGGCGCTGGAGCTCCGCGGGCTGGAGGGGTGGCACCGCGAGCCGGTGCACCTGGTGGTCGCGCGAGGTGAGCGTGCCGACCGACACCCATGGCTCGTCGTGCACGAGTCGCGTCGCGCCGCGACCGACGACATCGGGTGGCTCGCGGGGCTGCCGGTCCACGGCGTCGAACGTGCCGCCGTCGACGCCGCGGCGTGGCAGCCGTCGTGGCGGACGGCGGTGGGGCTCGCGTCCGCCGTGGTCCAGCAACGCCTCGCCACACCTGCAGGGTTGCTGGCGAAGCTCGACGAGGTGGGGGCGGTCCGCCACCGGTCGACGATGCGGTCCGCGCTCGGCGACATCGCCGGTGGTTCCGACTCGCTCGCCGAGATCGACTTCGTCCGGCTGTGCCGGCGCGCCGGTCTGCCCGAGCCGGTGCGCCAGGCACGACGGCGCGACGCGCGTGGCAGGTGGCGGTTCCTCGACGTCGAGTGGCGCCTGGCCGACGGTCGCCGTCTCGTCGTCGAGATCGACGGCGTGGGGCACATGGAGAACCGACGGTGGTACGACGACCTGCTGCGTGACGCCGAGCTCGGCGCGGACACGCGCACGGTGCGGCTGAGGCTGCCGGCGACGGCAGCGCGCCACGAACCCGAGCGCGTTCTCGCGATCGTGCGACGTCACCTCGCCGACCTGGCGCTCGCGGGGTGACCTGCCCCCGAGCACGTCCCGAAGTTGTCAGCACCCCACGGGCACAGGGACCCGTGGGGCGCTGACAGCTTCCCGCCGATCGGTGTCGTCAGCAGTCCACGGGTCCAGGGGCTCGTGTGGTGCTGACAGCTCGCGGCGGGTCAGGCGCCCGGGCGGACCAGACCCGTCTCGTAGGCCGTGACGACGGCCTGGACGCGGTCGCGCGCGCCGAGCTTGGCGAGGATCCGGCCGACGTGCGTCTTGACCGTCGCCTCGGCGACGAACAGGTCGCTCGCGATCTCGGTGTTGGAGCGGCCACGCGCCATGAGGACGAGGACCTCGCGCTCGCGCTCGGTGAGGCCCTCGACGGCGGCGTGCGCGGGGGAGTCGTCGGCCTGCTCGGCGGGCAGGGCCGTCACCAGGTGCTCGAGCAGCCGCCGGGTGGACGACGGCGCGATGACGGCGTCGCCGCGGTGCACCGTGCGGATCGCGGCGAGCATCTCCTCGGGCGGCGCGTCCTTGAGCAGGAACCCGCTCGCGCCGGAGCGGATGGCCTCGAGCACGTACTCGTCGAGGTCGAACGTGGTGAGGACGATGACCTTGGGGGCGGGCCCGCCGTCGGCCGCCGCGGCGGTGAGCCGGGCCGTCGTCTGGAGCCCGTCGAGGTGCGGCATGCGGACGTCCATGAGCACGACGTCGACCGGGTGGTCCGCGAGGAGGCGCAGCGCCTGGAGCCCGTCCCCCGCCTCGACCGCGACGGTGAGGTCCGGCTGCGAGTCGATGACCATGCGGAAGCCCGCGCGCACGAGCTGCTGGTCGTCGACGAGCGCGATGCGCACGGGCTCGAGGGGCTCGAGCGGGTCTGCGGCGTACGCCCCGTCGGGGACGGGGAAGGCGTCGGTCATGGTGTCCTGTCGGTCGGTCGGTCGAGGGCCGGATGTGAGGAGTCGGCCTCGACCGGCGGCGGCGGTGGTAGCGGGGGCGTCGTCGTGCCGGACGGGCGGCCCGGAGCCATCCTGCCCGACGGCGCGGGCGGCGGTGCGGGGACGGGACGGGCCGGAGGCGGGGCGAGGGCGCCCGGCCCGGCCGCGGCGCCCGGCAGGGCGGGCACGGGGATGCGCAGGTGCACGCGGAAGCCGCCGCCGGGACGCGGACCCACCTGCACGGACCCGCCGAAGAGCGCGGCGCGCTCGCGCATGCCCAGCACGCCGTAGCCGCCGGGCCGGGGGTCCTGGCGGGCCTCGGCGGACGTCGACGCGCCCCGCCCGTCGTCCTCGACCTCGAGGTCCAGGGTGGCGACGCCCCACCGCACGACGACGGTGACCTCCGGGTCGGGACCGGCGTGCTTGAGCACGTTGGTCAGCGCCTCCTGGCACACGCGGTAGACCGTGAGCCCCGCCCCGGGGGGCAGCGGACGCGCCTGGCCGACGCGGACGAACGACACGCGCATGCCGCTGTCGCGCACCTGCGCGACGAGCGTCTCGAGGTCCGCGGTGTCCGGCTGTGGCGCGCGCTCGAGCGCGGCGGTCGCGCCGCTCGCGGGCGCCGGGTGCCCGGGTGCGGCGGGCCCGTAGGGCGAGCCGTCGGGCGGTGTCCCCGCCGGGCCGCGTCCCGCCGGCAGCACGAGCGTCCCGGCCGGCCCGACGGCGGCGCCCGGGGGCACGACGACGCGCGGAGGCTCCGACCGGAGGACGCCGAGGAGCCGGCGCATGTCCGCCAGCGCCGTGCGGCCGGTCTCGGACACGGTCGCGAGCGCGCGCGTCGCGGCCTCGGGGTCGTGGGCGGCGGCGTACCGGCCGCCGTCGGCCTGGGCGATGACGACGGAGAGGGAGTGGGCGACGATGTCGTGCATCTCGCGCGCGATGCGGGCCCGCTCGGCGGCGGTCGCGATCTGCGCCTGCTGGTCCCGCTCGACCTCGAGCCGTTCCGCGCGGTCGACGAGCGCGGCGATCGTCTCGCGCCGGGAGCGGCGGACGAGGCCGAACGCCCACACGGCGAGGAAGGTCATGCCGCCGAACGCGGACGTGAAGAAGACCATCGTCGCGAGGTCGGTGAGGCGACCGGACAGCAGGCCGAGCGCGATCCCGAGGACGACCGCCCCGACGAGGGAGGACACGATGGCCGTCCGGTGCGCCCAGCGGGGACCGTAGACCGTGACGGAGTAGAGCGCGACCAGCACGGCGAAGTCGGCAGGGAAGATCACGAGGTAGCCGGCGAGCAGGTGCACGAGCGCGACGGTGTACACCGTGATCGCCGACGCGAGCGGGCGGGAGCGGCGCCAGGGCAGCGGGGCGAGGAGCAGCAGCGCCCAGAGGGCTGCCCACCCGCCGCTCGTGCCGGTCCCGCTCGCGCCCATCGACGTGAACGCCGCGGACGCGGGCACGAACACGACGGCGAGGACGAGCGTGACGGTGAGGTCCACACCGAACCGGTGCTCGTCGGACCACTGCCCGAGGCGCTCGTACCATCCCATGCCTTCCAGCCTAGGCAGGGGGCGGTCGCTGGGCGTCCCACCACGGTCGCAGAGATCACGGGGCACGATGGGACCGAAGTCGTACTGATGCCCTAGCATGAGCGAATGACCCACGTACTGCTAGCGGAGGACGACCCGGCGATTGCCGAACCTTTGGCGCGCGCACTGACACGTGAGGGTTACAACGTCGTCGTCCAAGGAACTGGTCAAGGAGCGATCGACTCCGCGAGCGGTGCGGACATCGTGGTGCTCGATCTGGGCCTTCCGGACATGGACGGCCTCGACGTGGCGCGCGAGATCCGGCACAAGGGTCTCACCACCCCCGTGCTCGTGCTCACCGCGCGGGCCGACGAGGTCGACCTCGTCGTGGGCCTCGACGCCGGCGCCGACGACTACGTCACGAAGCCGTTCCGGCTCGCCGAGCTCCTCGCCCGGGTCCGGGCGCTCCTGCGCCGCTCGCACGGCGAGCAGGTGGACGAGGAGGAGCTCTCCGCGCAGGACGTGCGCATCGACGTCTCCGCGCACCGCGCGTTCCAGGGCGAGCGCGAGCTGCACCTGACCACCAAGGAGTTCGAGCTGCTGCGCGTGCTCGTCGCGAGCGCGGGCTCGGTCGTCGTGCGCGACGCCCTCATGCGCGACGTGTGGGGCTCCGAGCCGGTCGGCTCGACCAAGACGCTCGACATGCACGTGTCGTGGCTGCGCCGCAAGCTCGGCGACGACGCGAACGCGCCGCGGTACATCTCGACCGTCCGCGGTCTCGGCTTCCGTTTCGAGACCGGCGAGAGCTGACCGACCCCGACCGGGGACGAGGACACGGGGAGCGAGGAGCAGCGTGCGGCGTCGGATGCTGCAGGCCACGGTGGCGGCCGTGGCCGTCGCCGTCATCCTCCTGGGCTTCCCGCTCGCGTTCTACGGCGCGCGGTTCGTGCTCCAGGGCGAGGTCGACGACGTCACGTCACGCGTCGAGCGCCTCGCCCGCTCCATCGACGCCCGGCTCGCCGCGGGCGACGAGATCCCGGACTACGTCATCGAGGACGCGGTCCAGCCCCGCGCGAGCGACCCGCCGGCCCAGGTCTACGTCACGCTGCCGGACGGCACCGTGCTCACGGCCGGCCCGGAGGTCACCGGACGCGGGATCGAGCAGCCCCTGCACTCCGAGTCGGGTGCGCTCGTCACGCTCACCGTCTCGTACTGGGACGCCTACCTCCAGGCCGCGCAGGTCGTGCTCCTCGTCGTGGCCGCGGCCATCGTCGCGTTCGCCGCGGGCATCGGCATGGCGGTGTGGCAGGCCAACCGCATCGCCGCGCCCCTCGTCTACCTCGCGGCCTCTGCCGAGCAGCTCGGCTCGGGACAGGTGCGCCCGCGCCTCGAGCCGTCGGGGGTCGAGGAGATCGACCTCGTCGCCGCCGAGCTCGCGCGCAGCTCCGACCGGCTCGCGGGGCGCCTCGCGGCGGAGCGCCAGTTCGCCGCCGACGCCTCCCACCAGCTCCGCACGCCGCTCACGGCGCTCAGCATGCGGCTCGAGGAGATCTCGATGGCCTCGGACGACCCGGCCGTGCAGGAGGAGGCCCGGATCTCGCTCGAGCAGGTCGAGCGCCTGGTCGGCGTCGTCGACGACCTCCTGGCGTCCTCGCGTCGCGCCCAGGGCGGTACGACGGAGGCCGTGAACCTGCTCGACGTCGTGCACCAGCAGGAGGAGGAGTGGGTCCCGACGTTCGTCAAGGCCGGGCGCGAGCTCGTCGTCGACGTCCCCGCGGAGTACCAGGTGCTCGCGACGCCCGGCGCGCTCGCGCAGGTCCTGGCGACGCTCATCGAGAACTCGCTCAAGCACGGCGGCGGCACGACGACGGTCCGCGCGCGCCCGTCCGGCACGAGCGGCGCGATCGTCACGGAGGTGTCGGACGAGGGCGCCGGCGTCCCCGACGACCTGGCGCCCCGCATCTTCGAGCGCGAGGTGACGTCCGGCGCCGGGACCGGGCTGGGGCTCGCGCTCGCGCGCGACCTCGCGGCGTCCGACGGCGGTCGGCTCGAGCTCGCGCAGCGCCGTCCGGCGGTGTTCGCGCTCTTCCTCGCGGGTGTGCCGCGGCGCCTCGACCCGCGCGTGGTCCTGCCGACGGGGGTCGCGGTCTCCGCGCACGGCCGACGTCGTCGCCGCCGGGCCTGACGGTCCCGCCGCGGGTGCTGCGCCGGGCGCCTCAGCGTGCTGCGACGTCCTGGGGCGCGGTGGGGGCGTCCGTCGCACGGTCGCCCGTGAACACGAGGCGTCGGTAGGCGACGTAGCGGAACGCGGTGCCGAGCGCGAGCCCGACGACGTTCGCCGAGATGTTCTTGGCGAGCGGGGACGTGAGGCCGAGCGCGTACGTGGAGATCGCGAGGCAGCCGACCGCGATGAGCATGCCGCCGACGTTGACGACGACGAAGGCCGCGAGCTCGCGGCCGCGCGCCTGGGTGCGGCGTGCGGAGAACGTCCAGTAGCGGTTGCCGACCCACGCGACGAGCGTCGCGACCGTGACGGACACGATCTTGGCGGTGAGCGGCTTGTGCCCGAGGAGCTCGCCCGGACCGAAGCTGAGCAGGTTGAACAGGCCCAGGTCGACGACGTAGGCGACCGCGCCCACCGACCCGAACTTCGCGAGCTCCCGCACCCGGGCGAGGACGCGCTCGCGGCGCGGCAGGGCCGCCGCGTCCGCCTCGGCTCGGCGGTCCAGGTCGCTCGTCACCCCACGAGGCTACCGGGCGCTCCTGAGCGTCGCCCGGGTGCCGCCCCTGCCACGGGTGGGCTGCCGGCGGCCGAGGCGTCCGGCACGCGGTCCCCGCGTGGTTCCGTGGCGCCCAGGCACTAGGGTGGGTGCACGTGGCAGCCCCAGTGATCGCCGTGGTCGGCGGAGGACAGCTCGCACGCATGATGGCCCCCGCGGCCGGAGAGCTCGGCGTGCACCTGCGCGTGCTCGTCGAGGCCCCGGACTCGTCCGCGGCCCAGGTCGTGGTCGACGCCCCCGTGGGCGTCGCGTCCGACGAGGCGGCGATCCGCGACCTCATCGCCCCCGCGGGTGCCGCCCCGGCGGACGTGCTGACCTTCGAGCACGAGCACGTCCCGAACGCGCTGCTCACCGACCTCCTCGAGCACGGCACGCCCGTGCGACCCGGACCCGACGCGCTCGTGCACGCGCAGGACAAGATTGTCATGCGGCGGCGGCTCACCGAGCTCGGCGTGCCGTGCCCGCGCTGGGCGGCGCTCCCCACGGCGCCCGACGCCGCCCGGGCCGCTCTCGCGGACTTCCTCGCCGAGGTCGGGGGCGAGGCCGTCGTGAAGACGGCGCGCGGAGGGTACGACGGCAAGGGCGTGCGCGTCGTGTCGGTCGCCGCGGGCGGCCCCGAGCAGGTCGCGGAGTGGATCGAGGCGGCCGCCGCGGGCGGCCCCGAGCTGCTCGTCGAGGAGAAGGTGCCCTTCACGCGCGAGCTGGCGGTCCTCGTGGCGCGTCGGCCCTCCGGGGGGATCGACGGCCGGGGCGAGGTCCGGACCTGGCCCGTGGTCGAGTCGATCCAGCGCGACGGCGTGTGCGCCGAGGTGATCGCACCCGCGCCCGGGCTCACCGACGCCGAGGCGGAGCGCGCACGCGACGCGGCGGTCCGGATCGCCGAGGGCCTCGGAGTCACCGGGGTGCTCGCGGTCGAGATGTTCGAGGTCGCGGGCGAGGACGGGCCGCGCGTGCTGGTCAACGAGCTCGCGATGCGCCCCCACAACTCCGGGCACTGGACCATCGACGGCGCGGTGACGAGCCAGTTCGAGCAGCACCTGCGCGCGGTGCTGGACCTGCCGCTCGGCGGCACGACGGCCACGGCGCCCTGGACCGTGATGGCGAACGTGCTCGGGTCGACGCTCGCCGAGCTGACCGACGCGCTGCCCGCCGTCCTCGCCGCCTTCCCCGACGCCAAGGTCAACCTGTACGGCAAGGGCGTGCGCCCCGGGCGCAAGCTCGGGCACGTGAACGTGAGCGGCGACGACCTGGACGAGGTCCGGCGTCGGGCCCTGGCCGCGGCCGCGATCCTGCGGGGCGAGGACCCCGAGGGTACCCCGAACGAGGAGCGAGCATGAGCGAGAACCCTGTCGTCGGCATCGTCATGGGGTCGGACTCCGACTGGCCCGTCATGGAGGCCGCGGCCGACGCGCTCGCCGAGTTCGGCGTGCCCGTCGAGGTCGACGTCGTCTCCGCCCACCGCATGCCCGTCGAGATGATCGAGTACGGGCGCACGGCCGCCGAGCGCGGCCTGCGCGTGATCGTGGCCGGCGCCGGGGGAGCGGCCCACCTGCCGGGCATGCTCGCCGCCGTGACGCCGCTGCCGGTGATCGGCGTCCCCGTGCCGCTGCGTCACCTCGACGGCATGGACTCGCTCCTGTCGATCGTCCAGATGCCCGCGGGCGTCCCCGTCGCGACGGTCTCCGTCGGCGGGGCGCGCAACGCGGGACTGCTCGCCGCGCGCATCCTCGCGGCCGGCACGGACGACGACGCCGCGCGCCTGCGGGACAGGATGGTCGCCTTCCAGGTGGACCTCGGTGACCAGGCGCGCGCCAAGGGCGCACGCCTGCGTGCCTCGCGTGCCGGGGAGCAGCGCACGGGCTTCGGCGCCTGACGACCGAGCAACCGGTCGTGTGCGCGTCGGCCGTCGTTCACCGACCGTCTGCCGCGCCGTCATCGCGGCGACCTACCGTGTCGGCCCGTGAGACCACCCCGGTACGAGCAGATCTGCCTGCGACAGGGTGAGGTCGACGACCGCCCCGGCGGGGAGCGGTCACGGTGCTCCACGTGAGCGTCACGTCCGTTCCGCGCCATGCCCGCCCCGACGTCCGGACCGGGGTCACGAGCGTGGGCCCGTCCGTCCGTCGCGCCGACCTCGACGGGCTGAGGGCGCTCGCCGTCCTGCTCGTCGCCGTCTACCACGTCTGGGTGCACCGCGTCTCCGGAGGGGTCGACGTCTTCCTCCTCCTCTCCGGGTTCTTCGTCGGGGGCGCTCTCCTGAGGTCCTTCGAGCGAGGCGCACCACCTGACCTGCGCCGGTACCTCCCACGGCTCGCGCGCAGGCTTCTCCCGACGTTGCTGGTCGTCGTCGCGGCCGTGCTCGCGGCCTCGGCGCTCCTTCTGCCCCGGACCCGATGGGACGACGTGGCGTCCGAGTCGTTGGCGTCGCTCGCCCATCTCGAGAACTGGTGGCTCGCGGGCTCGGGGCAGGCCTACGGCGCGGCGGACGTGACGCAGAGCCCGCTCCAGCACGTCTGGTCGTTGTCGGTGCAGGGCCAGCTCTACGTCGGGGTCCCGCTGCTGCTTCTCGCCGTGTGGCGGCTCGCCGGTCGGGCCGGTGCGATCGACAGGTCGCGTGTGGTCCTGGCCGTCGTCGTCGCCGCGACGGTCGCGTCCTTCGTGTACGCCGCGGTCTCGGTCGCAGCCCGTCCGCAGGCCGCGTACTACGACACCGCCGCGCGAGCGTGGGAGTACCTGCTGGGTGCCGTGCTGGCGGTCGCGCTCGTCCGGACCCGTACGCCGCGGCCATGGGCCGGGCTCGTCGGCTGGGTCGGGGTCACCGTCGTGCTCCTCACCGGGGTGATCGTGGACGGCGGGGCGTCGTTCCCCGGCCCGGCGGCTCTCGTGCCCCTCGCGGGCGCGAGCCTGGTGATGCTCGCGGGTGCCGGGACCGGAACCCCGACCGGGGTGACGCGCCTTCTCGCCTGGGGGCCTTTGGCGCGGGCGGGGTCCTACGCCTACGCCTTCTACCTCTGGCACTGGCCGGTGCTGGTCATGGTGGTCGTGCTCCGGGACCGGCCCGTCGGCTGGCTCGCCGGCACCGGGGTGCTCGTCCTCTCGGCCCTGCTCGCGGTCGGGACGAAGCACCTGGTCGAGGATCGGTGGCGGGACGCCGCGCGCGTCGAGCACCGTCGAGCGGTCGTGCGACCACGGCGGCCGCTCGCCGTCACCGCGGCGGTGACGGTCGCCGTCGTGCCCCTGGCGTGGCTCGGCTACGTCGCGTCGGTCCGCGCGGACGTCGGCGAGGGCGGCGGAGACCTGCGCACGCATCCCGGTGCGATGAGCGTCGTCGAGCCGTTCCTCTACGCGACGGACGAGTCGGTGGCTCCGATCCCCGACCTGCTCGCGGCGGGGGAGGACAAGGTCCGTGCCGTGTTCGAGGGGTGTGGGACTCCCGGCGGGGACGCCAACGTGACGGTGTGCTCCTACGGGGACCTGGACGCGGACCGGGTCGTCATGGTGGCAGGTGGTTCCCACGCCGAGCAGTGGATCGACGCGGTCGCGGCGGTCGGCGAAGAGCGAGGCTTCCGCGTGGACTCGATGATCCGCTGGGGCTGCTCCCTGTTCGACGGCACCGACGGGATGGAGATCTGGGTCGAGGCGGACCCGACGTGCGAGGACTGGACCCAGAACGCCCTCGACGAGCTCGAGGAGAGGAAGCCCGACGTGGTCCTCACGACCTCGACCCGCCCGGCGGGAGACGGCGCCACGACCCGGGAGATCGTGCCCGGGGCCTACGTCGCGGCGTGGGAGCGGCTCAACCGCGCAGGTATCACGGTCGTCGGCCTCCGCGACAACCCGTGGCTCGCGTCGTCGGCGGTCGAGTGCCTCGCCTCGGCGAGCGAGACCACCGAGTGTGCGGTGGAGCGCGCCGACGTCCTCGACGAGGTCGACCCGACGACCCGGGTCCGGCTGGCGGACGCCGGGGCGGACGTGCGGTTCCTCGACCTCGACGACCTCCTGTGCCCGGAGGAGACGTGCCCCTTCGTCCAAGGCGGACGCGTCGTCTACCGGGACGACCACCACCTCACGCGGACGTACACGATGTCGACCGTCCCGGTCCTCGACGAACGGCTCGGCCCGCTCCTCGGCTGGTGGTGAGCCGGCGGCCGACGCCGTCGGCGGGCGTCAGCCCGTCGGGAGCCCGCCGACCTGTCCTGGCGACAGCTTGCCGTCGCGGACGTCGACCCAGAACTGCCCGACGGTCTCCGGGTCGAGCTGCACCGTCGACCCGACGTTGCCACCGGGGCGGTAGTCGGGGTTCGAGATCGGCGGCGTGCCGGTGATGCCCTCAGGTCCGTTGGCCTTGCGGAACGCGAGGGCGAGCTTGCCCAGGTCGAAGATGCCTGTGCTCTGGTCGACCGTGAGCGACCCGAGGCCCGAGTCCAGGAGCGAGACCTGGTCGCCGGGGCGGAACAGGAGGCTCGGGTTCGCCGCCTTCGAGCTGATCGCGCCGATCACCTGGCGCTGGCGCTCGGCGCGGCCGATGTCGCCCTTCGGGTCGGAGTAGCGCATCCGCGAGAACGCGAGCGCGGTGTGGCCGTCGGCGACGTGGCACCCCGCCGTCCAGACGAGCTCGCTCCTCGGGTCGTCCACGTCGTAGTCGAGGCACAGCTCGACGCCCCCGACGGCGTCGACGATGCCCTCGACCCCGCCGAACCCCACCTCGACGTAGTGGTCGACCGTGAGGCCGGTGAGCTGCTCGACGGTCTGCACGAGCAGCGGCGGGCCACCCCACGAGTAGGCCGAGTTGAGCTTGCTCGCGCCGTTGCCGGGGATCTCCGCGTACGTGTCGCGCGGCAGGCTGATGAGGGCGACCGGACCGCTCGGAGGGGCGTGCAGGACCATGATCGTGTCCGTGCGCGCGCCCTCGGTGCCGTCCTCGCTGATGCCCTCGCCGCGCGCGTCCGAGCCGGCGAGGAGGTAGGTGTTGCCGGGGGTGCCGGGCGCGCCGGAGAGAGCCTCGACGTGCTGGATCTTGCCGTTGGCCCAGATCAGCAGGCCCACGGGCCACGCGAGGAGCGCGACGATCACGACGCACGCGACCAGCCCGACGACGCGACCCTTGCGGACGCGGAAGCCGCCCCCGCCGGTCCGCGGCGCGCCCGTGCCCGACGGCGGTCGCCCGCTCCCGCCGCCGGCCCGGTCGGCGCTCGGCCGGGGCGCGGCGCCCGGACGGCTCCGCGTCGTCGCCGGCACGGCCTGGGCGCCTGCGTGGGGCGACGACGAGACGCGCGGGGGCGTCGACGTCGCCTGGCGGGGCTGGCGGGTCGGGGTGACCGACGGCGGGAGCGCCGACGCCGCGGCGCTCGCCCGCGGGCGGGCGCCGCGCGCGGGAGGTGCCGGCGGGGGAGTGCCCTTGCGTGCGGGGGTCACGGGGATCTCGCGGGACGACTGGCGCTTGATGCGTGGCTCGAGGCGCACGGCGTCGTCGGGCGTCGCGGGGCGGGACCGGCCCTGGGCGCGCCCGCTGTTGCCCACCGCGATCGCGTCGTCGACGGACGACGGCCGCGGCGCGCGGCCGCCCTGGGGCGTGAAGCTCGGGGGGAGCGACCGGGGGTCGCGCGACGGGTCGGTCATGGCGTCACCCGCACTGCGCGGTCTCGTCGGCGGCGGAGAACGCCTCCTTGCCGGCTTCCTTCGTCTTCACCGGAGCCGGCTCCGGCGCGGTCTCGCCGCTCCCCGCGGAGGCCTCCTCGGTGCCCGGCGACGGAGCGGTGGCATCGGTGGCGGCGTCCGTACCGGTGTCGGACGCGGGCCCTTCCGGCGACGGGGCGACGACCGGCTCGTCGGCGCGCACCTTTGCCCACAGCTCGTCGGCCTCCGGGGTCCAGACGACCGTTGCGTCGGGATTCTGCGGGTCTGCCGTGTTCGGGACGGTCATGAAGGTGATGTTGCCACTCGTCGCGCCCTTGAGGCTGAAGGCGAGCCCGGCGAGGCTCGGGATCGACGACAGGTTGTCGCTCATGGTCAGCGACTTCGTCCCCGCGTCGACGAAGCCGTAGATCTGGCCGAGGTCGGCGAGCACGTTCTTCGAGAGGACCTGGTTCACCGTCGCGGCGAGGAGCTGCTGCTGACGACCGATTCGACTGAGGTCCGACCCGTCGCCCAGGCCGTACCGGGCGCGCGCGAACCCGAGCGCCTGGGCGCCGTCGAGCGTCTGCATCCCGGCGGCGAGACGGAGGTCGGCCTTGGGCGAGTCGATCGCCTCGGGGATGCAGATGGGGACGCCCCCGATCGCCGTGACCATGTTCTGGAAGCCCGCGAAGTCGACGACGACGAAGCCGTCGACGAACACGTCGGTGAGGCTCTCGACCGTCTGGGTGGTGCACGCGGCCGCCGAGTCGATGTCCCCGCCGACGGTCGCCCCGTTCGCGAACGCGGCGTTGAAGCGCGTGTTCGCGGGCGCGGTGGTCTCGCCGTTCGTCGTGTGGCAGACGGGGACGTCGACGCGTGAGTCGCGCGGGATCGAGATCATCTCGACCCGGGAACGGTCGGCGGAGACGTGCACGAGGATCGTGGTGTCCGAGCGCATCCCCTCGACGCCCGCGACCTCGTGGCCGTTCTCGCCCCCGCGCTCGTCCGAGCCCATCACGAGGATGTTGAGCGGCTTCCCGGCGTTGGGGTCGCTCGGGTCCGGGGTGGACGGCTCAGGTCGGTCCGTGACGAGCTCGAGCGCGTTCGAGGGGGCGATGTTGCCCTGGATGTTCGACAGGGCAGAGGCTCCGCCCACCGCGCCGAAAGCGAGCACCGCCGTGGTGACGAGCCCGACGGCGCGCGCTACCCCGTGCGTCCTGATCGCCCGCGCGTGCGCCGGGCCGCGCGACGGCCTGTCGGCCGCCGCGGCACGGTTCTCGGCGCGGGTACGGGAGGTCACGGAGAACGAGCATAGGCGCGCCGTGCGGCCTCGCGGCGAGCAGCGGGCGC
The DNA here is from genome assembly GCF_042797035.1 of Cellulosimicrobium sp. NPDC057862. Taxonomy (NCBI): domain Bacteria; kingdom Bacillati; phylum Actinomycetota; class Actinomycetes; order Micrococcales; family Promicromonosporaceae; genus Cellulosimicrobium; species Cellulosimicrobium sp. NPDC057862. The sequence continues at coordinate 41,492 of NZ_JBHVMH010000014.1, forward strand.
CCACCGCGTGGAGGAGTTGTGTCGGCGCCCGCCGTCGGGTCGTCCGCGCCCCGACGCTCGTCTCGGCGCCCGGTCCCACGCGATAACCTCTCCGCGTGCCTGGATCGTCCTCCACCTCCGCCATGCGCCCGCGCGTCGTCGCCGTCGTCGTCGCCTACAACCGCCGCGAGCTCCTCGTCGAGGCGCTCGACGCGCTCGCCGCGCAGGACCGCCCGCTCGACGCCGTCCTGGTCGTCGACAACGCCTCCGACGACGGGTCGAAGGACGCCGCCGCCGAGCATCCGGTGGGCGCCACCGTCCTCGCCCTCGACGAGAACACCGGAGGCGCCGGCGGCTTCACCACCGGGATCGCTCACGCGGTCGAGGCGATGGAGGCCGACCTCGTCTGGTTGATGGACGACGACACCATCCCGACGCGGAGTGCTCTCTCGGCGCTGCTGCGGGCGCGGGACGAGTACGACGGCCCCGTGGCCATCCTCGGGAGCAGGGTCGTCTGGCACGACGGTCGCGACCACCCGATGAACACCCCGCGGACCCGACCGGGCGCGTCGCCCTCCCAGCTCGCCGCGGCGCGGGCCGCCGGAGCGACCCCGGTCCGGTCATCGTCGTTCGTCTCGATGCTCGTCGACGCGCGTGCCGTCCGGTTCCACGGGCTGCCGGTCGCGGACTACTTCATCTGGAACGACGACTTCGAGTACTCGGCCCGCCTGCTGCGGCGAGGCACCGGACTCGCGGTGCACGGGAGCGTGGTCGAGCACCGGACGAAGACGTTCGGCGCGACCGACGCAGACCCCGGCGAGCGCTTCTACTACGAGGTGCGCAACAAGATCTGGATGCTCACGAGGTCGTCGTCCCTCGCCCCCGGGGAGCGGCTGCTGTACGGCGGAGCGAGCCTGAGGCGCTGGGCGCGCACGCTGCGGCGGTCGAACCGCCGCGACGTCCTGGTGCGCAGCGGCGCACGCGGTCTGCGCGACGGCGTGCTCCGTGCTCCGCGCCCCAACGCGGACGTCCTGCGCGGTGCGACCGTCGACCGTGGTCCGGTGGAGAGGCTCGACGGAGCCCGAGGCCGGGCGACCGCGTGAGCGCGCCGTTCTCGGTCCTGCTTCCCGTCTATCGGGGTGATCGGCCGGACTACGTACGGCGCTCGTTCCGGTCGGTCGTCGACGACCAGGAGCTGCGTCCGTCCGAGGTGGTCATCGTCCGGGACGGCCCGGTCGGTGCAGAGCTGACCGAGACCCTGGCGGAGCTGGGTTCCCGGAGCGCGGTCCCGGTGGTGCGCGTGGACCTCGAGGAGAACGTCGGGCTCGCGCTGGCTCTCGAGGCGGGGCTCGCTGCGTGCTCGTACGAGATCGTCGCGCGCCAGGACGCGGACGACGTCAGCCGACCGCGTCGCTTCGCCGTGCAGGTGCCGCTCGTCGCCGGCGGCCTGGACGTCGTGGGCTCCGCCATCGAGGAGTTCGGGAGCGACCTCGACGGGGACGCGCAGGGGCTCGTACGGGTACCGCCGCTGAGCGCCCAGGAGATCGCCGAGACCTCGCGGTTCGCCTCTCCCTTCAACCATCCGACGGTCGTCTACCGCCGCTCGGTCGTCGAGGCGGTCGGGGGGTACGAGGACCTGCCGCTCATGGAGGACTACTGGCTCTTCGCACGTCTCGTGGCCCACGGCGCACGGATGGCGAACGTCGCAGAGCCGTTGGTGCGTTACCGGGTGGGCGCCGGCGCCTACGCCCGTCGCGGGGGGAGCCGGCTCCTGCGCTCCGAGCTCGAGCTCCAGCGACGGCTCCGCCGGGAGGGTTTCACGACTCTCGGCCAGGCGGCGCGCAACGTCGCGGTCCGTGGCGGCTACCGCCTGGTTCCCGAGTCGGCACGGCGCTCGCTCTACCGGACGTGGATCCGCCTGCGACGCTCCGGATGACGTCCCGGACCTCCTCGGACGAGCGCCGTCGTGAGCAGAGGCGACCGGCGGGCGACCGGGAGGTGAACTCTCGACGGCGAACGCACGGACCCGGGGCGGGGAGGGTTCGACGCGTGGGCGGACGGCTAGTCTGTTCCGGTTGTCATCCCTACCGAGGAGTATGAGTGGACGCGGATCTTGTCGTCGTGGGATCGGGCTTCTTCGGCCTGACCGTCGCTGAGCGGGTCGCCGAGGAGCACGGCCGGAAGGTCCTCGTGATCGACCGCCGTCCTCACATCGGCGGCAACGCCTACAGCGAGGCCGAGAAGACGACCGGGATCGAGGTGCACCGGTACGGTGCCCACCTCTTCCACACCTCCAACGAGCGCGTGTGGGAGTACGTCAACCGGTTCACGGCGTTCACGAGCTACGTCCACCGGGTGTACACCACGCACCGGGGCGAGGTCTTCCCGATGCCGATCAACCTGGGCACGATCAACCAGTTCTTCCGGTCGGCGCACGGCCCGGACGCGGCTCGCGCGCTCGTCAAGGAGCTCTCCGCCGAGCTCGGGGGCAAGAAGCCGGAGAACCTCGACGAGCAGGGCGTGTCCCTCATCGGGCGACCGCTGTACGAGGCGTTCATCCGTGAGTACACCGCGAAGCAGTGGCAGACCGACCCCCGGGACCTTCCCGCGTCGATCATCTCGCGCCTGCCCGTGCGCTACACGTACGACAACCGCTATTTCAACGACACCCACGAGGGCCTGCCCGTCGACGGGTACACGGCGTGGATCGAGCGCATGGCGGACCACAAGAACATCGAGGTCCGTCTCGACGTCGACTTCTTCGACGAGTCCCAGCCGGTGAGCAAGGGCAACGTCGTCGGCAACGTCCCCGTCGTCTACACGGGCCCCGTGGACCGCTACTTCGGCTACGCGGAGGGTGACCTCTCCTGGCGCACCCTCGACTTCGAGGAGGAGGTCCTCCCGGTCGGGGACTTCCAGGGCACCCCGGTCATGAACTACGCGGACGCCGACGTCCCGTACACGCGGATCCACGAGTTCCGCCACTTCCACCCCGAACGCGAGTACCCGACGGACAAGACCGTCGTCATGCGGGAGTTCTCGCGCTTCGCGGAGAAGTCCGACGAGCCGTACTACCCCGTCAACACGGCGGCCGACCGGCAGCGCCTCCTGGCGTACCGCGACCTCGCCGCCGGCGAGAAGGACGTGCTGTTCGGCGGACGCCTCGGGACGTACAAGTACCTCGACATGCACATGGCGATCGGCTCGGCGCTGTCGATGGTCGACAACAAGCTCGCGCCGCACTTCTCGCGGGGCGCGAGCCTGGAGAGCGGGGGCGTGGACGCGTGATCGCGGCACGGGGGCGGTGGGTCGCATGAGCGCCACGTCGACGCACGGCGTGGCGCAGTCCCCGACGGACGACGTCCGCGTCGAGCCGGTGACCGGGCGGGATCCGCGATGGGCGCTCGCCGCCGTCGCGACGGTCGTGGTCCTCGCCCTCGTGCCGCTCCTGTTCGAGCCGCGCTTCTACTTCGCCGACGACACGCAGGCCGGCGCCTACCCGATCTGGTTCCAGCTCGGCGGGCACCTGCTGCAGGGCGAGCTCCCCTTCTTCGAGCCCTCCCGGTGGATGGCAGGGAACTACGTCGCCGAGGGGCAGTGGGGGCTGTTCAACCCCGTGGTCTGGCTGATCGGCCTGTTCGCCGCGAGCGTGGGCGACGCCGTGCTGGTCAGCACGGTCGTCAAGATCGCGTTCCTGGCGATCTCGAGCGGCGGTGCCTACCTCCTCGTGCGCTCGTACCGCGGGTCACGACCCTGGTCGGCCGTCGTCGCCGTGCTGCTGCCGTTCACCGGGTTCACCCTGTACGTCGACGCGGCCTCGTGGGTCACCGCCCTCTTCGTGTGGGCGCTGCTCCCGTGGGTGTGGTGGGGTCTTCGGCGCACGCTGCTCGCCCACGGCAACCCCGTCGTCCCGTTCGTCCTCGGCTACGTCCTCATCACGGTCGGGTACGTCCACGGCACGCTCATGCTCTGCGTCGTGATCGCGGCGACCCTGCTCGACGGCGCGCTGGCGCGGCGCTGGCGTGACTCCCTCCGGGTGCTGGGTGTGGGGGCCCTCCTCGGCCTCGTCGCGCTGGCCGTGTACCTGCCGGGCGTCCTCACCGCACCGGTGACGGCACGGGGGGACGACTCGATCTTCAACACCAACTTCATGTCTCCCGACCTCTCCGGGCTGGCGACCGCAGGCACGCCGCTGGCGCAGCCCTGGCTGACCGGTTTCTGGGCGGTGCCGGTGGCGGCTCCGCTGATGTACGTCGCGTGGGTGCTCCCGCTGGTCGTCCTCGTCTCCCCGAGCCGCGCCCGCCCCCTCTTGCGGTCGTCGGCGGGCCTCCTGGCGGTGGGCGCGGCGGCCGCGTTCCTCGCCTTCGGTCCCAGCGACATGGGCCCGCTCCGGTTCCCCGGCCGGGTGCTGCCCTACTTGTCGCTGGTCCTGCTCGTCCTGCTGGGGATGCTCCTGAGCCGAGCGTCCGTCAGGCCGAGCCGTGGTCGCCTGGTCGGTTCCCTGGCGCTCGTCGTCGGAGGCGCAGCCTTCGCCTGGTTCGAGTCGCCGGGCTGGTGGAAGGTCATCGGGCTCGGGGCCGTCCTCGCCGCTGCCGGGGTCGTGCTCGTCCTGCGCGTGCTGGCCCGAGACGGTCGCTCGTGGTCGCTCGTCGCCGTGGTGATCCTGGGGACGCTCCTCGTCACGACGGCCCAGCACTACTTCTTCCCGCGGTCGCCGCTTCCCGACTTCGGGCTGCCGGAGTCGCGGACGGACTACTCCCACGCCCTTCCCGGGGTGGACGGAGACGTCCTCGTGGTCGGGAGACCGACGTTCGACGGGGAGTGGTGGCGCAGCACGCTGTACGCCAACGCGTGGTATCTCAACGACGCCGACGTCGTGAACGTCTACTCGCCGATCGCCCACCGGGCGTTCAGCGAGGAGCTCTGCATGGACGCGCACGGGGTGGTCTGCTGGGAAGTCTTCGACACGCTGTTCGCCGAGGACCCCACGACGGGACGGTCCGTGCTCGACCTCCTGTCGGTCAACGCGGTGCAGATCCTGGCGCGTCCTGGCGCGCCGCAGGAAGGGCAGGCCGACCCCTACGAGGACGCCTCGGTGCCGGAGGGCTGGACCGAGGTGACGCGCGACGAGGTCAGTGCCGTGTGGGTCCGCGACGAACCGGTCGAGGGCGCGGGCGGCGTCGTGTGGACGGCGCCGGGGACCGTGCTCTCGCAGGTGGAGACCGACTCACGGAGCGTCACCTTCCAGGTCGACGCGGTCCCGGCGGACGGTGGTCAGGTCGTCCTCTCCCGGCTGGACTGGCCGGGCTACGACGTCGTCGGCGCGTCCCAGGGGGAGTCGTTGCGCGGCTACCTCCTCACGATCGACGTCCCGGCGGCGTCCGAGGGCGAGACCGTGAGCGTCACCTTCACGCCTCCCGCCTGGTACGCCTGCCTGGCGGCGCTCGCGATCGCCCTCGCCGGTGCGTCGGCCTGGGGGGTGACGGCGGCGGTCTCGCGGCGCCGGCGCGGACCGACGGCGGGGGCGGTCGAGGCCGGCAGGCCGTCGGTCAGCCGACCGGGCTGAGCGGGATCCTCGCCAGGGCGGCGTCGTTCAGCACGACGATCGCAGGTCGCGACTGTCCGCCGTTGAGGGCGATGAGCTCTGCCCAGCCGCCCACGGCCCGCCGGTGCGTGTCGTCGAGCACGTAGACGGTCGGCGCGCTGCCCTTGACGAAGACGGGTCCGCTGACGGGCGGGGCGGACGACCACGCCAGGGTGGTGCACGTCCCGGACGTCAGCGTCGTCCGTGGGAGCGTCGCGGGCTCGATCGCGGTCGAGGCCCGACGGAGCACCGCGCCCGATATCCCGAGGCCTCGGACGGTCGGGCAGTCGACGACGGGTGCGAGGGGAGCCGTGGTCGCCCGGTAGGCACCGAGCGTGCTCGCCGGGACGGTGGCGACCTGGGTCCCGAGTCCCAGAGACCGCGTGTCGGAGAACGACTCGACCGGGACGAGGGCGAAGAAGCCGTCCACGACGTAGACCCGGGGCGACGTCGGGTTCTTCACGAGCGAACCGACGTCGAGCGTGGGCCCCAGCTCCGGGAACGCGCGCAGGGTCGTGCCCGGCACGGAGATGATCTCCGGCGACGTCCCCGTGGCGGCGACGAGGTCGGTCCACCGGGCGACGGCTCGCCGGCCGCCGTCCTGCACCGCCCAGATCCTCGGCTGTCCGACCTCCTGCAAGAAGACGGTCCTGTCCTGGACGGAGGTCTGCCGCGGCAGGGCGTCGAGGACGGACTGCGGGACGACGGTCCGGGGCCGTCCCGTCGTCGTCGAGGACGGGACGCGCCAGGCCGCGCTCGTCCCGAGGACGTGCACGGCGTCTCCCGGACCCACCAGGACGGGGGACAGCGTGGCGCTCCCCGGGACCAGCGACAGCGAGGCGGTCGAGAGCCTGCCTGCGACCAGGTCACGCAACGGCGTGGTCGTCAGCAGGTCCGCCGGGACCGCCGTCTTGCTGCCGCCGGTGAGCAGCCACGCTGCGCCGGACGCCCGGTCCGTCGCGACGACCGCGTCGCGGACGACGGGGGCACCGACGGGCACGGGTGCGACGACGGCGCCCGCGACGGTGGCCTGCACAGGGGGCAGGCCCGCCGCCGTGCGCGAGCGCTCGTCGAGGATCTCGTGGCGTCGCGCGCCTGAGACGGCCCAGGACTGCCCGTCGGCGGAGACGGTCGTCCCGAGGAGCGCGCCCTGCGGGAAGGCACCGATCTGCCGGGTCGTGAGGTCGACGTACGACGACGCGCACGACGCCCCGGTCCAGGCGGTGACGGTCGAGCACGAGGGGAACCGGTGACGCATCCCGTTCGCGAGCCAGTAGAGCGCCCCGTCCCCGGGATCACGCACGACCCGACTCATGGGTCCCGCGTCCGCGTACTTCTGCAGGGCCGCGGGCGAGACGACCCCGACGGCGCCGAGCCGCGCCCGCAGGGTCTGGTACAGCGAGAAGTCGGCGACGTGGTGCCTCTCCTGGCCGACGAGCAGGTAGACGCGGTCGTCGTCCGCGGTGCGGACGAGCGCGCGTCCGGCGGTGGGATCGCCGAACCAGTCGCTGAAGATCCGCCAGAAGTTCCGGTTGCCGTAGGTCGAGCAGCGGTCACCGGAACCGTACAGGTTGGCGAGCGCGGCGGCGTTCGGCTGGTAGGGCGTGTAGATGTACAGGGCCGCCGTCGCCTGGTTCTCGATGTAGACCTGCGAGCTCCCGCAGGTCGCGTCGGGATGGAACCCGATGGTGTTCGTCCGGCCCGCCTGGTAGCCGTAGCGCGTGGCGTTCGCCCTGTACACCAGGAACTGCCGCGCGGCGCGATACACCTGGTTGGAGAACCCGTAGTACTCCGTGTTGCACGGTGCGGTGTCCGGGCAGCCGAAGCCCATCGCCGTCTGGTAGGACTTCGCGGTGGGCCGCGTGCGCCCCACGAGGCTGTTCTCCTTCTCGAGCGTGACGAGCAGGACGCGAGGGTTGATCTCGCACGCCGTCGCGACCTTGCGGATGATCCGGGCAGCGGACTCGTTGCTGGCGCCCGTGTACTGCCAGCAGAGGCCGACCTCGAGCGGTCGGGTCTTCGTCGTCTCCCGGAAGTCCTTGAGGCACGGCATCTCCCCGGCGACGCAGGCGCTGCCGCGCGCGTCGAGGAACGACTGGATCTCTGCCTCGGTCATGCTCTGGTAGTCGTAGAAGACCGCGTCGGAGACGAGCCGGCCGGGGACGAAGTCCGACGCGTTCGCAGCCTCCGCGCTCGGGAGCGGCCCAGCGGTTCCTGCGACGACGGTGGTGATCGCCGCGACGCACGCGACGAGGAACCGGGGCAACGACCTCGGTGACCGGGTGCGCGCCCGCGAGCCCGACGTCATGGCACGCTCACCGTGGTCACGGCGGAGGATCCCGCCTTGCCCGAGCCCGAGCCCGCGTACCCGACCCGTGCCTCCCAGGCTCCGCTCCTCAGGTCCGTCACCGCGATCTCGAGCGGCGCGCACCAGGTGACCTCGGCGTCAGGCTCGGCGGCTGCCGTGACCTCGGCGGCGTCCGTACCGTGCGTGAGGACGAGCGTGCAGGCGCCTCCCTGCTCGAGGACGGGGACGTACGCGTTGACGACCACCCGGTCGCCGTCGACTCCGGCCCACGCGATGACGGGGAGCACGTCGTCGCCCGACGCGCGCGGCGGGGCGTCCGTCGTCGCGGGACTCGCCGGGTCGTCCGGGAGACGGGGAGCCGGACCGGTGAGGTCGGCGGGCTCGGACGCGTCGGCGGAGGTCGTCGTCGCCGACGACGGACGAGGTGCGAGCGGTGCCGAGGGAGTCGAGGCAGGCGCGGTCGTGGTGCTCGCGGGCGCGGCGGTGCCGTCGTGCGCGGGCGGGGCCGAGCATGACGAGGCCCCGGCCACGGCGGCGACGACCGCGAGCGGGACGAGGGAACGGGTCCACGTCGGCACCACTCGACGCTAACCGCGCGCACGGGCTTCGGCGCGCGGAAGGCCGCCCGGTCGGCGAGCGGTGACTGCAGGTCAGTCGCGGGGGAGCGGCCGCATGCGCTTGCCGAGGGCCGTGTAGGCGGCGCGTCGCTGGAGCGCGACCAGCTTGGCCATGCGGTCTCCCCGCCGGACGTCGGAGTCGCTGATCTCGGTGGGTGCGAGGCGCTGCGCGAGGCGGTGGAACTCCGCGGCCTCCTCCGCCTGCGCCTTCATGAGGCGGACGGACCACTGGCTCGCGCTGACACGGAACGCGGCGAGGGGGCGTCGGAGTGCCACGACGTCGCCCGTGACCATGACAGGGGCGTAGGAACCCGCGTCGATGTAGTAGCGCAGGTCCTGCCACCAGCCCGCAGCCCGCAGGGCGTCGGTACGCAGCAGCACGCACGCCGGCTCGCCAAAGATGTTCGTCCCGGAGCGCACGGTCGCCCTCAGGGCGGCGGGGCCGGAGACGACGCCGTCCAGCGCGTCGAGACCTCTGCTCCGGAGGAAGACGTCGCCCCGCGCGTCGACCAGGTCGCGCTGGGAGGCGACCATCACCGCGTTGTCGCCCGCGGCGTCGAGAGCCTCGATCTGCTCCGCGAGCATCGTCGGTCGTAGCAGGTCGTCGCCGCACACGAGCTTGATGAGCTCGCCCCGGGCCAGCTCGCTGACCCGGTTCCAGTTGCGCCGCGCACCGCCGCCGGCCTCGGTCCGCTCGAGCCGGACACGAGGGTCGTCCGCGAACGGCTGGATGCGGTCCCAGGTGTCGTCCTGCGACGCGTGGTCGGCGACGACGAGCTCGAAGTCCGTGTAGGTCTGGTCGAGCACGGAGCGCAAGGTCTGCTCGACATAGTCGCCGTTGTTGTACGCAGGGACGACGACGGACACGCGCGGGCTCATGCTTCGGACTCCTCGGCGGCGTTCGGGGGCAGGTCCGCCGTGGGCTTCTTGCGGCGGAAGGAGAACCCCTTGTGGCCGAAGTAGCTGATCAGCGCCGTCACGCAGGTGATCAGGAGCTGGGCGGGGATGGGGGCGAGGCCGAGAAGCTCGACCACGAAGGGCAGCGCGACGATGTTCACGCCGAGCGCGGCCAGGTTGACGACCTCGAACCGCGCGAGATCGAGCCAGACGTGCCCGGTCACGCGGAAGACGAACTTGCGGTACAGCACGAAGGCGCACAGCACGGCGGCCACGTGGGCGCACACGAGGCTCGCCATGTACCCGTACGCGCCCAGGTGGTCGCGCAGGAGCAGCTCGAAGAAGATGAACCAGAAGGTGCCGAGGAGCGTGTTGAAGCCGCCGACGATGAGGAACGCGACACGCTGGTCCTTGACGATCCGGAAGAGGGGGCCCAGCGTGCCCTGCATGCCCGCCGGGGGCTGCATCGGCTTGTCTTCGCTCGTCGGAGGCTCAGGGTCCATGACCATCGAGCGGCAGTCCTCTTCTCGCGTTCACGGCGTGCGGTGGGTGGCGGCCCGGGGTGGGCGGTGCGCAGGAGCCCCGCGGCCTGACGAGGACGCGGGACCCAACGACTATAGTCTCCAGCGTGACGAACGAAGGCACGGCCGCTGCGCCGCACCGGATATCGGTAGTCGTCCCGGTCTACCAGGGTGAGCGGACGCTCCCCGCTCTGCTGGAGGAGCTCGAGGGCCTGACCACGCCGTTCGTCACCCCCGAAGGGGCCGACGCCGTCGTGGCCGAGGTCTTCCTGGTCCACGACCACGGGCCCGACGGGTCGGCGGAGACGATCCGCACGCTCTCCTCGCGGTACGAGTTCGTGCGACCGGTCTGGCTCAGCCGCAACTTCGGGCAGCACGCGGCGACCTTGGCGGGCATGGCGTCCTCGGGCGGCGACTGGATCGTGACGCTCGACGAGGACGGTCAGCACGACCCCGCGGAGATGATGGGGCTGCTCGACGCGGCGCTCCGCGAGGGCGCCGACGTCGTCTACGGGAGGCCGACCAACCAACCGCCGCACAGCGCGTTCCGCAACGTCACGTCGCGGGGCTCGAAGCGCGTGATCGAGGCGCTCGCGGGCAGCTCCGACACGTCGCTCTACCAGAGCTACCGTCTGGTGCTCGGGGAGATCGGGCGGTCCGTGGCAGCCTATGCCGGCCCGAACGTCTATCTCGACGTGGCCCTGGGCTGGGTCAGCGGCAAGATCGCGACCGCTCCGGTGACTCTGCGGGAGGAGGGGGAGAGGCGGTCGGGCTACTCGCTGCGCCGACTCCTCTCGCACTTCTGGCGGATGGTGCTGTCCAGCGGGACGCGTGGGCTGCGGATCGTCAGCGGACTGGGTGCGCTGTGCGGCGTGGCCGGGATCGTCGTCGCGATCGTGCTCGCCATCTCGCGCATCGTCGGCGGCCCCGTCGCGGAGGGATGGACGTCGCTCATCGTGGTCGTCCTCCTGGGCACCGGTGCGATCCTGTTCGCGCTCGGGATCATCGCCGAGTACATCGGCGTCGCGGTGAACATGGCGATGGGTCGACCGCTCTACCTGATCGTCTCCGACCCGGCTCGCGGTCCGCTCGGCCGCGGGGGCCGCACGCGGTGACAGCGGGCCCCCCGATGCTCGTCGTCGGTGCGCGAGGACTCCTCGGGAGCGCGGTCCGGCGGAGTGCGGCCGCGCGCGGCCTGCCGGTCGTCGCCGCCCAGGTCGACTGGGCGGTGCCGGACGTCGCCGCGCGGGATCTCGCGCGCGCGGTCGACCAGGTGGTCGCACTGGCGGGTGATGGCGGCTGGAGCGTCGTGTGGTGCGCCGGCGCGGGCGTCACCGCCTCGACGGACGAGGCGCTGCGGGCCGAGACCGACGTCATGCGTGCGTTCGTCGCCGACATGGAGAGCCGACCGGCCGAACATCTCGCCCGGTGCACGCTGTTCTTCGCGTCCTCGGCCGGCGGGCTCTACGCGGGCGCGGCAGACCCACCGTTCACCGAGCTGTCGACCCCCGCGCCGCTCGCGGCCTACGGTCGGGCGAAGCTGCTCGCAGAGCAGATCTTCTCGGAGCTGTCGGCCGGCGGGGTGCGGGTGGTCCTGGGGCGGATCTCCAACCTGTACGGCCCCGGGCAGAACCTGGCCAAGCCGCAGGGCCTCATCTCGCAGTTCTGCCTGGCGCACCATCTCGCGCGGCCGATCGGCATCTACGTCTCGCTGGACACCCTGCGCGACTACATCTACGTCGACGACTGCGCGGAGCTCGTGCTCGACGTCGTCGCCCGTGCCGCCTCGCACGAGCCGGGTTCGGCACCGGTGACGAAGATCCTCGCGTCGCAGTCCTCGGTGACGATCGCGGCGATCATCGGGGTGCTCCGCGCGATCTACAAGCGCAAGCCTCAGGCGGTGCTGGCGGCTTCACCCCTCGGCGCTCGGCAGGCGCGCGACCTGCGGTTCCGCTCCGTCGTGTGGCCCGACCTCGACGAGCGCCCGTTGACACCGCTGCCCGTCGGGATCGCCGTGACGGGCGAGGACATCGGCCGCTCGCTGCGGCTTCGCGGACCGGTGTGACCAGACCCGACGAACCCGGCGGTCGCGATCGGCTAGATTGGTTCGCCGTGCCCACCCGCCCGCAGGGCAGCCGTCCAGAAACGCCTAGGAGAGATCCATGAAGGTCCTCGTGACCGGCGGTGCCGGCTTCATCGGTGCCAACTTCGTCCAGCAGACGGTGCGCGAGCACCCCGAGCACGACGTCACCGTGCTGGACGCGCTGACCTACGCCGGTGACCGGAGCTCGCTCGCTCCGGTGGCCGACAGCATCGCCTTCGTCGAGGGCAGCATCACCGACGCCGCGCTGGTCGACGATCTCGTCGGCGAGTCGGACCTCGTCGTCCACTTCGCCGCGGAGTCCCACAACGACAACTCCCTGAACGACCCGTCGCCGTTCGTCCAGACGAACGTCGTCGGGACCTTCACCCTCCTCGAGGCCGTGCGTCGTCACGGCGTGCGGTTCCACCACATCTCGACGGACGAGGTCTACGGCGACCTCGAGCTCGACGACCCGGCGAAGTTCACGCCGACCACCCCGTACAACCCGTCGAGCCCGTACTCGTCCACGAAGGCCGGGAGCGACCTGCTGGTCCGTGCCTGGGCGCGGTCGTTCGGCATCGAGGCGACGATCTCGAACTGCTCGAACAACTACGGCCCGTACCAGCACATCGAGAAGTTCATCCCGCGGCAGATCACGAACCTGGTCGACGGCGTGCGTCCTCGCCTCTACGGCGCGGGTCTCAACGTGCGCGACTGGATCCACGTCGAGGATCACAACGCCGCGGTCTGGGCGATCGTGGAGAAGGGCCGCCCGGGGGAGACGTACCTCATCGGCGCGGACGGTGAGGAGTCCAACCTCGAGGTCGTACGGACCCTGCTGGAGATCTTCGGCCGCGACGCCGACGACTTCGACCACGTGAACGACCGCCCGGGCCACGACCTGCGGTACGCGATCGACTCGACCAAGCTGCGCGAGGAGCTCGGCTGGGAGCCCCGGTACACCGACTTCCGGTCCGGCCTCGAGGCGACGGTCCGCTGGTACCGCGAGAACGAGTCCTGGTGGCGGCCCTCGAAGGAGGCCGTCGAGGCGAAGTACGCCGCGGTGGGCCAGTAGCGGCACGACCGCCGGACGACGAAGGCGGCGCCCCGAGCTGTCGGCAGCTCCGGGGCGCCGCCTTCGTCGTCGTGCGGCTCAGCCGCAGGGGACAGGGCTGGGGAAGCCGGCAGCCTTCCACTGCTCGTAGCTGAGCGCGCCGTAGTAGCTGCTGCCGTCGTACCACAGCTCGTCGGTCCACGAGTACGAGCACACGTAGTCGCCAGGGAGCATGCGCTGCGTCTTCGGCGTCGGCGAGCCTTCGGCCCGCCACTCGGCGAGGTTCACCGGGTACCCCTGCCCGCCGCCGATCGAGAGCATGTAGGCGATCGAGCTGTTCCAGGAGAGCTTCATGAATCCCGAGTCGGCCTGGACGCGGGGGCTCGGCGATCCCGCCGCCTTCCACTGGTTGAACGTCAGCCGGTGGACCTGGCCGTCGAGCTCGACGAAGACCTCGGACGACGTCGCCCACTGGTGATAGGTCGATCCCTCGATCCATCCAGCGGTGCGCGGCGCCGGCTTCCCGGCGCGAGACCACTCGGAGAAGGTGACCTTTCTCCACTCCCACTGGTCGGAGGCGTTGTCGAAGAACGACACGGCGTAGATGGTCGACGACCAGGGGTACTTGACGAAGCTCGTGGGGACGGCCCGGGGCGTCGGCCGACCGGCGTCGACCCACTCCTGGAACGTGACGGGGTAGTGGAAGCCCCAGGCGTCGTCGTGGTAGTGGCGATAGACGGTCCCCGAGTACGGCACGCTGTAGAAGCCGTCGGGCTGCGCCGCCGCGGGCGACGCGGTCACGAGCGCGATCGTGCCGCTGGTGAGGAGCGCGAGGACGGACGCGAGAGTGCGCCGAAGGATGGTGTTCATGGCCCTGCCTGGAGAGTCGCCCGCGCTCCCGGTCCGTTACCGAGATCGTCGAGGAGTGGCCAGCATAGGAGGGCGGGCCCGTCGAGCACGCTGTTCCGACCCCCTTTTCACCCGGGACCTTGGTCCCGCGGCGCGTCGTCGGGCCAGCTGCCGGGGCCCGACCGGCGACGAACGACAGCGGGCCCGAGACGTCGGTCTCGGGCCCGCTGCCGGTGGGTCGGGAAGCGTCCGTGCTAGACGGTGCAGGTCGGTGCGGGGGAGCCGGCCGCGCGCCACTGGTCGAGCGTGAGCCAGCCGGAGTAGCTCCAGCCGCGGTAGTAGAGGCTCGGCGAGCCGCTCGTCGAGCAGACCTCGTCACCGGGCAGCATGCGTGCGCTCCGCGGGGTGGGCGACCCCTCGGACTTCCACCAGGCGGGGGTCACGGAGTAGACGTCCTGGTTGGCGATCGAGTCGTAGTAGACGATCGTCGAGTTCCACGTGAGCTTGAAGAACCCGGCGTCGGACAGGACCTCCGGAGTCGGCGAGCCGGCCGCGGTCCACTGGTTGAAGGTGAGCTTGTGCGTCTCCTCGTCGAGGTAGACGAAGACCTCCGAGGAGTTCGTGCCCCACTGGTAGTAGAACGAGCCCTCGATCCACCCGGCGGAGCGCGGGGTGGGCTTGCCCGCCCTCGACCACTCGGCGTAGGTGAGCTTCTTCCACTCCCACTGGTAGGAGGCGCTGTCGAAGAACGTCACCGCGTAGATGGTCGACGACCACGGGTACTTGACGAAGCTCGTGGGGGCCGGTCGAGGGGTCGGGCGACCGAGGTCGACCCACTCCTGGTAGTTGATCGGCTGGTGGTACTGACCAGCGTGGGAGTGGTAGAAGAGCGTACCCGAGTAGGGGACGCTGTAGACGCCGTCGGACTGTGCCGAGGCGGACGGAGCGGCCGCGACGGCGACGATGCCGGCGGTGAGGAGGGTGACGATCGACGCGAGCGTGCGTCGGAGGACGTGGTGCACGAGTGCCTGCCTGGGGTCCTGGCTGCGCTCCCGGCCGGCTGCCGGGTTCGTCACAGCGAAAGCACAGCATAGGGCCGCGACGGGGCTGCTCGGCACCACCGTCGCAGGTTCGGTCTCCGTGGGCCCCGTGCCCGCTCAGCGCGAGCGGCGAAGGCCGAGAAGATACTGCTGGACGTCTGCCCAGTCCGGGAGCAGACCGGCTGCCTCGGCCTGTGCGAGGGTCGGCGCTGCGGAGTCCTTGGGGGAGAGCTCGAACGAGAGCTCGCGGCCGTCGCGACCGTGCCGCGGCCACTCGATCCCGAGCGCGGGATCGAGCGGGTTGATGCCGTGCTCCCGTCCGGGGGCGTACGGCGCGGAGCACAGGTAGGTGACCGTCGACCCGTCCTCGAGCGAGAGGAACGCGTGCCCCAGCCCTTCGGAGAGGAACACCGCACGGCGATCGACGTCGTCGAGCAGCACCGAGGCGGTGCGCCCGAAGGTGGGAGAACCGCGGCGGATGTCGACGACCACGTCGAGCACGGCGCCACGGGGGCAGGTCACGTACTTCGCCTGACCGGGCGGGACGTCCGCGAAGTGCACGCCACGGAGCGCACCGGCCGCGGACACCGACAGGTTCGCCTGCTGAAGGTCCAGGTCCCGGCCGGTCGCCTCGGCGAACAGCTCGGACTTGAACCACTCGAGGAACAGGCCACGATCGTCCCCGTGCTGGGTGGGGGTGAAGGACCATGCTCCGGCGATCGGCAGTTCTTCCACCTGCACCAGGACTCTCCGTTCGTTCGAGGACACACGATGATAGACCGCGACGCGGCGGCGGGGCCCGTGGACCGGCTCGTCCGGGTCGAACGCTACGCTGTGAGGCCGTCGACAACAGGAGGACAGGGATGCGTTGGTTGGTCACCGGGGCCGCTGGGATGCTGGGGACGGACGTCGTCGCGGGTCTCGGCTCCGACGTCGAGGTGGTGGCGCTCGGCCGCGACGACCTCGACATCCTCTCTGCACCTGCGTGCCGGGACATCCTCCGGCCCGGGGACGTCCTCGTGAACTGCGCCGCCTGGACCGACGTGGACGGCGCGGAGACGCACGAGGCGGAGGCCTTCGCGGTCAACGCGGTCGGCGCCGCGAACCTCGCCACCGCCGCGGCTGCGGTCGGTGCGCGCATGGTGCACGTCTCGACGGACTACGTGTTCGACGGGTCGGCGGACGAACCGTACGTCGAGGGCGCCCCGATCCGCCCGGTGTCGGCCTACGGGCGCACCAAGGCGGCGGGCGAGTGGGCTGTCCGCTCCGCGAGCCCCGACCACCTGGTCGTCCGCACGGCGTGGCTCTACGGTGCGGCCGGGCAGAGCTTTCCCGGGACGATCGCGCGTCTGCTCCGGGAGCGTGGCGCCGTCTCCGTGGTCGACGACCAGGTGGGCCAGCCGACCTGGACGGTGGACGTGGCAGACGTCGTCGCCGCGCTCGTCGACTCCCGAGCGCCGGGCGGCACCTACCACGCGACCTCCTCCGGGTCGTGCACCTGGTACGAGTTCGCCCGCGCGGTGGCGCTCGAGGTCGGGACCGACGCCGCCGCGGTGAGCCCCACGACCAGCGAGGCCTTCGTCCGCCCGGCCCCGCGGCCCGCCTACTCCGTGCTCTCCCACGGAGCTCTCGAGCGAGCCGGGGTGGTGCCGATCGGAGACTGGCGCACGCGATGGGAGGCCGCCGCGGCCTCAGTGCTCCCCGGCGCGCGGGCGTAGGGGCTCCCGGCCGGCGTTGCCGCCGGGCGGTCAGGCGTCCGCACCTCGCCGGATCTCCGCGACGGCCTGGGGCGACAGCACGCTGATGGTCGGCGACTTCCCGCCGTTGAGAGTCAGCAGCCGGTCCCAGGACGAGACCCAGCGGCGCGTTCCGCCCTCGACCAGGAACACGGAGCTGTCGGCCGACGACCGGACGAAACGGCTCAGGGTCGGGCCGGCCGCCAGCCGTGACCACTGCGCCGCCGTGAGGTCCACGGCCGAACGGCAGGCCGAGCCGTAGTCCGTGACGAGCTCGCAGCTCGGCGCGCGCCGCCGCGTGTTGCCGTCGACGTACGCGACCGCCCCGTCCCGGGGGTCGCGGACGAAGCGCCCGAGCGGCTTGCCCGTGCGCAGGTACGACAGGTAGCTGTCGGCGGCGTCAGAGACCCGGCCCTGGACGGAGTTCGACCAGAGGACGTTCATCGAGGCGACCGGGTGCTTCGTCGAGCCCACCACGAGGTAGACGTCGGAGCGGTAGGGAGACATGACGAAGCTTCCCGTCGCCGTCCCCCAGAGCCCGGAGTACCTGGACTGCTCAGCCTTGACCCGGCGCCTGATCTCGTCCTGCCGGATCCACAAGGACTGTCCCGGGCAGGAGGTGGAGGCGACGTCACGATGGCCGAAGATCGTCGGTAGCCGCTGCCCGTTGATCACGGTCGTCCCGCCCGCGTCGACGCCGTGGATCGAGAGCTTCCAGCCGAGGAGACGGACGATCGCGTCGACGGCTGCGTTGCTCACGGTCGCGGTCTGGTAGTTCCCGAGGACCGAGACGCCCGTCGTCGGAGTGTTGTAGCCCGAGACGTGGGCGCCCGTGGTCTCGAGCTCGATGCCCCCCGCGCGTCCCTCCCAGATCCGACCGAACTTGTCGACGAGGAAGTTGTAGCCGATGTCTCCCCACCCGCGCGTCTGCGCGTGGTAGGCGTAGATCCCTCGAAGGATCGCCGGGACGTCGCCCGTGCCGTAGGAGTTCGTGCCCGCCGTGTGGTGGATGACGGCGGCCTGGACGTTCCCCTGGGCGGGCGACCACGTCCGCAGCGACTCGTCGGCGCCCCACTGCGCGCGGGAGAAGAAGGCGGGCGCCCGCGAGCTGCCGGGGTACCCGGACGGGACCGACGACGCGGTCGAGGCGAGCCCGCGGGTTCCCGCGCTCGACAGCCCAGTGGTTCCCGTGCTCGACAGCCCGGTGCCGGAGCCGCCTCCGAAGGCCGCCGGGACGGGGGGTGCGAGCGTGTCCGAGGAGTCCGCCGCGCTGGTACCGGGGTCGATGACCACGAGCTCGACGTCGTGGACCTCGGCGACGGCACCGGTCACCCGGGCCTCGACACGGGAGACGTCACCGGCCACGAACGGTGCCGTCCCCGGGACCGAGTCCTGGGACCCCGGCTCGATCTCGAGCGCCTCCCAGGCGCTCAAGGCACCGGCGGCGCTCTCGGACCGCACCTCGACCGTGAGGCCGGTCGGGTCCGCGGGCCCCTGCCAGACGACTCCGACCGTCACGAAGCCCGAGACGTCGGAGGAGGCGTGGAGCTCCTCCGACGTGTCCGTCGCGCCCGCCGCGGTGTCGTGA
This sequence comes from Cellulosimicrobium sp. NPDC057862, assembly GCF_042797035.1. Classification (NCBI taxonomy): domain Bacteria; kingdom Bacillati; phylum Actinomycetota; class Actinomycetes; order Micrococcales; family Promicromonosporaceae; genus Cellulosimicrobium; species Cellulosimicrobium sp. NPDC057862. The sequence continues at coordinate 59,748 of NZ_JBHVMH010000014.1, forward strand.
GGGTCGGTCGAGAACGGCGCGACGGAGGACGGCTCCTCGGCGAGCGGGGCCGCCTCGAGCGGAATCTCTTCGACCGACGGCTCGACCGGTTCCGGGGCCTCTGCCGGGAGGGCGGTCGCCCGCGACACCGTGTCGACGACCGTCGGGCGCGCGATCGTCGGCCCGGCCACGAGGACCGTACCGAGCATCGTGAGCGACGTCGTCAGCGCGACGACGCGCCGGGTTCGGGTCAGCATCGTCCGGGCACCTCCTAGGAGACTCGGGCACCTGTCGGCGCCGTCGTCACGCTAACCCCTCGGCTTCCCTGCCGCGCGGGGGAGAAGGGCTCAGGAGTCGAGCAGCCCCAGGAGATACGTGCCGTAGCCGGACTTCACCAGCTTCTCGGCCCGGGCCCGCAGCTCGTCGTCCGAGAGGAATCCCCGACGCCACGCGACCTCTTCCGGCGAGCCGATCTTCAGTCCCTGGCGGTTCTCGATGGTGCGGACGAAGTCCGAGGCCTCGAGGAGGGAGTCGAACGTCCCGGTGTCCAGCCACGCGGTGCCGCGAGGGAGGACCTCGACCTGGAGCCGACCCTGCTGCAGGTACTCCCGGTTGACGTCGGTGATCTCGTACTCGCCCCGTGCCGAGGGCTGCAGGTCGCGCGCGATGGCGACGACGTCGTTGTCGTAGAAGTACAGGCCCGGCACGGCGTAGTTGGACTTCGGCTCGCGAGGCTTCTCCTCGAGCGAGAGCGCGGTCCCGTTCTCGTCGAACTCGACCACGCCGTACGCGGTGGGGTCCGAGACCCGGTAGGCGAACACGGCGCCACCGTCGAGCCCGTCGAACCGGGTGAGCTGGCTCCCGAGACCCGGACCGTAGAAGATGTTGTCCCCGAGCACGAGCGCCGCGGAGTCGTCCCCGATGAACTCGGCGCCGAGCACGAAGGCCTGCGCGAGCCCGTTCGGCTCCGCCTGCACCGTGTAGGAGATCGAGACGCCGAACTGCGAGCCGTCACCGAGAAGCCGACGGAACTGCTCGGCGTCGTGCGGCGTCGTGATGACGAGGATGTCCTGGATGCCCGCGAGGATCAGCGTCGAGAGCGGGTAGTAGATCATCGGCTTGTCGTACACGGGTACGAGCTGCTTGCTCACGCCGAGAGTGATCGGGTGCAGTCGGGTGCCGGAGCCGCCGGCGAGGATGATTCCGCGCATGGTGGCGATCCTCTCATGCCGTGTCGGCGCGTCCGAGGAGAGGTCGCCGGGTACCCGCGACGACCTGTCTGGCCGCGGGTGGATCGCCCGGAGGAGAGCGGCGGAGCGGCTCCGTCCCTACGCCCGCTACGCCCGCGGGCGGGTCGGGGCGGGCGGCCGCGATGCCGTCAAGGGACGCGGCCGACGGCCACGAACTCGTTGTAGACGAACAGGCCTCCCGCGCTACGCGGGAACGGGAACGACGACCAGCCGTCGACGTCGAGACCGACGGAGCGGAAGATTCGCACGAGGCGCGGGCCGTCCACGAAGTCCGTGTGGCTCGCGTCGCTCCGGTAGCCGCGCTCCTGCGGGCAGACGGCCATGACGACCGCCCCGGGCCGGAGCGTCTCGACGTACGGACGGAGGAAGTCCTCCTGGCTGCCCGGCGCCAGGTGCTCGAGCACGTGCGCCACGAGGAGGCCGTCACGCGGGCGATCGCCGTCAGGGAGCCGGAAGAACTCGTCCGGCAGGTAGGCGCGGTGACCCGTCGTGCGGCAGAAGGCGACCGACGTGGGGTTGTGGTCGACACCGACGCTGCCCGCGCCGAGCGCGGACAGGTTGCGGCCGATCCCGCAGCCGAGGTCGATCGTGGGTCGGGCGCCCAGGTGCCGACGCAGGTTCCACCGATACGGGGCCTGGACGTGCAGCAGGCGCTTCCACCAGCTGCCCTGGAGGGCGCGGAGGCGTTCGGTGTAGTCCTCTGACGTCGTGTCGAGGTGCTGCGGCGCGCCCTTCGGGGCAGACTCTGCTGACACGTTCCCTCCCACCGCGCGGTTTTCGACGAGAGTACATGGCGGGGGCCGGCGGGGCGTGGCGAGGGGGTCGTATGTCTTTCAGGAGGCGCGCCCGCGCCGGCGCGGTCCGGTCCGCGCTCGTGGGGGTGCTCGTCAGCGGTCTCGTCGTCGGGGTCGTGGCCCCGACCGGGGCGAGCCACGGCACCGGCGGCTCGGTCGTCGCCGCGCGAGCCGGCTCGGGTGCCGTCCTGGAGCCGGAGGCAGCTCCCGTGAAGTACGTCAAGAAGCCGCACGACCCCACGATCTACGTCGTCGAGGGCATCGACCATCGGCGACTGACGTACGCGCAGTGGCTGGCCGCGGGCTCTCCGGTCCCGTCGCCCACCCAGACGGAGTTCGTCCGCTACCCGTGGTCGCCGACCGTCTATGCGGTCACCTACTGGTCCGCGGCGGTCCGGGACTGGGACCGGCTGACCGGCGACACGTGGTCGGCCGCAGGGCGCCCCGAGCCACGGATGACGGGGTGGATCCCCGGAAGCACGATCCACCGGTGGGACTCGTCGCCGGAGCTCTTCCTCCGGGGTCCCGACAGGAGCCTCCACAAGCTGACCGAGCGGGAGTGGGCCGCGACCGGGTACCGCGCTCCCACGGTCCGCGCGAACGAGGGCTTCGTGAAGCTCTCGTGGAACGGCTCGATCGCACGCATGTCTGACCTGCGCTACGGCCAGGGTCGCCCCATCAGCTATACCGAGTGGCTCGCCGAGGGCTCGCCGTCGCCGCGCGTCGCACCCCGCTTCCCTGGCGACATCTTCGAGAAGGACTTCTCCGGCCCGGCCATCCGGTACTCCGGACCGACGGTGCAGAAGTACCTCACACCGGCCGAGTGGCAGGCGGCCGGTGCCCCCGCCCCGTACACCGGCCGCAACGGCCGGCTCGACACCGCGACCCTGTGCCCGGTGTCGTGGAAGCGCTCGGTCCTCCTGCGGTGCGACGCCCAGCGCGCCCTCGAGCGGCTCAACAGCGCGTACTGGGGTCGCTTCGGGAGATCGATGTCGATCGGTTACGGCTACCGGACGTACGCGACGCAGGTGTACCTGCGCATGACGCTCGGTACCGTCGCCGCGGTCCCCGGGACGTCGAACCACGGGTGGGGTCTCGCGCTCGACACCGCCGAAGGGTCGCAGCACGGCTTCGGGTCAGCCTCGTACGAGTGGCTCAAGGTGAACGCGCCCGCGTTCGGTTGGCACGCGCCGCGGTGGGCGTGGCAGGACGGCTCCAACCCGGAGTACTGGCACTTCGAGTACACGGGCTGACGGCGCCACGTCGTCGATGGAGCGGTGCTGCCGTCAGGAGGCCCGCTCGCTCTGCAGGAGCCGTGCGCGGCGGTCCGGGTCGGCATCCAGCCCGGTCGCGACGTCGGGTGCGAGGAGGACGGCGGAGCCGTCCGCGCTCCAGAGCGTGAGCAGGCGGGCGAGGGATCCGGGGACGCCGAGGCGCCCGTCGACCACCTCGCGGGCACCTCCGGTCGCGACGGTGGTCGCGAACACCGCTCGGTGGGTCGTCGTGGACGGGCCGTCCTCGAGGGCTGCCGCCTCCGGATCGACGTCGGGGACCCAGCCGAGCTGATCGCCGTACGTCATCACGGCGGACGCGGCGTCGATCGCGCCTGCCGGAAGATCCGCTCCGAAGCGCCGCGCGAGCGCGGGGAGTGCGACGGCGACCAGCTCGGCACGGGTGCCCGCCCAGCGGTCGGGGCGTGTCGTCACGACGACGTCCGCTCGCGTGCCGACCGCACCCGTCGTAGCGTCGTCCTCGGCGGGCGCGAGCACGACCGTCGCTCCCGTGCGCCATATGGCGAGCGCCCAGACGACCGTGCGCCAATGCGCGGGAAGGTCGAGAACGACCCGCGTGCCGGGACCCGCGTCGAATTCTTCGACGAGAAGGTTGGTCGTCTTGTTGACCCAGTTCTCGAGCACCGCGCCGGAGAGCTCGACGCGCTCGTGGTCGTCGCCGTACCACGTGAGCCGCGGGCGGCCAGGGTCCCGCGTGACGAGACGCAGCAGGTCAGCGACGTGCCTGGGGCGGTCGTCGCGCGGGGCCGGGGGATGGGGAGCGGTCACCATGGACACCACCCTAGAGTGCTGATATCGCATCCCGACATGTCGGGTTTTCACCCCTCGCCTCCTCGTCGCTATCACATTTCGGCTTGACGCCCGCGGACGACACGCGTGTAATTTCTTCAATGCAGTTTCCGGCGGGGTTCTCGCCACGAGGCCCGGCGAACGGCATGAAGGGGCGCACGATGTGGAACATGCTGGACGGGACGGGAGGGGTCTTCCCCTCCGACGCTGAACGAGAGGTGGAGCGCGTGGCACCGGTGCTGCCGCTCTTCGGCGAGCCGGTCGACGACTCGCTCATGGGATGGCAGGAGCGGGCGCTGTGCGCCCAGACGGACCCGGAGGCCTTCTTCCCGGAGAAGGGCGGGTCCACGCGCGAGGCCAAGAAGGTCTGCACGGGCTGCGAGGTCCGTGCGGAGTGCCTGGAGTACGCGCTCGAGAACGACGAGCGGTTCGGCATCTGGGGCGGTCTCTCGGAGCGAGAGCGCCGCAAGCTCAAGCGCCGCGTCGTCTGACGACGAGCGCGCCGAGGGCCCGTCGTCGCACGCGTCGCCGGGCCGCACCGTGACGAGGCCACGACGCCCCGCCACACCGGGGCGCGCAAATGCCGCGTCCGGAGCCGTGTCCGTCGCATGATCGACGGGACATGACTTCCTCCGACCTCACCACGTCCGCGCGCAGCGCCCGCCCCGGCGACCTCACGCCGGCGGCGGCGGCGCGTGCCGCTGCGGTGCCGGGCGTCGTCGCGGCACCCGAGATCCTCGCCGCCGTCACCGGGGCGCTCCCGGTCGTCACGACCGTGACCGCCGTCGTCGTCACCCGCGGCAGCACGCCGTTCCTCGCCCAGACGCTCGCGGCGGTGCGCGCCCAGACGACGAGTCCGCACACGGTCGTCGTCGTGGACGCCGCCACCGGTGACGCGAGCCGCGAGCACCAGGGCCTCCAGCTCGGAGACGCGCGTTTCGTGGCCGCGCCCCGCGCCCGTTCCTTCGGCGACGCGGTCGACGCCGCGCTCGCGAGCGTCGAGCAGGGCACGTGGCTCTGGCTCCTCCACGACGACTCGGCGCCCGCACCCGACGCCCTCGCGGAGCTCCTTCGTGCGGTCGAGCACTCGACCGCCGTGGCCGTGGCCGGTCCCAAGCAGGAGCGGTGGGTCACCGGCTCCGGCACGGAGCCTGCACCGCCCTTCGAGCCGGGCACGACGAGCCGCCTCGTCGAGGTGGGCGTCACGACGACCCCCCTGGGGCGGCGTCTGACCGGGATCGACGACGACGAGATCGACCAGGGTCAGCACGACGCCCGCGACGACGTGCTCGCCGTCGGGCTCGCGGGTGCCCTGGTGCGCCGCACGGTGTGGCAGGAGCTCGGCGGGACCGACCCCGAGTACGGGCCGTTCGGCGACGGCCTCGACCTGTGCCGGCGCGCCCGCCTCGCGGGGCACCGCGTCATCGTGGTGCCCTCCGCGGTGGTGCGGCACGCGCAGGCGTCACTGCTCGGCCTGCGGGAACGGCGACGTGGCACGACCGCCCTCCCCGCGCCGGACCCCGGCACCTCCTCCGCGGCGCGTCGCCGGTCGCAGCTCCACGCGCGGCTCGTCGGGGTCGCGGCACCGTGGCTACCGTTCGTCGCGCTCGCGATGGTCGTCGGCGCGCCGTTCCACGCCGCCTACCGGCTGCTCGTCAAGCAGCCGGGGCACGCGCGCGACGAGCTGTTCGCGCCGCTGTGGGTGCTCGTCCGGGTCGGGCCGGTGTGGCGTGCACGGCGGACCGCGCGGCGCACGCGCAGGCTCCCGCGGCGCGCGCTGCGCCCGCTGCGCGGCACGTGGCGCGAGGTCCTCGCCGAGCGCCGGGACCGACGTCTGGCGCGCGCGGAGCAGCGGCGCACCGCATGGGCTCCCACCGACATCGAGCGGCGCGAGCTGAGGGCCCTCGCCCTGCGGCGCCGGGCGGGGCTCGCCGCGACGGCCGTGGTCCTCGCGGCCTACACGGCCGTCGTGTTCGGCCCGCTCGCCGGGGCGCTGCTCGCCGGCGGACGCCTCGTCGGCGGGTCTCTGCTCCCTGCGACGGGCACCCTCGGGGACGTCTGGCGTGCCGCGACGACCGGGTGGGTCACGACCGGCCTCGGGGCGCCGGCGCCCGCAGACCCCTACGTCACGGCTCTCGTGCCCGCGTCGCTGCTGGCGGGCGGGGCGACGCAGACCGCGGTGAACCTGCTGGTCCCGGCCTGCTTCGTCGCCGCGGGGACGGGCGCCTGGTTCGCCGCGGGCGCCGTCGTGCGCTCGGTCCCGGCACGCGCCTGGGCCACGCTCGTCTGGGTGGCCGCGCCCGCGCTGCTCACGGCCGTCGGCGCGGGCCGGGTGGGCGCCGTGCTCGTGCACGCCACGCTCCCGTGGCTCGCGCTCGCGGTGGTCCGCGCGCTCGGGCTGCAGCGCGTCGACATGGTCGCCCCGCCGACGCCGAGGATCCCTCGGCCGGACCCGCGGCCCGAGCCCGGGTCGCTCGCCGCCGCGGCGACGGCCGGCCTGCTCTTCGCCGTCGTCGTCGCCGGCTCTCCCGTGCTCCTCCCGGTGGGAGCCCTCGTGCTCGTGGTGGTCGCGCTCGGGGTGCGCGCGCACCGGCGCTACCTCGCCCTGGTGCCCGTCCCCGCCCTCGTGCTGTTCGCGCCGTTCCTCGTCCACGCGGCGCAGACGGCGGGCGACGGCGGCTGGCGTCTCCTGCTCGCGGACCCCGGTGCGCCCGTCGCGGCCGTGCCTGCCGCGCCGTGGCAGCAGCTGCTGGGCCTGCCGACGACGCCGTCCCCCTGGTTCGGGCTGGACGGCTCGGGGGCGGTGGACCTCCTCGCGCGCTGGGCCCCGTTCGCGGCAGGGGCGACCGTCGTGGTGCTCGCCGTCGTGGCCGTGCTCCGCGGGCGACGCCTGGCGGTCGGAGCGTGGTTCGTCGCGGCGCTCGGTCTCGCGACCGCTCTCCTCGCCGGTTCGACGGTCGTCACGGCCGGGGCGTCACCGGACGCCCCGGTGACCGGCTGGCCCGGGGCGGGTGTCTCGCTGGCGCTGCTCGGGCTCCTCGGCGCCGCGCTCGTCGGCGTCCCACGCCTCCCCGGCAGCAGCGCGCCCGCGTGGCGGACCGGCGCGGTCGTCGCGCTGGGCCTGGTCGTGACGCTGCTCCCGCTGGGGACGGCGGCGTCGTGGACCGCGGGAGTGCTCGACAGGGACGACCCACGGGTGGGCGACGTCGTCGCGACGACCGAGCCCGTCGTCCCCCCGGTGGGGCAGCAGATGCAGTCCTCCCCGCGCCAGGCCCGCGTCCTCAGCCTCGAGCTCGGTCCGGGCGGCGTGGTCGAGTACGCGGCCCTGCGTTCGGACGGGCCGCAGGCGGTCGACTCCTCGGTCGTCGTGCACGCCTGGGAGGCTGCGAACCCGGGCGCGGCAGAGGGCGAGCTGCCCCGGCTCGTCGCCGAGCTCGTGTCCGGGACGTCCGCCGACGTCGCCGACGGGCTCGGGCTCCTCGGGGTGGGCGCCGTCCTGCTCCCGGCCGCGGCGGAGGCGGACCAGGCTCGTGCGGAGCTCGTGGCGCGGCTCGACACGGTGCCAGGGCTCGAGCGGGTGACGGAGGGGCAGGCCGGGTTGGTCTGGCGGGTGGCGCCCGAGGGCCCCGAGCCCTCCTACGCGCGGATCGAGTCCGCCGTGGGCGCTCAGTCGCTCGACGCCGACCGCCAGGCCCTGCGGCCGGTCGACACGACCGTCGCGGCCGGAGCCGAGGACCGTGTCGTCGTGCTCGCCGAGAACGCCTCGTCCGGGTGGCGGGCGACGCTCGACGGCCGCCCCCTCGCGACGGTCGACCCGGAGACGACACGAGGGCTCCAGGCGTTCTCCGTCGGTGCCGCCGGCGGGCACCTCGAGGTGTTCCATGCGGCGGACCACAGGTCCGGCTGGATGACGGTGGCAGGGGTGACCCTGCTGGTGTACGTGCTGCTCGCGGTGCCGGTGCGGCGCCGTCGGGCGGGAGCGAGGTAGAGCGGTGGCGAGGTAGAGCGGTGGCGACGGAGAACGAGACGGGCCCCGGCCGGGCGGACCAGGCAGGGACGGAGGCTGGCGTGCCCGGCGGCAGGGGGCGCGGGATCGTGCGGCGCGTCACGACGACGGGCGCCGGCCTGGTCGGGATGCTCGCGGTGGGCGCCGTGGCCGCGTTCGGGAGCACGGGTGCGACGCTCCTGCCACCCGCGCCGGCTCCCGCCGACCAGGTCCAGCAGGTGACCGTCGAGCCGGGCCCGGAGGTCACGGTCTGCCCGGGGCCCGCACGGCTCACGGATCCGGAGACGGTCGGTGACGCCCAGTTCGGTCCGGCGCCGGTGGGCACGACGAGCAGCCTGCGCGCCGTGCTCCAGGGTGGCGGGTCCGCCGAGCTCGGCGCGTTCGACGGGGCCGCCCCCCAGGGCATCGATCGCGCGCAGGATGCGGACGCCACCGTCGCGACGATCGAGGGACCGGCGGATGGCGCGGTCCTCACCGTGCGACCTGAGCCGGGCGACGCGCCACGGGTCGCCGCGTCGGTCGGCTCCGTGACGACCGCCGGGGACCTGCGCGGGCTCGCCGCCGCGAGCTGCTCGCGGCCGGGCATCAGCCAGTGGCTCGTGGGCGGGAGCACCGAGATCGGCAGCAGCACCCAGCTCGTGCTCCAGAACCCGGGCCTCACCCCGGCGGTCGTGCAGGTGGACGTCTGGGGCCAGGGCGGCGAGGCCGTGCTCTCGGGGGGTGGGCAGCAGCTCGTCGGGCCGGGCGAGGAGGTCGTGACGCTGGTCGAGGCCGCGGCTCCCGAGCAGCGCCGCCTCGTCGTGCACGTCGCAGCGTCCGGCGGGCTCGTCTCCGCCTACCTCCAGCACTCCGTGCTCGACGGGCTGGTCCCGCTCGGGGTCGACTACGTCGTCCCCGGTGCGGAGCCTGCCCAGGACCTCGTGCTCGCGGGCGTCGCGAGCGTCGGCGAGGCCGTCGACGACCCGCACGCCCCGCAACTGCGTCTCCTCGCCCCCGGCGGCGAGGCGGGGACCGCGCGCGTGACGGTCTACGGCGAGGACGGGACGGTGCCGCTGCGGGGGGTGGAGGACGTCGCCCTCACGCCCGGCGTCGTCACCGACGTCTCGCTCGGCGGGCTCCCCGCCGGCTCGTACGCCGTGGCGGTGCACGCGGACGTCCCCGTCGTCGCCGGTGCGTCGGTCGACCGACGCGGCGAGGTGGACCCCGACCTGCTGCACGAGGAACGCCAGTACGACCGCGCCTGGGTCGCCGCGCGACCGCTGACGCCCGCATCCGTCCCGGTCGACGAGGACGGCCCTGTCGGCGAGGACGGTGCGCGGGCCGGGCAGGTCGCGCTCGTCCCCGGGACGTCGTCCTCGCTGACGATCGCGGCGGTCCCGACGGCGGGTGCCGCGGAGGGCGACGACGCGACCGGACGTCTCGAGCTCCGCGTCCGCGCCTACGACGAGGACGGGGCCGAGGCCGGGGCGACGACCGTGACGCTCACCGCCGGCACGACGCGGACTCTCGACCCGTCGACGCTGCGCCCCGAGGGCTCGGACGCCACGGTCGCGGCCGTGACGGTCGACGTCGTCGGTACGGGCGGGGCCCTGCGCCCGGCCTGGTCGGTCGCCGTCAGCGCCGGGCCGCCGAGCGGGGACGACGGGGACGGAACGCCGAGCCTGGTCTCGGTGCTCCTGCCCGTGGACGACGCGCCCGTGCCGGACGAGATCGCGGTCCGCGCGTCGGCAACGGCCGGGATCGGGCCGTAGGACGCAGTCCCGGTCTCCTGAGCCGGGTTCACTCCGGCGGGGTGCGCTCGGGTGTGCTCGACGGGCCGGGTCTCCGGGACTGGATCGAGCGCAGCGCGGCGGACGACCGCGTCCCGACCGCCCGCGCCCAGCGGTGGCTCCGCGCCTCGACCAGGTGGTAGAAGCCCACCGCCAGCAGGAGCGACAGGAGGACCGAGAGCGGAGCCGTGACGCTGAACCTCGCGTCGGGGAGCACGCACAGGACGGCGAAGATGACCGGGACGTGGACGAGGTAGAGGCTGAACGAGTACTTGCCCGCGAGCCGCGCGGGGGTGCAGGAGAGGGCCACTCGCACCGGGCGCCACGCGATGGCAGCCAGGACGACCCCGGCGGCGCCCAGCGGGGCGACTGCCTGGACGATCTCGTTCGTGCCCTCGTCCAGTCGGTGGCTCAGGAGCGGTCCGACGAGCAGGAGCGCCAGCGAGCTCACGAGCGTGAGAAGCCACAGGGCGTGGTGCCGTGCCGGGTTCCCGCGGTAGCCGGAGGCAGCGGCCGAACCGATCCGACCCAGGTTGCAGGCGATCACGGAGCCGAGCAGGAAGACGGGGAGGAACCGCGCGCTCGCGTCCCCCGACGAGAACCCGAGCCAGCCGACGCCTACCACCACCGCGGCCGCGACGAGCCAGCGACGCCGCAGGACCACGCCCGCCACGACGAAGACGGGGAGCGCGAGAGAGAACAGCATCTCCCACCGGATCGACCAGAGGGGGTTGTTGAGGGAGTACCTGCCCGCGACGAGGTCGAGGGCTCGGAAGCCGTGCTCCCACGAGAGATCGAGGAGACGGTAGTCGGAGACCCATTCGCTCTCGTGCGAGGGGACCGGTGGGAGCGCGAGCCGCAGCGCGTAGGCGAGCACGATCGAGCCCAGCACGGGAACGCCGAGCCGGACGAGCCGCCCGGAGTAGAAGGAGGGCCAGTCGTACCCGGGCGAGCGCAGCACCGGGAGGGTGAGCACGAGCCCGCTGAGCACGAAGAACACGAGCACTGCGTCCGGTCCGTCCACGAGCAGGCGCAACGGGGTGCTCGTCAGCCACCAGGCTGCGCTTCCCTGATCCGCCGCCTCACCGCCGACGAACGACGAGGCCACCGCGGGGAGCACCAGCGCGGTGTGGTGGGCGAGCACGACGATCGCCGCGACGCCGCGCAGCCCGTCGAGCTCGACCATGCGGCGCCCGGAGGACGCCAGCTCGACCCGGGCATGAGACACGGGCCGCGAGACTACCTCAGCGAGGAGGTGAGTTCAACGCTCGAGCGTGCTGGTACTGGTTCAGCGATCCCCGGTGTACCGCGGGTCGATCTCCTCCGGCGTGCGCGCGAGCAGGTGCGCGACCTGCTCCACGAGGACGTCTCGGACGAGGTCCTCCAGGTCCTCGGCGTCGAACGCGCGGGCCTCGACCGGACGCCGGTAGACGACGATGCGTGCGGGCTGACCGGACTCGGCCGGGAAGCACCGGCCGAGCGGCACGCCGCCGTCCTCCCAGGGTGCAGGGTCTGACGGCGGGACGTCCTCGACCGCGAACTCCGTCCCGCGCAGCTGATTGGCCCACGAGCGCTCGACCCGTTCGACGACGTCGACGACGACGTCGTCGAACTTCTCCGCGCGCGTGCGGCTCGCCGGTGCGGTGGGGGGCAGGAGCGGTCCGCGGATCCCACGACCACGGCGGTCCCGCCGTCGTGGCACCGGACCCTGGCCGCCCGGGCCGGGTGCGCGGGGCGGGATGACGAGCTCGTCGAACGACACGGGGGGCGGGGCGACGGCCGCCCGGCGCGACCAGCGGTCGCGGGCCCGGCGCCCCTTGCCGGCGGGCTCAGGTCGCGAGCCGGGGGACGGAGAGTTGCCACGCACACGACGACTCTAGCCCGCGGACGCCCGGCGCAGCGCGCCCACCTGCGGCGGTGCCGGCCCCGGACGGCGTGTGTCGGCCCCACGGCACGCCCGGAGGGCGTATGGTCAGCGCGTGAGATCCGTCAGGCAGTGCTCGCGCACGGCGTGCGTCCGTGCCGCCGTCGCGACCCTCACCTACGTCTACGCCGACTCCACGGCGGTCCTGGGCCCGCTCGCGCACCTCGCCGAGCCGCACAGCTACGACCTGTGCGCCGAGCACGCGGAGCGCCTCACCGCGCCGCGCGGCTGGGAGGTCGTGCGCCTGTCGCCGCAGTTCGTCGAGACCGGCCCGAGCGACGACGACCTGTCGGCCCTCGCGGACGCGGTGCGGGAGGCGGGCAAGGTCCGGACGGAGCCCGAGCCTCCGGACGTCACCGAGGTGGGGCGGCGCGGCCACCTGCGCGTGCTGCGCGCCGAAGCCGACTGAGGCTGCGCGGATCCGCGGCCCGCCGAGACGGCCCGACGACGACCGGCTCGCTAGGGTGGACGCCGTGAGCACCGACCTCTCCCACCTCATCAAGGCGTACGACGTCCGCGGCACCGTCCCGGACCAGCTGAACCCCCAGGTGGCGAAGGCCATCGGCGCCGCGTTCGCCCGGGCGGTGGCCTTGCCCGAGGTGCCCGTCACGGCCGGCGACGCGCCGGCCCGGGCGAGCGTCGTCGTCGGGCACGACATGCGCGACTCCGGGCCCGAGCTCGTGGACGCCTTCGCCGCGGGTCTCACGGAGGCCGGGGTCGACGTCGTGCGGATCGGCCTGTGCTCCACGGACGGGCTCTACCACGCGTCCGGCGTGGAAGGTGTGCCGGGCGCCATGTTCACCGCGAGCCACAACCCGGCCGTCTACAACGGGATCAAGCTGTGCCGCGCGGGAGCGCGGCCGGTGGGGCAGGACTCGGGGCTCGCGGAGGTCCGCCGGCTCGCGGAGGGCTTCCTCGACCACGGACTCCCGGCCGCCGCGGACGAGCCGGGGACGGTCGCGGACCGTGACATGCTCGCGGACTACGCGGCGTTCCTGCGCTCGCTCGTCGACCTGTCCGGGATCCGGCCGCTCAAGGTCGTGGTCGACGCCGGGAACGGGATGGGTGGCCACACCGTGCCCGCCGTCCTGGGCACGGGTGCGGGCCTGCCCGCGCTGCCGCTCGACGTCGTGCCGCTGTACTTCGAGCTCGACGGCACGTTCCCGAACCACGAGGCGAACCCGCTCGACCCGAAGAACCTGCTCGACCTGCAGGCCGCCGTCGTGGAGCACGACGCCGACCTCGGGCTCGCGTTCGACGGCGACGCGGACCGCTGCTTCGTCGTCGACGAGCACGGCGACCCCGTGTCACCGTCCGCGATCACCGCGCTCGTCGGGCTGCGCGAGGTCGCCAAGGAGGTCGAGGCGGGACGTACGCCGACGGTGATCCACAACCTCATCACCTCGCGCGCCGTGCCCGACTTCCTCGGTGCCGCGGGCGCAAGGACCGTGCGCACGCGCGTCGGGCACTCGTTCATCAAGGCGCAGATGGCCGACAACGACGCCGTCTTCGGCGGCGAGCACAGCGCGCACTACTACTTCCGCGACTTCTTCTTCGCGGACACAGGGATGCTCGCAGCGATGCACGTGCTCGCCGCGCTCGGGTCGCAGCCGCACCCGCTGTCGGCGCTGGGGGAGATGTACGAGCCGTACGTCGCGTCGGGCGAGCTCAACTCGACCGTGGCCGACGTGCCCGCAGCCCGGGCGCGCGTCGTCGAGGCCTACGTGACGCAGCAGGGCGGCGGACCGGTCGAGGTCGACGAGCTCGACGGGCTGACCGTCTCGCACTGGGACTCCCACCCGCAGTGGTGGTTCAACCTCCGCGCCTCGAACACCGAGCCGCTGCTGCGGCTCAACGTCGAGGCGGCCGACGAGGACATCATGGAGAAGGTGCGCGACGACGTCCTGTCGCTCGTGCGCACGCACGACGACGAGGAGCGAGCATGAGCCTGCAGATCGACCCCTGGGTGCGCGAGGCCCTGCGCTGCCCCGTGACCGGCGCCCCCCTCGTGGACGGCACCGGCCCGTCCGGCGAGCCGGAGCTGCACTCCACCGACCCCGACCGTCCGCTCGCCTACCCGGTGCGCGACGGCATCCCGGTCCTGCTGGAGGACGACGCGCGCGAGCTCTGACCCGTCGGACCAGGGGGCCGCAGTCGGTAGAGTCGGTCCGGTGCTCCGCTCGTCGGCGAGCCGGAGCGAGAGACGAAAGGACACACCGTGAGCAACGCGCCCCAGGTCGTCATCCTGGCCGCCGGGATGGGAACCCGCCTCGGACGGCCGTTCCCGAAGCCGCTGACCGAGCTGAAGGACGGACGCACGATCCTCGCTCAGCAGCTCGGCAACGTGCGCGGGGCCTTCGGCCGTGACGTCCAGGTTCTCGTCGTGGTCGGGTTCAAGCTCGAGCAGATCCTCGAGGCGGCGCCCGACGTCGCGTTCGCCTACAACGAGATCTACGACCAGACGAACACCTCCAAGAGCCTGCTCAAGGCGCTGCGGCTCACCGGTGAGCGAGGCGTCCTGTGGATGAACGGCGACGTCGTCTTCGACCCTCGGGTGCTCGAACGGCTCAAGTCGTACATCGAGTCCGGGCAGTCGTTCGTCAGCGTCAACACCGCGGCGGTCGGCGACGAGGAGGTCAAGTACACCGTCGACGCCGACGGGCGGATCGACGAGCTCTCGAAGACCGTCCAGGGCGCGCTCGGCGAGGCGGTCGGCATCAACTTCGTCGCCCCGGCCGACAAGGCCGCGCTGGTGACGCGACTCGCCGAGGTCGGCGACCAGGACTACTTCGAGCGTGGCATTGAGGTCGCGATCGAGAAGGACGGCCTGCAGGTCGTCCCCGTGGACGTCTCGGACCTCTACGCGGTCGAGGTCGACTTCGCCGAGGACCTCGAGCGGGCGAACGAGTTCCTCTGAGGCGGGCCCCGGGCGATGCGAGTCGTCCGCTCCTGCCGGGGCCGCTGGTAGTCTCGGCTCCCGGATCGAGGACAGCGCAAGAACGATGGAGCGAGCAGGGGGCGGGGGTCCCGTCCGGTGCGCGGGGTGGATCGCCCCTGCCGGCCGGACGGGCCGCAACGAGGACCGTCCGCCTCCGTCCGTCGGGACGACAGATGTTGGGTGGAACGCATGAGCACGCTCGAAGCGACGACGGGACCGCAGGGCCCCGCGGCTGACAGCACCGTGAACCGAGGTTCGACGACGGCGGACGACCGGGGACGGCGGGCCGGGGTCCTGTGGGCGGGGTCGACCGTCCTGGCGGTCCTCGTCATCGCTCTCGTGCCGGTCCTGTTCGACCCTCGGTTCTACTTCGCGGACGACACGCAGAACGGCGCCTTCGGCGTCTGGTGGTCGATCGGCGAGCAGCTCCGCCACGGCACGATCCCGTATTTCGAGCCGTCGCGATGGATGGCCGGGAACTACGTCGCCGAGGGGCAGTGGGGGACGTTCAGCCCGGTCACGCTCGTCATCGGACTGCTCGCGCGGGCGTCGGCCGACGCCGTGGTGTTCACCACCGCGCTCAAGCTCTTCTTCATCTGCGTCGGGGCGCTGGGCGTCTACCTCCTCGTGAGGAACTACGGTGCCAGCCGGGTCTGGGCACTGGCCGCCGGCGTCTCCACCCCCTTGGCCGGCTTCACCGCCTACATGGACTCGACGTCGTGGGTGACCGGACTCTTCGCGTTCTGCCTCCTGCCGTGGGCGTGGCTGACGCTGCGGCGACTGGCGCAGGGCACAGGGGGCCCCGTGCCGGCGGTCATCGCCGGGTACCTGGTCGTCAGCATCGGCTACGTCCACGGCACGATCGCGCTCGCGCTCCTGATCGTCTCGCTTCTCGTCGAGTTCTTCGTCGTCCGTCGCGCTGCCACGGTGCGGCTCCTCGTGGCGGGATGCCTCATCGGGCTCGTCGCGGTCGCGGTCCACCTTCCCAGCCTCCTCACGGCGTCGGTCACCGCGAGGTCCGGGAGCGCCATCGCCAACGACAACTTCGTCGCCCCCGAGGTGTCGGGCCTCCTCACCTCGTGGATCGCGACGTCCCGTCCGTGGATGGACGGCTTCTGGAGCGTGCCGACGCCGGCTCCGCTGCTCTACGTCTCGTGGCTCCTGCCGCTCCTCGTGTTCGTGCGGCTGCCGGAACCGCGCCGCTTCGCGCGGGGGACGATCGCGATCTGGGTGTTCGCCGCGCTGGTCTCGGTGATCGTCTTCGGGCCGAGCATGATGGGTCCGCTCCGGTTCCCCGGTCGCATGCTTCCCTACGTCGCGCTGTGCCTCATCGCCGTCACGGTCCTCATGCTGAGCAAGGGGTCGTTCGCGTTCACCCGTGGACGGCGCGTCGCCGCGATCTCGCTCTACGGGCTCGGCTTCTTCCTCTCGCTCGCCGAGACGCCCAGCTGGTGGAAGGCCTATGCGCTGGCCGCAGCGCTCGGGCTGGCCGGCGTGCTCGTCATCGCGCGTACGGCGGCGAGGGCGGGTTCCACGTGGCAGCGGACCGTCGCGGGCACGTTCGTCCTCGTCACCTTGCTGCTCACCGTGGTCCAGCACCACTACCTCCCCAGCTCGCCGTTCCGCAAGGTCGACGTGCCGACCTCGACCGCTGCCTACGCGTCGGCGCTGGAGGGCGTCGAGGGCGACGTCTTCGTCGTCGGCGATCCCCGCAAGGCGGGAGCGCCCTGGGACGAGCTGCTCTTCGCGAACCTCTGGTACCTCAACGACGCCGACGTGCAGAACGTCTACAGCCCGGTGGCGCACGCCGCCTACCGCGAGGCGATCTGCACCAAGTACGCCCCGGGGACGTCGTGCTTCGAGTCGCTCGAGAAGCTCTTCGAGGTCGACGAGACGACGGGCCTGCCCCTGGTCGATCTCCTCTCGGTGAACTCGATCGCGATCAGCAGGCGGGACGACGTCACCACGGACGGACCGGAGAACCCCTTCGTGAGCGCCGAGCCCCCGGCCGGCTGGCACGAGCAGTGGGCCGGCGAGTACGTGCGCGTGTGGACGCGTGACGTCCCCGTCCCCACTGCCGGCGGCATCGTCGCGCTCGACGACGGGGTCGAGGTCTCGGACGTTCGCGTGACGAAGACGAGCGTGACCTTCCGCGTCGACGAGGCTCCCGCGGACGGCGGATCGATCGTCTTCTCCCGGCTCAACTGGCCGGGGTACAGCTTCGAGAACGCCGTCGAGGCCGCGCCGACCCGTGACTTCCTCCTGACCGCCGAGGTCTCCGGTGCCGACGACGGAAAGACGGTCGTCGTACGGTTCGCGCCCGCGGGCTGGTCCGCCAGTCTCGCGGCGATGGGCGCGGCGGTGCTGGGCACGATCCTCTGGGGCGTGCTGGCGGCGGTCCGTCGTCGTCGGCCCGCGGGGTCTGCCGGCTAGGCCGTTCTGTCGGAGGATGCCGGAGAAGAGTCGGATGTCCGACGCTGGGTTGGCGACGCGAGCTCCGAGCCGGTCGTCGGGTCGAGGGCCGACCACGCGCCCGACCAGGTCGAGGTCACCGAGTGATGCCCTGCACTCGGTGGAGGGTTGCGGCAAGGCGTTGACCGGGGCGGTGGTTGCGGGCGGGGCAGCGCGGCATGACCATGCGCACGCAGGAGGGCGACGACGCGCCCGCCCTTCGACGTCCGCGACCACGTTGCGTCCTGGTCGTCGACGAGCCCGGCCCGGCCGTTCCTGCCGCGGATGCCGGGCTCAGTCTCCTGAGCGAGCGGGCTCCGGACGTCCGGCGGCGCTCCCGTCCACCAGGTGGTTCTCGACGATGTCGGTCAGCTCGACGATGCGGACGTTGTCGCGTCGCACCTCGTCGATCTCTGCCTGGAGGTCGACGATCGTGCGGCGGAGGTCGTCGACCTCCGCCCTGAGGGACGCGGCGCCCGGCCAGATCCGGCGGGTGAGCTGGCTCGTCCGGCGGCGCGCGCCGTCCAGGGTTCGGGAAAGTCGGTGGGGCATGGGTTGTCCGTTCAGTGGTCGTGACGGTCGTCAGAGCTGGTGATCCGCACGATCACGGGGCGTCGCTGCTGGTCGCGTCCGCTCTCCGTCAGGTGCTCGATCTCGCCGACACGGAGCCCGTGCGCCGCGAGCTCGCGCTCGACCTCGGCGACGGTCAGGTGCCAGGTGGTGGGGTCGGCGAACTGCACGTCCGGCGCGGGGCGGGTGTCGAAGAGGAACGTCATCGTCCCTCCGCGTCGTACCAGTGCCCGCACGAGGCGCCAGACCTGCGCTCGCGCATGGTGGCCGACCCTCTCCACGAGGTGGGTCGCCACCAGGTGCACGGGTGTCGGCTCGGAGCCGGCGAGGACCAAGAGCTGGGCGGAGTCCCGGGTGTCGATCAGGTTGATCGTGCGCCACGTGACAGGCGCGCCCCGACGCTGCCGTGCGATCGTCAGTGCGGCGTCGCAGTAGTCCACGGCGGTGACCGCGAAGCCGAGCTCCGCCAGCCTCGCGGCCTGACCGCCCGTCCCGCACCCGAGCTCGACGACCCGGCTTCCGGCCGGGGCGTCCTGCGCGAGCCGCACCGTCGCCCGCAGGTCCGGATCGTCCGGCTGCGCGGTGACCGACGCCTCGTACCGGGCGGTCCAGAACTCTCGCTGGAAGTTGTAGGCGCCGAACCAGTTGCGGAACCGGCGGCTCGTCGACACCGGGGTCGCGAGCCGGTACCCGGGCTGGGGCGTGCGCCACTGGGCGTCGTAGTTGAGCGTGAGCCAGGCGTTCGTGTCCGCGGGCGCGGGGTACCGACGTCCGTCGATCGTCACGGTGCTGAAGGGCGTGAGCTCGCTGCGAGCCATCGCTCCCCGCACGTGGAACGGCTGGTTGAGCACTCCGTCGGTGAAGAACGCCGCGAAGAGGTCGACATAGCAGTCCAGCTCACCGTCGGGTCGGCGGAAGACGATCTGCAGGTGAGCGTTCGAGTGACGGACGACCTCGAACCCGAGCCCGCGGAGCGAGGCGGCGATGCGCGAGTTCTCGAGGGCCACGTCGGCCGGGTTGGAGTGCTCGGACAGGTAGGCGAGGTCGGCGTCGTCGTCATGGGGGAGGAGGCTGCCCGCGCGCACCGCGCCGAGGAGAGTTCCGCCGACGACGAACGGCCGCAGCCCGAGCCCGGTCGTGACCGCGAGGAGCTCGTCCACCCGGTCGAGGATCCTGTCGGCGAGCCCTTCGCTCCCCTCGATCGTCCGACCCAGGTGGCCCCACTTGTTGACCGCGAGCCGCCGTCCTTGCGGGTCGGACACGTCGACGCGGCGGGTGTCTGCGCTGAACGCCACCTCGGCGGAGCACAGCGTGCCGCCCGTGGAGGACTCGGC
The DNA here is from genome assembly GCF_042797035.1 of Cellulosimicrobium sp. NPDC057862. Lineage (NCBI taxonomy): Bacteria > Bacillati > Actinomycetota > Actinomycetes > Micrococcales > Promicromonosporaceae > Cellulosimicrobium > Cellulosimicrobium sp. NPDC057862. The sequence goes on from NZ_JBHVMH010000014.1 coordinate 78,844, forward strand.
GACCGTCACACGGGCACGGCCAACCAGGTAGGGCTGGAGCACGGCAGGCCACGGGACGACCGGTGCGCGCGACTCCGTCCGGCCCGGGACGAACGACCACACCCTCTCGCCGTCGAGCAGGACGTCGATCGAGTCGGACGAGTGGCGGATGCCGCGGGGCAGCCGGAGCCCCGACGAGTCTGCGGCGAGGGCCTCGGACTTGACAGGAGCGATCAAGCGCATGACCGTGCTTCACTCACCCAACTCTGGCTGGCACTGCAGAAACTCACGTCAGTGTACGGCAAGGCACGTAGCGCAGAACGCGAGATGAACGATCGTCCAACACCAAGGCTCCGGCCGCGCCGAAGGGTTGTCGCCGCCGTGGCGGACACGGGTGGTTCCGGTGAGGAGCGGCCTACCGGGGCCACCGCGACGGTCCCGAACGCACCGTGCGGTCGACAGTAGGATCGTCCTCTCCGAGTCCAGGAGCCCCAGAGGCAACGTACGCATCGAGGAGTCGCACGTGCTTGAACCGGTTCGCCGGGTCGTCCGATCGGTCCTCGTCCGCGTACGCGCGGCGACGGGGGGAGCGGGAGCCGCCCTGTTCCGCGCGGCGCGGCGCACCCCGCTCGATCGACGGCTGGTCGTCGTCGCGACGTCCGGTCTCGGGGAGTCGGTGGTGCCGGTCGACGAGCTCGTCGGCGCGCTCCGGATCGCTGCGCCCCGGTCGCGCGTGGTCGTCCTGGACGACACCCGCGCGGGTCGCGTGCGTCGACTGGTCGGGAACGTCTCGCTCGGTCGCGCCGGGCTCGTGCTGCTCGACCGCCCGCTGCCGGCGTTCTACCGCGGACGCGTCGGCCAGCGCGTGGCCCTCACCTGGGACGCGCGCTCGAGCTGGGACCGCGACGACGGCGACGCGGGCCCCGCGGACCACGTCGCGGCGATGGTCCGGACGCTCCTGCACTGCGACGTGGTCGTCCAGCAGGATGCGGAGCACCTCGCGCGGCTGACCGGTGGTGAGATCAGGCTCGGCGCTCCGCACGCGGCCGAGCTCCTGGACCTGGACACCCGGCGGCTCGCCGGGGAGACCGACGCCGAGACGGTCGCCCGTGTGCTGGTCGACGAGTCGCGTCCGGGGTCGTCGGGCCCGCACCCGACACCGCCCGGGTCGCGACCTCGCGTGCTGCTGTACCTCGGCCCGTTCCACGCCAACGGCATCACCACGTCGGCGCTCAACCTCACCCGAGAGATCGACCACGAGGCCTACGACGTCACCGTGGTCTACCCGGCCGACTGTCCTCGGCCCGCGCTCGCGGCGGTCGACCGCCGCGTCCGCCTGATCCCCTGGGGCGGCCCACCGGGCCTCCGTGGGTCCGAGGAGCGTGTACGCGCTGCCTTCGAACGACACGGGGTGGACGGCCCCGGCGCCGACAGGCCCGCGGTCGAGGGGCTCTTCGACCGTGAGTGGCATCGGGTCTTCGGCAAGGCGCAGTTCGACCACGTCCTGAACTTCGAGGGCTACGGACCGTACTGGGCGATGCTGCTCAGCCGCGCACCCTCACGGAGGTCCGTCTGGCTGCACAACCAGCTGTGGACGGACGCGCACAAGTACGTCGAGGGCAGGCAGCCCAACCGCGAGCGGCTCCTCGCCGTCTTCTCCACGTACTCCGGCTACCAGGATCTGGTCTCCGTGTCCGAGCCGCTCGCGCGGCTCAACGCGCAGGACCTGGCGCGGTTCGCCGGAGACGCGCGTTTCGTGTCGGTCCGCAACATGCTGCCCGCCGCCGAGCTGCTGGTGCTCCGCCGCCCGGACGACGCGCCCGCACCGGGAGCTCCGCGCACGTTCGTGAGCGTGGGACGCCTCTCTCCCGAGAAGGGCCACGCGCTCGTCGTCGCGGCGTTTCGTCGCGTCCACGACGTCGAGAGGTCGACTCGGCTCCTGCTTCTCGGAGACGGACCGGAGCGCAGGGAGCTCGAGGATCTCGTGGCGGACCTGGGCCTCGACGACGCCGTGACGATCGCCGGCCACGTCGAGGACGCGCTCGACCGGGTCGCCCGGAGCTCCTGCCTCGTGCTCGCGAGCAGCCACGAGGGGGCGCCCATGGTGATCCTCGAGGCGCGAGCTCTGGGTGTCCCCGTGATCGCCGCCGACTTCCCGTCGGTCGCCGGTGTGCTGCCGCAGGGTTCGGGGATCGTGGTGCCGCGCGAGGTAGGATCTCTCGCCGAGGCGATGCTCGGCACGCTGCATCACGAGAACGGCCCTGTCCTCGACCCGCGCGCGTGGAACGTGACGGCGGGCGAGGAGCTGCGTGCACTGGTCACCCGAACCGTCGCCGACCCGCGTTCTCGGCGAGAGTCGCCGACGATGAACTGACCGATCGAGGGCAGCCAGGAGCCACGTTGGATTTCGCACGATTCCGGCAAGACACCACCGAGCGGTACAAGCGCGCGATGGACTTCGAGCTTCACGCCTTCTGGCGCGAACGTCCGATCCGCACGGGCACCGTCCTCTACGAGGCGTACTCGGGCCGGGGGATGCTCTGCAACCCCCGAGCGCTCTTCGAGGAACTTCAGGCTGCCCCTGACCTGGGGCACCTCCGGCACATCTGGGTGCTCGACGACCAGGAGAAGATCAACACGGCGCGTCGCGAGTACGCCGGCAGACCTGTCGAGTTCGTGCTCTACGAGTCGAAGGCGTACTACCGGGCCCTGGCGACCTCGCAGTACCTCGTCAACAACGCGACGTTCCCGTACCAGTTCTCGAAGCGGGCCGGGCAGACCTACGTGAACACCTGGCACGGCACGCCGCTGAAGGCGATGGGCTACGACATCCCACGGGGTGGACCGGACACGCGCAACATCATCCGGAACTTCGTGATGGCCGACCATCTCCTCTCGCCGAGCCCGTTCATGTCGGAGGTCATGTACGAGAAGGCGTACCGTCTGCGCGGCATCTACCGCGGGTCCCTGCTCGAGAGCGGGCAGCCCCGGATCGACGTCAGCTTCGACGAGCGGTCGCGCGCTCGGACGCGGACCGCGCTCGAGGACGCGGGCATCGCGGTGGGCGACCGGCGGATCGTGCTGTACGCCCCCACCTGGCGCGGCTCCTTCTACAGCCCCGCGGACCAGACGGCGCAGCTGCTCGAGGTGGTGCGTCAGGTCCAGGCGGAGCTCGACCCCGCCGAGCACGTCGTGCTCCTGAAGGTCCACCAGGCCGCCTACCACCATGTCGCGGGGACGCCCGGTGCGGCCGGGCTCGTCGTGCCGAACGAGATCCCGGCCAACGAGGTGCTCGGGATCAGCGACCTGCTGGTCACGGACTACTCGAGCATCTTCTTCGACTTCCTGCCCCTGGACCGTCCGATCGTGTACTTCACGCCCGACTCCGCGGAGTACGGCGGGGCGCGTGGGCTCTACATGACTCCCGACGAGCTGCCCGGCCCGACCGTGGAGACCCCGGCCGAGCTCGGGCGGACGGTCCGAGAGACGCTGGCCGGGCAGGACCCGTACGCGGCCAGCCGTCAGGCGGCGCGGGACCGGTTCGCCCCCTGGGACGACGGCCGGGCGAGCGCGCGCGTCGTCGACGCCGTCTTCCGCGGCAAGCGGTCGGATCTTCTGCGCGACATCAGCGAGGACGACCGGACGTCGGTCCTGGTCTACATCGGCGGCCTGTTGCGCAACGGGATCAACTCCTCGGCGATGAACCTGCTCCGCAACCTCGACCCCGACCGCTTCGACGTCTCCGTCTTCTACGCCTCTCCCGGGAACGCGCAGGAGCGTGAGCTGGAGGCGGAGATCCCGGGACACGTCCGGCTCTTCCCCCGGGTCGGGGGCATCAACGGATCGAAGCGCTACCGTTCACGGCGGCTGGCGACCGCGGACGGCGAGCACCGCCGCCACGAGGTCGTCGATCACGCGGCCGTCCGTCCGATCTTCGAGGACGAGTGGGCCAGGTGCTTCGGGTCGAGCCGGTTCGACGCGATCGTGGACTTCAGCGGGTACGCCGCCCTCTGGCCGAGCATCCTGCTGGCCGCGCCCAGCGGCAAGAAGCTCATCTGGCTGCACAACGACCTGGTCGCCGACGCGGAGCGCGCCGTGGAAGGTCGCCGGGTGCACGCGGCGAACCTCCGCGCCGTCTTCTCTCTCTACAAGTACTTCGACGCCCTGGTCTCGGTGTCGGGGGCGCTCGCCGAGCTGAACCGCGAGAACCTCTCCCGGTTCGCCGACGTCGAGAAGTTCGTCTCGGCCGAGAACCTGATCGACCCGCAGAACATCCGCCTCGCGGGATGGGGCGACACCGATCGGGTGATCGACCGTCCTCTGACGGTTCCCGCCGGGCAGATGACGCGCGGCGTCGCCGAGGTCCTCGACCAGCTCGAGACGTTGGGTGGCGTCGAAGAGGTCGTGCGCCAGGCCCAGGTCCGCAAGCTGCTCGCCTCGTCGTCGAGCTACGACAAGACGTTCGTGACGGTGGGTCGGCTCTCGCCCGAGAAGAACCACGACCGGTTGCTGCGCGCGTTCGCGCAGGTCCGCGCGAAGCACAACGTCAGGCTGGTGATCGTGGGCGGCGGTCCGCTGATGGGGACGCTCGTGGCGACGGCCTCGGAGCTGGGCGTCTCGGAGCACGTCGTCTTCACCGGCATGCAGCCGAACCCCTTCTCCCTCATGGCCGCGGCCGACTGCTTCGTGCTCTCGAGCGACTACGAGGGCCAGCCGATGGTCTTCCTGGAGGCGAAGGTCCTCGGGCTGCCGATCGTGTCGACGCGGTTCGGCTCCGTCGCGGGCGCGCTGGAGGAGGACGAGGGGCTCGTGGTCGATCTCTCGGCGGAGGCGCTGGCCGAGGGGATGTCGCGTTTCATGGCCGGGGAGGTCCCGACGCGGCCCTTCGACCCTGACGTCTACAACGCGCGGGCGCTGGACCAGTTCCTGCAGGTCACGGGTCTTGAACGGCGGGAGGGTGAACGTCGCTCGGACAACGTGTGAACGACGTCCTGTCGTGCCGGGCACGCCGTGCCGGACGGGTACGCTTCCGTCCCGAACGCCGCTCGGCGCGAGCATTCACCCCTCCTACCCATCCCCTGAGTGAGGCCAGCCTGTGACCACCGTCCAGCACATCGTCTTTCCCACGGACCTGGACAAGCTTCCGCTCTATGTCGAGAGCCCACGCGGCGCGACGTCGTCGATCGACGTCGTCTCGCGACGGTCGGCCCACCTCGTGGCGGGCAGCGAGGTGTCGTTCGCCTCGTACTTCAACGCCTTCCCGCTCATGCACTGGGCGGCCAACACGTCCTTCGAGTCGGTCACGGTCGTCCTCGAGCTCGCCGGGCGCGGGCAGGTCCGCGTCGTGCGCACCGACGCCCGCGGGCACGCCTCCCGGCTCGACGCCGTACGGTTCGACGGCACGCAGACGCTGCGGCTCACCGTCCCGACGGCCGGCACGGCCGACGGCGGCTGGTGCTGGTTCGAGCTCACGGCGTCGTCCGACGTGGAGCTCACCTCGGGGCACTGGGAGGTGGACGGCGCCCCTGCGGACGGCACCGTGACGGTAGCCGTCACGACCTTCAACAAGCCCGACTTCTGCGTCCGCACGCTCGGTGCTCTCGCCGGGGACGAGGACGTGCTCGCGGTCCTCGACGGGGTCGTCGTCGTCGACCAGGGCACGCAGAAGGTCGCTGCCGAGGCCGGCTTCTCCGAGGCAGAGCAGGGTCTGGGCGGGCGGCTGCACATCGTCGACCAGCCCAACCTCGGCGGCTCGGGCGGGTTCTCGCGCGGCATGATCGAGGCGACGGCAGCCGGGTCGACGCACGTGATGCTCCTGGACGACGACGTCGCGATCGAGCCCGAGAGCATCTTCCGCGCGGTGCGCTTCGCGGACGCGTGCTCGCGGCCGACGATCGTCGGCGGTCACATGTTCGACATGTACCGTCCGACGAACCTGCACGCCGTGAGCGAGATCGTGCAGCAGTCGAACTTCATGTGGGGCCCCGCGGACCCTGACCACCGTCTGGTCGACTTCTCCGACGAGTCGCTCCGGGCGACCCGCTGGTTGCACCGGCGTCCGCGCGCGGACTACAACGGCTGGTGGATGTGCCTGATCCCGACGGCGGTCGTTCGCGAGATCGGGCTGTCCATGCCCTACTTCATCAAGTGGGACGACGCCGAGTACGGTCTGCGCGCCAAGTCGGCGGGCGTCCCGACGGTCTCCCTGCCCGGTGTGGCGCTCTGGCACATCACCTGGCAGGACAAGGACGACGCGATCGACTGGCAGGCGTACTTCCACGCGCGCAACCGGATCGTCTCGGGCCTCCTCCACTCCGTCGAGGAGGGCGGCGGTGCGCTGCTCGCCGACAGCAGCAGGCTCAACCTGAAGCACCTCCTGTCGATGCAGTACTACGCGACCACGCTCCGGAACACGGCGATCCGTGACGTGCTGCGAGGCCCGGCGCTGCTGCACGCCACGATGGCGACGCGGCTGGGCGAGCTGCGGGCGCTGTCCAAGGACTTCGGCGAGGCGCGGACGTACACGGTCGAGAACCCGGCACCGGCGGCCGTGCACGCCGACGTGACCCTCGGACGCCAGGAGCGGGGTCCGCGGGGCGTCGCGCTCGCCGTCTTCACCCTCCGGGCCGTGGTGCGGCAGGTGCTCGTCCCGGTACGCGCAGAGAAGCGCCGCCGACCCGACGCGCAGCTCGACCGGCGACAGGGTGTGTGGTGGGTGCTGCCGAAGTACGACAGCGTCCTCGTGCTCGCCGGGGAGGACCGGACGGGGAGCTGGTACGTGCGCGACCGACGCGCGTTCCTTCGTCTGTGGTGGGAGTCGATCTCGCTGCACCGAGAGCTCAAGCGTCGCTGGCCCGAGATCCAGAAGGCGTACCGAGACCAGGCGGAGGCGCTCGTCGCGCCGGCCGCGTGGCGCGCGACGATCGGCATCGTCGACGGTGATGACTGAGCGCGCCGCCGGGCTTCCCGGCCGGGATAGGGTGTGCGTCGGTCTCGGCCGTCGGGTGTCGAGCACGTGGAGGAACAAGTGAGTGAATCGGGCGTCCTCGCGGCCACGAACCGGCCGATGACGCTGTGGAGGGCGCGCTCCGTGCTGGGCCTGCTGGTCCGCCGCGACCTCAAGGTCCGGTACGCGGACTCGCTGCTCGGGTACTTCTGGTCGATCCTGGACCCGCTGCTCATGGCGGCGGTGTACTGGTTCGTCTTCACGAAGATCTTCCCGCGCCCCATGGGCGAGGAGCCGTACATCATCTTCCTGCTCGCCGCGCTGCTGCCGTGGACGTGGTTCCAGAACTGCGTCGGCGACAGCGCACGCGCCCTGCGTCAGGACTCTCGGCTCGTCCGCTCGACCCGCCTGCCGCGCGAGGTCTGGGTCATGCGCGTCGTGCTCTCGAAGACGGTCGAGTTCGGCTTCTCCCTCCCCGTGCTGGCGGTCTTCCTGCTCTTCTACCCGCCCGAGGTCAACGCGCACCTCTGGCTGTTCCCGCTCGGCATCGTGATGCAGCTCGTCCTGCTCGCCGGTCTCGGGCTGCTGCTGTCCCCGCTCGAGGTCCTGCTGCGGGACATCGATCCGCTCATCCGGGTCGCGATGCGCGTCCTGTTCTACGCCTCGCCGATCCTGTACGGGCTCCAGGACGTCTACAACGCCGTGATCCCGGAGGCGTTGAAGATGCTCTACCTGCTCAACCCCATGACCGGCATCATCGCCGCCTTCCGGGCGGGCTTCTTCCCGGAGGTCGTGCACTGGGACGCGATCGCGATCGCCGGCGGCGTCTCGGTGCTCACGCTCGTCGTGGGATGGATCGTCTTCGCGCGGAGCGAGCGCGCCGTGCTGAAGGAGCTGTGATGGTGAAGCTGGCGGGCCTGCCTGACCCGATCATCTCGGTCAAGGACGTGGGTGTGCAGTTCAACCGGGGGCGGCGCAGCGCCGGTCTTCGGCAGATGATCCTTCGTGGCGACAAGGGTGCGTCCCGCGACGCGTTCTGGGCGCTGCGCGACGTGTCGTTCGACGTGTCGCCCGGCGAGGCGATCGGCGTCATCGGGCGCAACGGCCAGGGCAAGTCCACGCTGCTCAAGGTCGTCACGGGCGTGCTGATCCCGGACGAGGGCAGCGCGACGGTCCGTGCGGACGTCTCCCCGCTCATCGAGATCACCGGAGGGTTCGTCCCCGACCTCACGGGACGCGAGAACATCTACCTCGCTGCCGGGCTGCACGGCATGTCGAAGAAGCACATCGACGAGAAGTTCGACGAGATCGTGGACTTCGCCGAGATCCACAAGTTCCTCGACTCCCCGTACCGCCACTACTCGTCCGGGATGCAGGTCCGCCTGGCCTTCTCGGTGGTCTCCCAGCTCGACGGTCCGATCCTGCTGGTCGACGAGGTGCTCGCCGTGGGCGACAAGGCGTTTCGCGAGAAGTGCTACAAGCGCATCGACGAGCTGCTCGAGGCGGGGCGGACGCTGTTCCTCGTCTCGCACAACAACGGTGATCTCAAGCGCTTCTGCGAGCGGGGCCTCTACCTTCGTGGCGGCGAGCTTCGCGCTGACGGTCCGCTCGACGCCGTCCTGGAGCAGTACGCCAAGGAAGGCTGACACACCGTGCACGACGACGAGGGCCGGCCCACCGCAAGGTGGCCGGCCCTCGTCGTCGTGACGCAGCGGGGCGTCAGACGCCCGCGGACTCCTTGAGGTCGTCGACGAACGTCGGGTTCGCCTCGAGCCACGCCTGGACGGCCTCGGCCTCGTCGGCGTACTCGTCGGAGTTGAACATCATGTTCTCGAGCGAGAAGAGCTGCTCGTCGTCCAGCGTGAACGCGCCGAACAGCTTGGTGAGCGTCGGGTAGCGCTCCTCGAAGTCGGACGAGCCCCACATGTGGATCTTCTCGGCCTCGCCGAGCGCACCCTCGGGGTCCTCGAGGTCGCGGACGGGGAACTCGTCGTAGGCCCAGTGCGGGCGCCACAGCGTGACGGCGATGTTCTCGCCGGCGTCGGTCGCGCCCTTGAGCTCCGCGAGCATCGCGGGGGTCGAGGAGATGGAGTAGTCCATGCCCTCGAGCCCGTAGGTCGGGACGACCTGGTCCTGGGTGATCTCGGTGAGCCCGGCGCCGGCCTCGATCCCGACGAGCTTGTTGCCGTACTCGTCGGCCATGCCGGCGAGGTCCTCGAGCGACTGCGCGGGCGAGTCCTCGTTCACCGCGATGGTGAGCTTCGCGTCGTCGTACCAGTAGCCGAGGTCGGTGACCTCGTCGCCGTACTCCTTCTCGTACGAGGCGTGCGTGTAGGGCAGCCAGACGTCGAGCGTGACGTCGAAGTCGCCGCCGGCGAGGCCGGTGTAGATGACGCCGACGTCGGCGGTCTGGGAGGAGACGTCGTAGCCCTCCTCCTCGAGGATCGCCGTCCACAGGTGGGAGACGGCGATGCCCTCGTCCCACCCGGAGGGGATGCCGATGGAGATCGACGTCTCGTCCTCGCCGGTGGAGCCGCCGTCCGAGCCGCCGTCCGAGCCGCCGGAACCGGAGTCGGAGGCGCAGGCGGTGAGGGCGAGGCCGAGGACGGCGGTCGCGGCGACGGCGGCGGAGCGGCGGGCCGTGCGACGGGTGGTGCGGGTACGTGCGGGGGTCATGCTGTCCTTCCCTGGGTCCGGGGGACCCGGTCGGTGTTGCCCGACGCCGGGGGTGCGGCGGGCGGCTTCCCGGCGCTGCGGCCGGGCACGGTGCGGACGCGCCTCAGACGCGCGCTGCGGCGAGGGCGCGCGAGACGGGCGCGCGGTCGCCGAGGGCCGAGGTCACGCGGTCGAGGAACATCGCGAGGATGACGACGGCGAGGCCGGCCTCGAAGCCGAGCGCGACGTTGACGCGCTGGAGCGCGGCGACGACGTCGTTGCCGAGGCCGCCGGCGCCGACCATGCCCGCGATGACGACCATGGAGAGCGACAGCATGATGACCTGGTTGACGCCCGCCATGATGGTCGGGAGCGCGAGCGGGAGCTGGATCTGCCGCAGGATGCGGCCCGGGGTCGAGCCGAACGCCTGGCCGGCCTCGACGACCTCCTTGTCCACCTGCCGGATGCCGAGCTCGGTGAACCGGACGCCGGGGGCCATGGCGAAGATGATCGTCGCGATGATCCCGGGCACGGGGCCGGTGAGGAAGATGACGACGGTCGGGATGAGGTAGACGAACGCCGGCATGGTCTGCATGAAGTCGAGGACCGGCCGCACGACGGCGGAGACGCGGTCGTTGCGCGCGGCCCAGATGCCGACCGGGATCGCGACGACGAGGGCCAGGGCGGCCGACAGCAGGACGAGCGCGAGGGTGTCCATCGCGTTGTCCCACTGGTCGACGCCCGCGATGACGACGAACCCGACGAGCGAGCCCAGTGCGAGCTTCCAGCCCTTGGCGAGGAGCGCGAGCAGCGCGAGCGCGAGCGCGACGACCCAGAACGGCGGGCTCGACAGGACGGCGTCGAGGCCGTCGTAGACGCCGACGAGGACGTCCTTGACGAAGCGGAAGAGCGGCCGGAAGGTCGTCGTCATCCAGTCGACGAACGTGTCGACCCACTCACCGAGCGGGATGCGGGGGACCAGGGTGTCGTTCACGCGGCACCCCCCTCGATCGCGGGCGCACCGTTCACGGGCGTGTCCTCCACGGGCGCGTCGGTCACGGGGGCGTGCGCACCGAGGTCGATCTCGCCGGTGCGCGGCTGGTCCGGCGGGACCATGGCCTCGAGCAGGGTGACGCGCGGGACGACGCCCACGAGGCGGCCCTCGGCGTCGGTCACGGGCACCGGGAGCGACGACTCGGCGGCCGGGGCGAAGATCTCCGCGAGGGGCGTGTCCGGGGAGACCGGGGCGACGCCGTCGTGCACGAGGTCGGCGATGGACTCCTGGCCGGCCTTGAGCGCGGCCACGGCGTCGTCGTCGCGCACGACGCCGTGCAGCACGCGCTGGCGGTCGACGACGTACGCGGCCGACACCTGCGCCTCGCGCATCGCGCGGCTCGCCTGGCGCGGCCCGCCGCTCACGGGCACGACGACCGCCGGACGCACCATGACCGACGAGGCCGTGAGGACGCGCGTGCGGTCGACGTCGGCGACGAACTGGGCGACGTAGTCGTTCGCGGGGTCGGACAGGATCTGCTCGGCGGTGCCGATCTGGACGATCCGCCCGTCACGCATGACGGCGATGCGGTCGCCGAGGTGCATGGCCTCGTTGAGGTCGTGGGTGATGAAGACGATCGTCTTGCCGAGGCGCTGCTGGAGGTCGAGGAGCTGCTCCTGCATCTCGCGCCGGATGAGCGGGTCGAGCGCGCTGAACGCCTCGTCCATGAGCAGGACGTCGGTGTCGGCGGCGAGCGCGCGGGCGAGGCCGACGCGCTGGCGCATCCCGCCGGAGAGCTGCGAGGGGAGCGAGTCCTCCCACCCGCCGAGCCCGACGAGGTCGAGGGCGGTGCGGGCCTTCTCGCGGCGCTCGGCCTTGCCGACGCCCTGGATCTCGAGCGGGTAGGCGGCGTTGTCGAGCACGGTGCGGTGCGGCAGGAGCGCGAAGTGCTGGAACACCATGCTCACGCTGCGGCGGCGCAGGGCGCGCAGCTGCTTCGCGTCGGTCGCCGCGAGGTCGGTCCCGCCGACCACCACGTGGCCGGCCGTCGGCTTCCACAGGCCGTTGAGCATGCGGATGAGCGTGGACTTGCCCGATCCGGAGAGTCCCATGACGACGAAGATCTCGCCACGACGGACCTCGAAGCTCGCGTCGATGACCGCGGCGGTGCCGAGCGCCTTGACGTCGTCGCGGGACGCGCCCTGCTCGAGCCGGCGGATCGCCTCGACCGGGCGGCGGCCGAAGACCTTGTAGACGTCGCGGACGGAGACGGCGACGTCGGCGGCCGTCGTGCTCGGCTCGGCCTGCTCGGGTACTGCGGTGGTGCTGTCTGGCGGGGTGATGCTGGGGGCAGTCATGCGGGCGGGTCTCGCCACCTTCCGTGCGGGGGACCGGCACGCCCCGCGCGAGGACGGCGCCAGAGGGGTCCGGCGGCGGCGTCTCGGGAGCGCGGCACGTGGCCCCTGATCGCGTCGCGGTCGGGCGCCCGGGGGCGACCTCCGCGCTCGGCGCGCAGCGGGCCACATGCTGGTCCGACGTCAATCGGTACTCCAGCACCCTGCCTGATTCGAGGTCCAACTTCTACCTAGGGGTCCTGGATCAGGGGCTGTTCCAGGACGATTCTTGACCGAGCATCGTTGCAACGGCGCGGATGACGAACGATCGCAGATCGTTATCCCTTTGTGATCTTGAGATGGTCAAGCATTCGTGTTACGCGCGCGCCCGGGCGCGCGCGCCGGACGAACGGTGCGACCCGCGCCGGGCGCGTCGCTCGCCGGGCCTGGCCGGCGTCGGCGTCGGTAGGCTGGGACCGGGCGGGCCGCGGTCCCGTCCGGCGCGGACGGGAGCCCCCAGCGCAGCCACCGGCCGACCACCGGACCGGCCGGCACCACCGGTCCGACCGGCCCCGAGAACGCACAGGAGAACCATGTCCACCACAGCGCCCGCCCCGACGACCGGCACCCCGGGAGCCACCCCCGGCTTCGACGAGGTCCCCGGCCGCTACAAGGTCCGCGACCTGTCCCTCGCGGAGGCGGGCCGCCACCAGCTCCGCCTCGCCGAGCACGAGATGCCCGGCCTCATGGCGCTGCGCGCCGAGTACGGGGAGTCGCAGCCGCTCGCCGGGGCCCGGATCGCCGGGTCGCTCCACATGACCGTCCAGACCGCGGTCCTCATCGAGACGCTGGTCGCGCTCGGGGCGCAGGTGCGCTGGGCGAGCTGCAACATCTTCTCCACGCAGGACGAGGCCGCGGCCGCCGTCGTCGTCGGGCCGCACGGGACGCCCGAGGACCCGCAGGGCGTGCCCGTCTTCGCGTGGAAGGGCGAGAGCCTCGAGGAGTACTGGGACTGCACCGAGCAGATCCTCGTGTGGCCCGGCGACGAGTCGCCGAACCTCATCCTCGACGACGGCGGCGACGCCACGATGCTCGTCCACCTCGGGCTCCAGTACGAGCGCGCGGGCGTCGTCCCGCCCGACACCCTGCCGGGCGAGCCCGACCACACGCACGAGATGAACGTCGTCCGCGCCGTGCTGCGCCGCGCGCTCGAGGCGGACCCGCTGCGCTGGACGACCATCGCCCAGGCGATCCAGGGCGTCACCGAGGAGACGACGACGGGCGTGCACCGCCTGTACCAGCTCGCCGAGGCCGGCGAGCTGCTCTTCCCGGCGATCAACGTCAACGACTCGGTCACCAAGTCGAAGTTCGACAACAAGTACGGCATCCGCCACTCGCTGCCCGACGGCATCAACCGCGCGACCGACGTCCTCATGGGCGGCAAGGTCGCGTTCGTCGCGGGGTACGGCGACGTCGGCAAGGGCGCGGCCGAGGCGTTCCGCGGCCAGGGTGCGCGCGTCATCGTGTCCGAGGTCGACCCGATCTGCGCGCTCCAGGCCGCGATGGACGGCTACCAGGTCGCCCGGATCGAGGACGTGCTCGGGGAGGCCGACTTCTTCATCACGACCACGGGCAACAAGGACGTGATCCGCGCCGAGCACCTCGTCGCGATGAAGGACAAGGCGGTCGTCGGCAACATCGGCCACTTCGACAACGAGATCGACATGGCGGGCCTCGCCGAGGTGTCGGGCGTCTCCCGCACCGAGATCAAGGCGCAGGTCCACGAGTGGACGTTCGCCGAGCCCGGACCGGGCGGACAGCCCGCGGGCCGCTCGATCGTCGTGCTGTCCGAGGGGCGCCTGCTCAACCTCGGCAACGCGACCGGCCACCCGTCGTTCGTCATGAGCAACTCGTTCTCCAACCAGGTGATCGGCCAGATCGAGCTGTTCCAGGACGCGACCGACGCAGCGCGCGAGGGCCGCGAGCGGTCGTACGCCCGCCAGGTCTACCGCCTGCCCAAGGTGCTCGACGAGAAGGTGGCCCGCCTGCACCTCGACGCGCTCGGCGTGCGGCTCACCGAGCTCTCGCCGTCCCAGGCCGACTACCTCGGCGTCCCGGTCGATGGCCCGTACAAGCCCGAGCACTACCGCTACTGAGCGCCGACGACCCGCTCGCGCCACGAGGAGGCCGCATGGAACCGTCGTCCGACGAGCGCGGCCCCGTCGTGCCCCCGCCCGCCCCGGGCGAGGGCACGACGGGGCAGGTCGACGGGCCCGACAGCCCGCCGCCGGGCCGCGTCCGGCCCCTGTGGCACCGGGTGGGCGACCGCTGGGAGCGCGAGCCGCCGCACGACCTCCTGTACGGCGCGATCGTCGCCGGCTTCGTCATGGCCGTCTCGAGCGTGCACGCCCCGAGCGGGGACCGCGTCGTGCTCGCGACCTCGCTCGTGGCGGTCGGCTACTGGCTCGCGCACTGCTACGTCGACGCGGTCAGCGGGCGCTTCCACGACAGCGGGCACTCCCTGTGGGACCGTACCCTCACGGCTCTTCGGCTCAACGTGGGGGTGTTGCTCGGTGCGGTTCCCGGGATCGCGGTCTACCTGCTCGCCTATGCCTTCGGGCTCGACGCGGAGGCCGCCGCGCTCGTCGCGGTGTGGTTCACCGTCGTGCTGCTGGGCGTCGTCGGCTTCCTCGCCGCGTTCCGCGCGGGAGCGCGGGGCGGTCGGCTCGTCGGGGAGACCGCGCTCGCGGCAGCCTTCGGTGGGATCGTCATCGCCGTCAAGTACCTGCTGCACTGAGGCGCGCCCCGGGCCGACCGTGCCCGCGGACGCCCGATGAGCGCCGAGGTCGCGGTCGAGCGTGCGCCGGGTGCGACCGCGGAGGCGGGGTCGGGCGGGCGGCGCGCGGTGCCGCGCTGGGTGCGCTGGACCGCCGGAGGGCTCCTCCTGCTGCTCAGCGGGGTCCTCGCGATCGCCGCGCTCGTGGCACGGTACGCCGACGGCACCCTCCTGGACACGGAGCGCTACGTCGCGATCGTGCGTCCCCTCGCCTCCGACGAGTCGGTGCAGGCCCAGGTCGTCGACACCGTCACCGACCAGGTGATGTCGAGGATCGACGTCGAGTCGATGACGGCGAGCGCCCTGGACGGTCTCGCGGCGTCGATCGACCCGGAGCGACGCCCGATCCTCTCGGACCAGGCGACGCAGCGGTCCGAGGCCGCCGCGGCGGCGCTCGCCCCCCTGCTCTACGACCAGGTGGAACGGCTCGTCCGTGGCGTCGTGGAACGGGTCGTGGGCTCGCAGGCCTTCGCCGTCGCGTGGGAGCAGGTCAACCGGACCGGCCACCGGGCGGTCGTGTACGTCGTCACGGGGGAGGGCGACGTCGTCCGCGCCTCCGAGGACGGCGTCGTCCGGCTCTCCCTGGGGCCTGTCGTGGACCAGGTGCGCACCGCGCTCCAGCAGCGCGGCTTCTCGTTCGCCGAGCGCATCCCCGCGCTCGACCCGCAGCTCACGCTCGGCCAGTTCCCGCAGGTCACGGTCGTGCAGACCGGGGTCGTGTGGCTGGGGCGCGCGGCGGCCTGGCTGCCGTGGGTCGTCGTCGGGCTCGCCGCGCTCGCGGTGTGGGTCGCGCCGGCCCGGAGGCGGGGGGTGGCGCTCGTCGCGGGGACCTGGACGGCGGCGGGGCTCGTGCTCGTCGGCGCGATCGCGCTCGGTCGCGCGAAGTACCTCGAGGCGCTGCCGCCGGCGGTGGCCCAGAACGCGACGGGCGTCGTGTACGACCGGCTCCTCGGCCCGCTGCGCGTCGACGGGTGGTGGCTCGCGGTCGTCGGCGTCGTCCTGCTCGCGGGCGTGCTGCTGTGGCCTGCCGTGCGGGCCGCGGTACGGCGTCGGCGTGGCGCGGCGGTCCCGCCGGGCACCGACGCCCCGCGGGCCACGGAGGCGACGGGGAAGGCCACCGCCACGGCGTGACACGGGGGTTGTCCCCACCCCGGTCGGGCGGACGCCACCCTGTCGTCGTGACCGCGGCTCGCCGAGACTGGCACCATGACTGCCGTGACCCCTGACCAGCCGAGCGTCGTGCCCGCGGACGGCCCGACGTCGGGCACCCCGACCCCGGGACCGGCTCCGACCGCACCTCCGTCGGGCGTCGCCGCGACCTCGAACGCCCCGGCCGCGAACGTCGGGGCGGACGCGACGACGTTCGCCGGCACGCAGCCCGACCCGCGGTACGTCGACCACCGCGAGCGGGTGGCGTTCGCGAGCGCGCCGTTCCACCGGCAGACGTGGCGCGCGTACGGGTACCTGTGGCTCGCGATCCTCCTCGCGCCGTTCGCGTTCACGTACGGGCTGTTCGCGGTGGTCTTCCTCGTGGCGATGCTGGTGCCGGTCCTCGGCCTCGTCGTCGCGGGCTGGGTCGTGGTCGGCGGGCGAGGCTGGGGCTCGATGTACCGGTCCCTGGCGCGCTCGGCGCTCGGCATCGACGTCGCCGCCCCCGCGCCGTACGTCCGGCGCCGCGGGTTCTGGAGCACGCTGTGGAGCGGCATCGGCGACGGGACCGGCTGGCGGGCCGTGCTCTTCCTCCTCGTCACGTTCCCCCTCGCGATCGTGTCGTTCGTCGTGAGCACGGTGTTCCTCGCCGTCGGGCTGGGCGGGATGACGCACTGGATCTGGTCGCGCTGGCTCCCGCTGCAGCAGGCGAGCGACGGGTCGTGGCACCGTGGCGCGTCGTTCGGCACGGACTGGTTCGTCGACACCCCGGTGCGGCAGCTCGGCCTCGTCGTCGTCGGCCTGCTCTTCCTCTGGCTCTGGGCGCAGATCACGCGGGGCTTCGCGCAGCTCTTCCGCGCGCTCACCGTGGCGCTGCTCGGCCCGACCCTCTCGAGCCTGCGCGTCGCCGACCTCGAGGAGTCGCGCGGCCGCACCGTCGAGGACGCCGACGCGAAGCTGCGGCGCATCGAGCGCGACCTGCACGACGGCACGCAGGCCCGCCTGGTCGCCGTCGCGATGCAGCTCGGGGAGGCCAAGGAGCAGCTCGCGGCGGGCGGCGACCCGGACGACGCGCTCGAGCTCGTCGACCTCGCGCACTCGTCGACCAAGGAGGCGCTCGTCGAGCTCCGCGAGCTCGCGCGCGGCATCCACCCGCCCGCGCTCGACAACGGGCTCGCCGTCGCGCTCGAGACGCTCGCGGCGCGCTCGCCGCTCCCGGTCACGGTCGACGTCGACCCGGCCGTCGAGGCGTCGGGCCGGCTCGCGCCGGCCGTGGAGTCGATCGCGTACTTCTGCGTCGCCGAGCTCGTGACCAACGCGGTCAAGCACGCGCGCGCCACGGGCGTGTACGTGCTTGTCGAGCGGCAGGGCAGCGGCCGCGGGGCGCGCCTTCGCCTGCGGGTGCGTGACGACGGCCAGGGCGGCGCGCGCGTCGTGCAGCCCGGCTCCGACGGCCAGCGGTCCGGCCTCGCGGGCCTCGCGGAGCGCGTGCGCTCCGTGGACGGCACGTTCGAGCTGACGAGCCCGGTCGGCGGCCCCACCGTCGTCACGGTCCTCCTCCCCGTGCGGGTCTGACGTGCGCACGGACGACCGTGTCCTGCCGGGACGTGTGGACGGCGTCGGGCACGATGTCCCCGGGGCATCCCGCCCGCCGGGGCCGTCGCACGGCCCGTCCGACCGGAAGGACACCATGCGGCTCGTCATCGCCGAGGACTCCGCCATCCTGCGCGACGGGCTCGTCGCGCTCGTCACGCGTCGCGGCCACGAGGTCGTGGCCGCGGTCGCGGACGGCGACGAGCTCGTCGCGCGGGTCGCCCGGCTCGCCTCCGAGGACGCGCTGCCGGACGTCGCCGTCGTGGACATCCGGATGCCCCCGACGTTCACCGACGAGGGCCTGCGCGCCGCCCTCGCGCTGCGCGCCGCGCACCCCGACCTCGGGGTGCTGCTGTTCTCGCAGTACGTCGAGACGCGGTTCGCGAGCGAGCTGCTCACCGGGGGAGCGCGCGGCGTCGGGTACCTGCTCAAGGACCGCGTCGCCGACGTCGGCGAGTTCGTCGACGCGCTCACGCGCATCGCGGCCGGGCAGACGGTGCTCGACCCCGAGGTCGTGAGCCAGCTCATGGGCGCGTCGCGGTCCGACGACGGGCTGGCGCGCCTCACGCCGCGCGAGACCGAGGTCCTCGAGCTCATGGCGCAGGGGCGGTCGAACTCCGCCATCGCGGAGGCGCTGTTCCTCTCCTACGGCGCGGTCGAGAAGAACGTGACGTCGATCTTCGGCAAGCTCGGCCTGCCCCAGGACGCGGGCGACCACCGCCGCGTGCTCGCCGTCCTGCGCTACCTCAAGGTCTGAGCGGGGCGGGGGACAACCCCCGCCGGACCGGGTGGTCCGCCACGACAGGGTCGGGGGACCGTCCCGTACCGGGACGAACGGGATGTTTCGAGACTGGTGAGCACCGGGGATCCTCCCGGGCACGCCGACCTTGGAGCATCCCGTGGCCGTCCTGTCGCCGCCGCCGTCCCCGACCCGCGCGCCGTCCCGCACGCGCCCCGCACCCGCCCGCCCGTCACCCCCGGGCGGGGCGGGCACCTGCCGGGACCGACCGCCGTCGGGCCCCGCGCGGGGACCCGGCACCGCGCCGCTCCGCCTCCCCGCGCCGGACGGCCCCCGCCGTCCTCGGCGCGACGTGTTCGTCGACGCCGTGCGGGCCCTCGCGACGCTCAGCGTCCTCACGGTGCACTGGCTCATGGCGGACGCGACGTGGGACGGCGAGCACCTGCGCATCGGCAACGCCCTCGCGCACGGCGCCGGCTGGGCCGTCACCTGGGTCCTCCAGGTGCTCGCGCTCCTGTTCTTCGCCGCCGGCGCCTCGGCCGCGTACGGGCTGCGGCGCGGGCCCGACGGCGGTCGCGCGCCCGGGGCCGCGGGTGCCGGGCGGGTGGTGGCCCGCCCGAGCGTCCTCGCCGACCTCGCGGCCGGGGCCAGGCTCGCCGGGCGGCGCCTGCCCCGGCTGCTGCGGCCCGTCGGGGTGTTCGTCGGGGCGTGGGTCGTCACGATCGGGGTGCTGCTCGCGGTCGGGCTGCCCGGGGACGCGGTGCGCTCGCTCGCGACGCTCGCGCCGCAGCTCCTGTGGTTCCTCGCGGTGTACCTCTGCCTCGTCGTGCTCACGCCGCTCCTGCGCCGCGCGCTGCACGCCGCGGGCTGGTGGACCGTGGGTGCTCTCGTCGCCGCGCCGCTCGCCGTCGAGGCGCTCCGCTTCGGCGCCGGGCTCGAGCGCCTCGCGCTCGTCGACGTCGGGCTCGTGTGGGCCGTGCCCTACGCGATCGGGCTCCTGTACGCCGACGCGCGCTCGGGGACGCGGGTCGTGCGGCGGGGACGCGTGGTGCCCGTCGCCGTCCTCCCGCGGCCGCCCGTGCTCGTCGGGGTCGGGCTCGCGGCGGCGGCGCTCGCGGCCCTGCTCGTCGTCGTCGGGCCGTACCCGGTCTCGCTCATCGGCATGCCGGGGGACACGATGTCGAACCTCGGCCCGCCGACGGCGCCGGTCGTCCTGCACGCGGTCGCGCTCGTCGCGCTCGCGCTCGCCGCCCGAGGACCGCTCGTGCGCTGGGCTGACGGGCGCGGCCGGGCCGTCGTCGCGGGCCTCGCCCGACGGTCGATGACCGTCTACCTGTGGCACCTCACCGCGATGATCGTCGTCGTCGGGACGGTGCTCGTGGTGCTCGGCCAGCAGCTCCCGGCGCCGGGCAGCGCCGACTGGTGGGCGAGCCGCCCCGTCTGGTTCGGCGCCTTCGCGCTCGTGCTCCTGGGCATCTCCCGCGTGGTGGGCCGCTTCGAGGACGCCCGCCCCGCGCGACGTGTCGGCGCCGCGCGGGCCTCGGCACCCGCGAGGCGCTGACGCCTCGCGCGGGCCGGGGTGTCAGCGCGTGGGGTCGGGGATCGAGTAGGGGAGCCGGTGCAGGAGCTCGGCCTGCTCGCCGGCGAGCGCCTGCGCGCGCTGCGCCGTCGCCCAGTCCCGGTCGCGCCGCTCGGCGAGCACCGCCAGGAGGAACGTCTCCGGGTGCGTGCCGGGCGGCGGGCCGGGCGCCACGTACCGCTCGACCTGTCCCGCGAGCTCCTGGCCCAGCCGGGCGCGCGACGCCGGGTGGAGCTTGTTCGCACGCGCCAGGAACTGGCGCGCGGCGAGCGCGAGGCCGTCGGGCAGTCGGCGCATGTCGGCGTGGGACGCCCACGCGGCGAGGTACGGCGGCATGACGAGCGGCGCGAGCGTCGGCCGCCCGCCCCGCACCCGGATCGCGTACGTCCCCGCCGCCATGTCGCCGAGGCGCTTCCCCTTGTCGTTCGTCAGCGACGCGACGAGCGCGACCGAGCCGAGCGTCAGCCAGATCTCGCCGATGCCGACCAGGGCACGCAGGAAGGCGTGCCGGAAGCGGACCGGGCCGCCGTCGTCGCGCACGATCCGGATGCCCAGCGCCAGCTTGCCGAGCGAGCGGCCGCGCGAGAGCGTCTCGACGGTCGTGGGGATCACGACCATGACGAGGACGGCGAGCGCGATGCCGATGGCCGGGGCGAAGTCCGGGTCGACGAGCTCGAGCGAGCCCGACGTCGCGAAGAGCAGCGCGAACAGCGCGACGAAGAGCGTCAGCATGTCGAGGAAGAGCGCGAGGCCGCGCGTGACGAACGACGCCGGTCGCGCGTCGAGGACCACGCCCTCGCCGATCAGGATGCCGTCCCGCACGCTGCTCCTCACCCTCGTTCCGTCACGGGTCGGTGCCCGCGCGCCGGTCGGCGCACCGGCGGCACACCCTGTGTGGCAGGGTATCGGTCGTGGACCTCGACGCCTTCACCGACGTGCACCGCGCGCAGTGGGACCGCCTGGAGACCCTCACCTCGCGGCGCACGCTCGACGGCGCCGAGGCGGACGAGCTGGTCCGGCTCTACCAGGCCGTCGCGACGCACCTGTCGACCGTCCGGTCCGTGGCGCCGGACCCCGTGCTCATCTCGCGCCTCTCGGTCCTCCTGGGCAAGGCCCGGACGCGCATCGCCGGGGCGCACGAGCCCGCGTGGCGGGACGTCGTGCGGTTCCTCACGGTGTCCCTGCCGGCCGCCCTGTACCGGATCCGGTGGTGGTCGGTCGGCGTGACGGTCGCGTGCCTCGTCGTGGCGCTCGTCGCCGGGATCTGGGTCGCGACGACGCCCGAGGGCCTCGCGTCCATGGGGCCGCCGAGCGTCCAGGAGAACTACGTGAACGAGGCGTTCGCGTCGTACTACGACCCCGGCCTCGACTTCGCGACCGTCGTCTGGACCAACAACGCCTGGATCGCGGCCCAGTGCATCGGCCTGGGTATCACGGGGATCTTCCCCGCGTACGTGCTGTTCTCGAACGCCGTGGCCATCGGGTCGACCGGCGGCATGATGGCCGCGCACGGCGAGCTCGGGCTGTTCCTCCAGCTCATCGCGCCGCACGGCCTGCTCGAGCTCATGTCCGTGTTCGTCGCCGGCGCCGCAGGACTGCGGATCTTCTGGGCGTGGGTGGACCCCGGCCCGCTCCCGCGCTCGCGCGCCCTCGCCCAGGAGGGCCGCGCGCTCGTCACGGTCGCGATCGGGCTCGTCATCGCGCTCGCGATCTCCGGCGTCATCGAGGGCTTCGTCACGGGCTCGACCATGCCGTGGTGGCTCAAGATCGTCATCGGCGCGATCGCGCTCGCCGGGTTCTGGGTCTACACGATCGTGCTCGGCCGTCGTGCCGTGGCGGCCGGGGAGACCGGCGACCTCACCGCCGACCACGCGGGCGACGTCGCCCCGGTCGCGGCCTGAGGTTTCTTCCCGGCTCCCGGCTCCCGGCTGTCGCTCGTGGGGCTCAGTCGTGCACGACGACGCGCGCCCGTGCGCCCGGCCACGCGCACCGGACCCAGTCCTCGGCACGCGCGACGACCGCGTCGCGCACGCCGGGGTCGCGGAGCCGGTCCGCGGGAGAGCGCCGGACGTCGGTGTCGCCCACCCCGCCCGCAGCCGTGCCGCGGCCGGCCGCGTCACCCGCGGGGCCGCGCAGCGGGCGCACCTCGACGTGCACGACGTCGTCCGCGGGCTCGTCGGGGGACGTCGCGGCGGCCGTCGCCCGGGCCGGCGCGGTCGGGCGCGCCGTCCAGGCCCCGGCCACGCGGCCGTCGACGAGCACCGTCGCCGCGACCTGGCCGTTGATGCTCACGACGCTCTTGACCGGGACGTCCCCGAGGATCCGTGTCCGGTCGTCGTGCGCGAGGACGAGGTTGTCGAAGTCGCCCGCGAGGACCGTCGGCACGGGCGCGTCACCGGGTGGGCGGGGTGCGTCGGGCAGGTCGACGAGCTCCTTGCCGTCCGGGCCGGTGAGCGTCACGAGCTCGGGACGGAGCGCGTCGAACGCGGCCTTGAGCCGGGTCAGCCCCGCCCACCGCTGCGCGTCGACCACGGAGGCCGGGCCGAACGCCGCCAGGTAGCGCCGCACGAGCCCGACGCGCGTCGCGAGGACGGCGTCGGGGTCCGTGTCGTGCGCGACCGCGTCGAGGACCGGGTCGGAGCGGCCCAGCCAGGCGTGCGCGGTCGTCCAGGTGGTCGTGGTGCCCGGCCCGCTCGCTCCCCAGAGCCCGCGCGGCGGCACCTGCACCAGCGGCAGCAGGCAGCGCGCCCCGTACGCGAGGTGCTTGGGGTCGACGTCGGGCCATCGCTCCGCGAGCCGCCTGCCGAGCTCGACCGACGTGAGCGGCTCGTCGAGCAGGTCGCGCGCGACCTCCTCGAGATCGTCGAGGTCGACGTCCGCGAGGGCCGTGCCGTGCTGGTTCTTCGCCCGCAGGTACGCCGCGAGCGTAGGGCGCACCAGCGCTGTGAGCCCCAGCGCGTCGTCCGCGGCGACCAGGTGCACCGTGCCGCGCAGCGCGCCCACGCGCACGACGTCACGGCTGGTGAGCAGCGAGCCCAGGTCGTCGGGCGCGAACGCCGCGAGCCGCGACCACAGGGCGGGGTACGGCGACGACGGCACCTGCGACTGGAGCCCCACGAGGTGTCGCACCTCGTCCAGCACCGACGCCGCGCGCGGGGCATCGAGGTGCTGGCGCGCGAGCAGCGCGCGGTTGAGGTCGTCGTGGCTCAGCCGCGGCCCGAACCGCCCGTCCGCCATCGGCGGGTCAGGACAGCACGATCGCGAGCGCGGGGATGAGGAACGTCGCGAGGAGCGCCGCCACGACGATCATCGCGACGCGACGGTTGCGCCGTGCGCGCTGCCGGGGATCGGTCGGCTGCCAGGCCACTGGGGTTCTCCTGAGCTCGATGGAATACCCGCACGACCCTACCTCGCCCCCGAAGGCAGCTACCTCGCGGTCGGCTGGCTGCGTCAGAGGCGGCCGGCGGCCTTGAGGGCGAGGTAGGTGTCGGCGAGGCGGGGGGCGAGGTCGTCGGGGAGGGCGTCGACGACCTCGACGCCGCGCTGGCGCAGGACGGTCGTCACGGCGGCGCGCTCGATCTCCCCCCGTGCCGCGGCGGCGGCGTCGTACACCTCGGCGGTGCCGGTGCGGTCGTCGCGCAGGGCGACGACCTCCGGGTCCCCGGCGGCCGCGAGCACGACCTGGTGCTTGGCCGTGAGCTGCCCGACGACGGGGAGCAGCCCGGTCTCGACCGCGGCGGCGTCGAGGGTGGACAGGAGCACGACGAGCGCGCGCTGGGACAGGCGCTCGTGGACAGCACCGACGAGCCCCGGCCAGTCGGTCTCGAGCAGCGCCGGCTCGAGGGGGGCGAGGGCGTCGGCCATGGCGGGCATGAGGCGCGGCCCGGCGGCCCCGGCGACGCGCGAGCGCACGGTGCGGTCGTACGCGACGAGCTCGACGCGGTCGCCCGCGCGCCCGGCGAGCGCGGCGAGCAGGAGCGCGGCCTCGATGCTCGCGTCGAGGCGCGGCTCGTCGCCGACGCGGGTCGCGGACGTGCGCGACGTGTCGACGACGATGAGCACGCGCCGGTCGCGTTCCGGACGCCACGTGCGCACGACCATGTCGCGACCGCGGGCGGACGCGCGCCAGTCGATCGAGCGGACGTCGTCGCCGAGGACGTACTCGCGCAGCGAGTCGAACTCGGTGCCCTCGCCGCGCACCTGGACCGCGGCGCGACCGTCCATCTCGCGCAGGCGCGCGAGCCGGCTCGGCAGGTGGCGTCGGGACGCGAACTCGGGCAGCACGCGCAGCCGCCCGGGCACGGGGATCGAGGCCTGGCGCGCGGCGAGGCGCAGCGGGCCGAACGAGCGGATCGTGACCCGGTCGGCGACGCGCTCCCCGCGCCGCGTCGGCACGAGGACGGTCGTCACGCGCGTGGCCTCGCCGGGCGGGAGGTCGACCGGGTGCCGGTTGACCTGGGTGCCCGCCGACGGCGGCCACGCGTCCCGGACGAGCGCGCGGAGCCGTCGGGGCGCGAGGTTGGTGAGGGTGAGGCGCGACGTCGTCGTGTCGGTGAGCCGGACCGAGCCGGGGACGCGCCGCTCGACCGCGACGCGCCGGGGCGACGCGGCGAGCGACACGTCGAGCACGCACAGCGCGACGACGAGCAGCGTCCACACGAGCACCGTCCCCGGCACGGGGAACAGCAGCACGGGGACGATCCCGAGCGCCGTGAGCACGACGGCGCGCCACGTCAGGGCCACGTGCGACGCCTCAGCGGGGGACGGGGACGGACGCGAGCACGGTGTCGAGCACGCTCTCGGCCGTCACGCCCTCGAGCTCGGCCTCGGGCCGGAGCTGCACGCGGTGGCGCAGCGTCGGGTGCGCGAGGGCCTTGACGTCGTCGGGCGTCACGTAGGAGCGGCCGGACAGCCACGCCCACGCACGCGCCGTCGCGAGGAGCGCGGTGGCGCCGCGCGGGGAGACGCCGAGCGACAGCGAGGGGGAGTGGCGCGTCGCGCGGCACACGTCGACGGCGTAGCCGAGAACCTCGCGCGCCACCTGCACGCGCGCGACCTCCGCGCGCGCCCGGTCGAGCACGTCCCGCCCGGCGACGGGGCGCACGCCCGCGCCCGCGAGGTCGCGCGGGTTGAACCCGGCGGCGTGGCGCGCGAGCACCTCGACCTCCTGCTCGCGCTCGGGCAGGGGCAGCACGACCTTGAGCAGGAAGCGGTCGAGCTGGGCCTCGGGCAGCGGGTAGGTGCCCTCGTACTCGACGGGGTTCTGGGTCGCGATGACGAGGAACGGGTCGGGCAACGGGCGCGGGGTCCCGTCCACCGACACCTGGCGCTCCTCCATCGCCTCGAGGAGCGAGGCCTGCGTCTTGGGGGGCGTGCGGTTGATCTCGTCCGCGAGCAGGAGGTTGGTGAAGACCGGCCCCTCGCGGAACGAGAACTCGGCGGTCCGCGCGTCGTACACGAGCGAGCCGGTCACGTCGCCGGGCATGAGGTCGGGCGTGAACTGCACGCGCTTGGTGCCGAGGTCGAGCGACGCGGCGAGCGTGCGCACGAGCAGCGTCTTGGCGACGCCGGGCACGCCCTCGAGCAGCACGTGGCCCTTGCACAGCAGCGCGATGAGCAGGCTCGTCACGGCCCCGTCCTGCCCGACGACGGCCTTGCCGACCTCGGTACGGACGGCGGCCAGGGCCTGGCGCAGCTCGGGAGACGGCGCGGGCGGCGCGTCGTGCACGGGCGCCGGCGCGGGTGCGCCCGGCCGGCCGTAGGCAGCCGGGGGCGCGGCGGCGTAGCCCGGCGTCGGGGCTCCGGGACCGCCCGGTCCGGGCTCGTGCCCGGGAGCGCCGGCGGCCGCGCTCACGCGGTCGGCGACGCTCGGGTCCTGGGTGTACGGCTGCTCCTGGTGCGGTGGCGGCGCGTAGCGGTCGGGCTGCGGCACGGAGCCGTCGGGGTGGTGCGTCACGAGTGGTAGACCTCGCTCTCGATCCGGTCAAGGTGACGCGCGAGCTCGAGCAGCGCCGCGTCATCGGCGGGTGGTGGTCCGTACAGGAGCTGGGCGACCTGCTCGCCCGGTCGGCCCGTCGCGCGGGCGACGGCGTCGACGAGGGCAGGTGCGTCGGCGGAGCGAGGGAGGCCGAGCCGGCCCGCGAGCCGGTCCGCGGCGCTCGCGCGGAGCCCGGCGGCGGCGTGCCCGCGGGCACCCGCGCGCCGGTAGAGGCGGCCGCGGCCGCGCGTGGTCTCGGCGGCGCGCACGACGACCGGGAGGTCCTCGGTGACGAGCGGCCCGAGCCTTCGGCCCCGCCACAGCGCGACGACCAGCACGACGACGAGGACCTGGAGCGCGACGACGCCGAACCAGGGCGGCAGCGACAGCGCGGGGGTCTGCTCGTCCTCGCCGCCGCCGAGGGACGTGTCGAACGGGTCGGGCACGAGCCACACGAGGCGGTCGTTCTCGCCGAGCATCCACAGGGCGAGCGCCGCGTTCCCGTCCTCGGTGACCGCGTCGTTGCGCAGCACGGCCGTCGTGTCCACGGCGCGCACGGTCCGCTCGTCGGTCTCGTGCACGAGGTAGGCGCCGATGGCCGGGTCGTCGGGGGAGGGGAAGCACAGGACGGTCGTCTGGTCGAGCGCGAGGAAGCCGACGCCGTCAGAGCGCAGCGCGCCGGCCGCCTCCGCGGCCGGGTCGTCGCAGCGGGGGGAGCGCGCGGACGTCCCCGAGCCCCAGTCGTAGGCGAGCTCGGCGCCGCCGTCCGTCGCGGGCGAGAGCAGGAAGTCGGGCGGGGCCACGAGGACGAGGTCGGTGGGCGTGCGCACGAGCGCGTCCACCTGCTCGTCGAGCAGGAAGTCGCCCTGCGCGACGAGCAGCGTGCCGCCGTCCGCAGACGCCGCGACCGCGTCCGCGACCGTGGTCACGTAGGTGACCTCGACGCCCTGGTCGCGCAGGACCTCCGCGACGGCCCTGGCGCCGGCGGGTCCGGGGTTGTCCGGCGCGAGGGGCGTGGACGACGTCGTCGGCCGTGCGATCGCCGACAGCCCGGCGAGCGCGAGGAGGGCGACGACCACCACGAGCGGCCAGCGCGCGCGTCGCCACCAGCTCCGGGCCCGCGACCCGGCGGTCGTGCCGTCGCCGACGACGGGCACGTGCGCCGTCGTGACAGCCTGAGCGCCGTCCCCGGAGGGCGGCGCGGTGGGCGGGGACGCCGTGGTGCTCACGCGTCGCCACCTCCTGGGGACGGGGCGGCCGTCGTCGCGAGCTCGGCGCGCAGCGCGGGACGCGTCGCGAGGGTGCGCTCGTCGAGCGCCCGCAGGAACGCGTCCGCCTCGGGCCCGACGGCGGCCTTGCCGTACGCGACGTCGTCGAACAGGTGCGCGCCGCGGGCGAGGCCGTCCGCGACGTCGGGCACGCGCTCGCCCGCGGCCTCGGCGGCCTCCCAGGCCGTGCGGCCGGGACGCGCGTCGAGGACGGCCCGCTCCTCGAGCGAGCGGACGACGGCGCGGAAGCGCTCGAGCGTGGCGGTCGCCCAGTCGGCCCGGGACGCCGCGGCGTCGGCCGCCGCACGCATCTCGGCGGCGGTCCGCGCGTCGTCGTCCAGCACGACGGCGGACGACGTCGCCCGGCGCGAGAGGCGCACCGGGCCCGCCACCCAGTAGGCGATGCCGGCCACGAGGAGCACGACCACGACGACGAGCACCGCGGTGAGCGGGCCGCCCAGGTCGATCGTGGGCGCGCCGTCGAAGAGCCCGAGGAGCCAGTCGAGGAACCGCTGGAGGAGCGACGGCTCCGTGCGGTACTCGGGCTTCGCGAGCTCCTCGACGAGCCACCGGCGCGCCTCGTCGGCGCCGGGCTGCACCGGCACGTCGGCCGCGAGCGACCGCAGAGTCATGCGGGCGGCTGCGCGTTCGCCGCGGCGGCGAGCTCGACGTCCAGGCCCTCGCGCCGCATGCGCACGTCGATGTAGAGGAGCGCCACGACGCTCCCGAGGAACAGCGTCATGACGATGGTCGAGACCGCGACGCCGAGTGCCAGCAGGGCGTTCGCGACGAAGGCCTGACCCGCGGCGAGGAGGAACGTGCTCACGATGCTGAACGGCGAGACGACGATCTGCACGACGACGTACATCGCGACGTAGGCCAGCAGGTAGATGCCGAAGAGGCGCCAGAAGCTGCCGCGGGTCAGGCGCCACGACCGCCGGACGGTCGCCCAGAACGGCTGGCCCTCGAGCGCGAGCGCCGGGGGGACGAGCCCGGTCCGGGTACCGACCCAGACGGCGAGCACGAGGAGGCCCGGGAGGGCGACGACGAGCAGGACCACGCCGAGCCCGGTCGTGGCGGCGAAGCCGAGAGCGACCAGGAGCACGACCAGCGCGACGGCGACCGCCCACGCGAGACCGAGCAGGAGCGAGAAGCCGATGAGGAACCAGGCGCGGCGCCCGACCTGCGACCAGACCTCCCCGATCGTGGCCTTGCGCCCGATGACGGACTGCCCGATGGACACCGTCAGCAGACCGCTGACGATCGGGGTGGCGAGGCTCGTCGTGAGCCCGGTCCCGAGCGTGCTCGAGTAGAGCATCGCGAAGTCGTTCTCCATCCCGCCGAGCCCGGACTCGCTGGGCAGGGAGAGGAAGAAGTCGGCGAAGTAGCCGGAGAACGCCCATCCGAGGAGCGCCCCGATGACCGTCGCGATCACGACGACGAGCGCGCTCATGCCGAGCATGACGCGCGGGTTGTGGCGGATCGCCCCGAACGCGCCGTCGAAGATCTCGCCGAGCGACAGCGGACGCAGCGGGATGATCCCCGGCTTCGCGGCGGGCGGCACGTAGGGCGCGCCCGCGAACCCGGCGGGCGGGCCGTAGCCGGGGGCGCCGTACTGCGGCTGTCCGTACTGCCCCTGGCCGTACTGCCCTTGCCCGTACTGCACTTGTCCGTAGCCCGGCTGGCCGTACCCGCCGGGAGCCTGCGGCGCGGACTGACCGTACTGCGGCTGCCCGTACGTCGGCTGTCCCCACCCGCAGGGCGCGTCGGGCGCGGGCGGCTGGTCCGCCGTCGGGACCTGACCGGGTGCGTACCCGGGCGCGTACTGGCCGTACTGGGGCTGGGGCTGGGGCTGGGACGGCGGCTGCGGGGCGGCGCTGCCCGGCGCACCGTAGCCGGGTGCGTCGTACGCCGGGGCTCCCCAGCCTCCGGCGTCGCCGCCGGGGCCTGCGGGCGTCGTCGCACCGGGTGCCGCCGTCGGGTCCGGCGTGGCACCGTCCGGCGTGCCGGAGGTGTCGGGTGTGCTCATGTGCTCGTGGTCCCCCGCGGTCGGCTCGGGCGTCGTTCCAGGCCGCCGGGCGAGGATCGGCAACGGCGGCGAGGCCACCCTAGTACGCGACCCTGCCCGTCGTGCCGAGGGAGAGGCGTGGTCCCGCGTGGCAGGGCCGGGGCCACGCGCGTGCCGACCCCCGCCTCGACCACGAGGGACCGGTCCGCCACCTCGGCGCGGGGCGCGGCGGGTTCACCCGCGGCGCGGCGTCGGGCCGCGCCGAGGTGAGGCGCGTCGATGGCAAGATGTCCGCATGAAGGTTCGTGTG
Source organism: Cellulosimicrobium sp. NPDC057862 (assembly GCF_042797035.1). Taxonomy (NCBI): domain Bacteria; kingdom Bacillati; phylum Actinomycetota; class Actinomycetes; order Micrococcales; family Promicromonosporaceae; genus Cellulosimicrobium; species Cellulosimicrobium sp. NPDC057862. The sequence continues at coordinate 108,211 of NZ_JBHVMH010000014.1, forward strand.
CTCGTGGTGGACGACGACACCGCCCTGGCCGAGATGATCGGGATCGTCCTGCGCTCCGAGGGCTTCGAACCCGTGTTCTGCGCGGACGGCGACCTCGCGCTCGAGACGTTCCGCAGCACCCAGCCGGACCTGGTGCTCCTCGACCTCATGCTCCCGGGCAAGGACGGCACCGAGGTGTGCCGCCTCATCCGCGCCGAGTCGGGCGTGCCCGTCATCATGCTCACCGCTAAGAGCGACACGGTCGACGTCGTGCTCGGGCTCGAGTCGGGCGCCGACGACTACATCTCCAAGCCGTTCAAGCCCAAGGAGCTCGTCGCCCGCATCCGGGCGCGCCTGCGCCGCACGGAGGAGCCGGCCCCGGAGCACCTGTCGATCGGCGACGTCGAGATCGACGTGACGGGCCACCGCGTCTCCCGCGGCGGCGAGCAGGTCGCGCTCACGCCGCTCGAGTTCGACCTCCTCGTCGCGCTCGCGCGCAAGCCCTGGCAGGTGTTCACGCGCGAGGTCCTCCTCGAGAAGGTGTGGGGCTACCGCCACGCCGCGGACACGCGCCTCGTCAACGTCCACGTCCAGCGTCTGCGGTCGAAGATCGAGCACGACCCCGAGAACCCGGAGATCGTGCTGACCGTCCGCGGCGTCGGGTACAAGGCGGGCGCGACCCGCACGTGAGCGCGACGGCCGGCTCCACCGACGGGCGCTGGCGAGGGCTCTGGCGCCGGGTCCGTCGACGCGTGCGTGCCACGGCCCGCCGCGTCGTGTGGCGCTGGCGCTCGTCGATGCAGCTGCGCGTCGTGACGTCCGCGCTCGTCGTGGGCGTGCTCACGGTCGGCGCGCTGGGCGCCTATCTCACGGACGCGATGCGCGACGGGCTCTACGAGCGGCGCGCGGCCGAGGTGGACCTGGAGAGCGCACAGTCGACGCAGCAGGCGCGCAGCACGCTCGACGCGTCGCCCGCCGCGAACGCGACGGAGGCGCAGTCGCTGCTGTTCGACCTCTTCTCGATGCTGCAGACCACGGGATCGTCGCGTGACGTCTTCCTGTGGCAGGCGGGAGGGTCGAGCACCGTCGGGTTCCTCGACCTGTCGACGAACCCGCAGCTCGTCGACCTCGTCACGCCCGAGATGCGCGAGGCCACGGTCACCGCCGACGGCGAGCAGTACCTGCAGTCCGTCGCCATCCCGGTCGACCCGGCGGACCCGGACTCGCCGGTCGTGCCGGGCATCGTCGTCGGCTCGACGGTCGAGGTGCCCGTCGCCGGGACGTACGAGCTCTACTACCTGTACGACCTGGAGGCCGACCAGGAGACGCTGCGCTTCCTGCAGTCCGTCCTGCTCGTCGGTGCGCTCGTCCTGCTCGCGCTGCTCGTCGGCATCACCGCGCTCGTCACCCGACAGGCCGTGCTGCCCGTGCGGCAGGCGGCGACCGTCGCGGAGCGGCTCGCCGACGGTCGCCTCGACGAGCGGCTCCCGGTCAAGGGGCACGACGAGATGGCCTCGCTCGCGCACTCGTTCAACGAGATGGCACGGAGCCTGCAGGACCAGATCGGGCGCATGGAGGAGCTGTCGATGCTCCAGCGCCGGTTCGTCTCCGACGTCTCGCACGAGCTGCGCACGCCGCTCACGACGATCCGCATGGCGTCCGAGGTGCTGCACTCCTCGCGCGAGGACTTCGACCCCGTCTCGAAGCGCTCGACCGAGCTGCTGCAGACGCAGCTCGACCGGTTCGAGGACCTCCTCGCAGACCTGCTCGAGATCAGCCGGTTCGACGCGGGGGCCGCGGTCCTCGACGCCGAGCGCCGCGACCTGCGCGACGTCGTCAACGCCGCGGTCGACCACGCCGCCCCGCTCGCCGAGCGCAAGGGCGTGTGGCTGTCGGTCCACCTCGGCGACGAGCCCGTCACCGCGGACGTCGACCCGCGGCGCGTCGAGCGCATCGTGCGCAACCTCGTCGTGAACGCGATCGAGCACGCCGAGGAGCGGCCCGTGGAGATCACGGTCGAGGGCGACGGGCACGCCGTCGCGGTCGCGGTGCGCGACCACGGCGTGGGGATGACCGCGGACGAGGTCCAGCACGTGTTCGACCGCTTCTGGCGTGCGGACCCCGCCCGTGCCCGCACGACCGGCGGCACGGGCCTCGGCCTCGCGATCTCCCTCGAGGACGCGCACCTGCACGGCGGCTGGCTCGAGGCCTGGGGCCGTCCGGGGCGCGGCGCGAGCTTCCGGCTCACGCTCCCGCGGCGCGCGGGCATCCGGCTCCAGTCCTCGCCGCTGCCGCTCGTGGCGGAGGCGGCGGTCGGCCGAGGGCTCCCCGCCGAGTGGAGCGCGACGACGCCGGTCGTCGAGGACGTCGAGGGGACGGCAGGCCCCGCCGACCTGCCGTCCGTCACGGGCGGCATCCCCGTCGTCCTGCCGCGCGACCACGACCCGTACCCGGGCCGCGGGGCAGCGCCCCGGCCCGGGGAGCAGCCGGAGCGGCAGACCACCGACGACGTGCAGGAGGCGCGATGACCACGACCGGGACCCTGCGCCGTCGGACCGTGCGTGCGCTCGCCGCCGGGCTCGCGGCAGCGTTCGTCGCCGCGCTCGGCGCGTGCGCCTCGATCCCCACGTCCGGACCGGTCACGGAGGGTCAGGCCACCCCGGAGGACCCCGGCCAGCCGTTCGTCAGCGCCGCCGCCCCGCGCCCCGACGCGTCGCCGTCCCAGATCGTCCAGGGCTTCCTCGCGGCCCAGGCCCAGGGCGCCCGGAGCTCGTTCGACGTCGCGTCGGAGTTCCTCACGCCGGAGGTCCAGGAGGAGTGGTCCCCGCTCGCCCAGGTGGCGATCGTGGCGGGGGAGCCGGAGCTCGTCGTGGACGAGTCGACGCTCGAGGGCGGGACGACGACGGTCCGCACGACCGCGGAGCTCGTCGGGACCGTGGACGAGCACGGGGTCTACACCGAGGAGGTGCCCGGGCAGACCATCGAGATCTCCTACGGCCTCGTGCGCGACGACCGCGACCAGTGGCGCATCGACACCGTCGACGACGGCCTGACGATCACCGAGACGAACTTCGCGCAGACGTACAAGCAGGTCAACCTCTACTTCCCGACGGTCGACCGGGAGTACCTCGTGCCCGACGCGCGCTGGTTCCCCAGCCGCAACTGGCAGGCGCTCGCGGTCCGGGAGACCCTGCGCGGGCCGTCGGAGTGGCTCGCCGGCTCCGTGGCGACCGTCGCTCCCGAGGGCACCGCGCTGAGCATCGACTCGGTCCCGGCGATGGAGGGGACGATCTCCGTGCCGCTCACGGATCCCGTCACCGCGGCCTCGTCCGCGGACCGCGCCCTGCTGCTGGCCCAGCTCCAGGCCTCCCTCGGGGGGCGCGTCGAGATCACGGTCGACGTCGGCGGGTCGGTGCTCTCGGCCGACGAGGTCCCGACCATCGGCGTCGCGACGACCCCCGACGACCCCGTCGTCCTGGCCGGCGACCAGATCATGAGGCTCCAGGGCCGCACGACCGAGCCGGTCGCGTCCGCCGCGCCGCTCACGGGCCTCCAGCCCACGGCCCTCGCGTTCCGAGGGCGCTCCACGGACGCCGCGTTCGTCGTCCGCGACGGGGGCAGTCGCATCGTCACGGCGCCCACCGCGGAGGCCGGGCCGACGACGCTCCTCACCGGGTCGAACCTCCTCGCCCCCTCGATCGACCGCTACCAGTACCTGTGGAGCGGTCCGCAGGTCCAGGCGGGCTCGTTGCAGGTCGTCGACCTCGGCGAGGCGGGTCCGGACGAGGCCGTGACCCCCGTCGCGGCGGCCTGGCTCGAGGGACGCACGATCATGTCGGTGCGGGTTGCTCCGGACGGTGCGCGGGTCGCCGTCGTGAGTGACGCGGGGAGCGGGGCGCAGATCCACGTCGCCGGCATCGTCCGCGACGAGGCCGGGCGCCCGACCCAGCTCTCCGAGCCGGTCCGGGTGGGCCAGCCCGTGCTGGCGGCCACCCAGGTCACGTGGGTCGACCGCGCGCTCCTGGGGGTCCTCGGGCGGACGGCGGGGACGGCCGAGCCCGCGGTGCAGCGCGTTCCCGTCGGCGGGCCCACGGTGCCCTCCTCGCCGGTCGAGGACGCGGTGTCGCTCGCGTCGGCGACGGGCGTCTCCACGACGCTCGTCGGGACGAGCGACAGCAGCCTCTACGCGGCGGGCACCTCGACGCTCTGGACCAGGGTCGCGACCGAGGTGCGGCTGCCCACCTTCCCGGGCTGACCACGGCGGCGACGCCGCGCCGTCCCGGTGGCGGCCCGTCGCTCGCGCAGGGTCGACCACAGGACCGGCCGTCGACTCGCGGGAGCGCCCGTGCGGCGCCGTCGTCCACAGGTCTCGCACCCCGTGCCCGCCTGCGGGACCCCGCGCGGGCAGGCTGGCCCGGTGCTCCTCCGTGCCCTCGACGACGTCGCACGCCTCGTGCTGCCGGTCGCCTGCCCGGGGTGCGACCGCCCCGACGTCCGCTGGTGCGCCGACTGCCTCGCGCCCCTGGACGCCCCGCTGCGGCGCCGTGAGCAGGCGGCCCCGCGCCTCGACCGGCTCGACGGCGTCGCGCCCCTGGCGGTGTGGGCGCCCGCGCACTACGCAGGGCCGGTACGCGGTGTGGTCGTCGCGTGGAAGGACCGCGGCCGGGCCGATCTCGACCGCCCGCTGGCCGCGGTCGCGCGACACGCGGGCGGCGCGCTGGCCGGGCTCCTCGGTGCGGGCGCCCGACCCGTCGCGAGGCCGCTGGCGCGAACGGATCGCGGACCGTCGCCCCGGGCGGTCCTGGTCGTTCCCGCGCCGACGTCCGCCGCGGCGCGGCGGGCCCGCGGCCGGGACCCCGTCGTCGTGCTCGCGCGCGGTGTCGCGGCGGGCCTCACAGCCTCGGGGACACCAGCACGGGTCGTGCCCCTGCTCGTCCAGCGCGGGCGCGCGCGCGACCAGGTCGGGCTGGGCTCCCGCGCGCGTGGCGCACGCCTCGGCGCCGTCGGGGTCGCGACCGGGCCGGTGACGCGTCGTCGGGTGCGCGAGGCCGTGCGGGACCGGCTCCCGTGCCTCCTCGTCGACGACGTCCTCACCACCGGAGCGACCCTCGCCGCGAGCGAGGCCGCCCTGGCGCGCATCGGCCTGCCCGTGCTGGGAGCCTTCGTCCTCGCGGCGACGCCCGCGCCCTCGCGGCGTCGCGAGGCCGTCCGCGGCACCGTTGCCGAGGTGCCGTGACGCACCGTCCGGCGGACGGGCCGAAGGTCCTCCGGTTCACCTCCCGTTGGTGCTGCCGACATCCCGGGACGGGGGTTAGTCTGAGGGCCAGTCGCCGCGGACGACGGACGTGCAGGGCACGTGCGACGCCGCGCGAGCGTACCGAGCGCGCGGCCTCGCGCCGCAAGGAGGTGGTAGCCCACCGCACCCGGAACGGGTGCCCCTACCGAATCCGAACGAGGCGCTCGGACGCACCGAGCCGGGCGCCGCACAAGATCCTCGCGGAGGCTCACATGGAGATCGTCGTCGTCGGCAGGCACACGGAAGTGGCAGACCGCTTCCGCCGGCACGTGGAGGACAAGCTCGCCAAGGTCCAGCAGCTCGCGCCCACGGCGCAGCGCGTGGACGTCGAGGTCACCCACGAGAACAACCCGAGGCTCTCCGGGGTCCGCGAACGCGTCGAGCTGACCGTGCGCGCCAAGGGACCCGTCGTCCGTGCCGAAGCAGCGGCGGACGACCGGTTCGGCGCGCTCGACCTCGCGATGGACAAGCTCGCCGAGCGCCTGCGCCGTGCCCGCGACCGTCGCAAGGACCACCGCAACCACACCGTCGTGCCGCCCGTCGACGTGCGTCCCTACGACCCGGCCACGCACGCCGCGCCCCCGCCGCCGGCGCCGACCGCGCCCAGCGAGCCCGGGGAGGCCGTCGAGACCACCCTCGGCGACTCGCCCGTCGTCATCCGGCAGAAGCTGCACTCCGCGGAACCCATGACCGTGGACGACGCGCTGTACGAGATGGAGATGGTCGGCCACGACTTCTTCCTCTTCGTCGACGTCGAGACCTCGCGCCCGTCCGTCGCCTACCGGCGCCGCGGCTGGACGTACGGGGTCGTCGCGCTCGACACGTCCTGCGACTGCGCCGACGCAGCGGTCGAGAAGACCGCCTGACCCGCACCGACGCGCCCGGACCCTCCTCGGGTCCGGGCGCGTCGTGCTGTCCGGACCTGCCGGCGTGTGGGTGGGGTCGGGCAGGATCGGAGGGTGGTCGCCACGCCGTCGAGGTCCGAGTCGCTGTCCCTGTCCCAGGCGCGCCGCGTCGCGCTCGCCGCGCAAGGGCTGCACCGCGAGCGTCCGTACGACGGGACGGGCGGGCGGGCGCCGACGATGCGGCAGGTCCAGGGTGTGATCGACCGCCTCGGGCTGCTGCAGATCGACTCGGTGAACGTGCTCGCGCGGGCCCACCTCATGCCGCTGTACGCGCGGCTCGGCCCGTACGACACGGCGCTGCTGGACCGTGCCGCGGGTCGGGCGCCGCGTCGGCTGGTGGAGACGTGGGCGCACGTGGCGTCGTACGTCCCGCCGAGCACGTGGCCGTTGCTGGAGTGGCGTCGCCGCCGGTACCGGACCGAGGCGTGGGGGGCCATCAGCGCGGTCGAGATGAGCCACTCCGACGCTGTGGAGGACGTGCGCCGCCTCGTCACCGAGCGTGGCCCCATCACGGCCAGCGAGGTGCACGAGATCCTGGAGGCCGAGGGCCGGGCGCACCCGCGCGACCGGTCGCAGTGGGGCTGGAACTGGACGGTCGCCAAGCGCGCGCTCGAGTTCCTGTTCTTCACCGGCGAGATCACGTCCGCGCGCCGCAACGGCGCGTTCGAGCGCTGCTACGACCTCACGGAACGCGTGCTGCCGCCGGTGGCCCTCGCGGCGCCGCCCGTCGCGGACGCCGACGCCGTCCGGGCTCTCCTCGAGATCGGTGCGCGCGCGCACGGGGTCGGGACGTTGCGCTGCTTCAAGGACTACTTCCGGCTCCGCGGTCCCGCGGTGCGCACGGCGTTCGACGAGCTCGTCGAGGCGGGCACGCTGCGACCGGTGACGGTGCGCGGCTGGGACGAGCCCACCTACCTGCACGCCGACGCCGTGCTGCCTCGGCGTGCGACCGCGACGACGCTGCTCAACCCGTTCGACCCGCTCGTGTTCGAGCGCACGCGGCTCGAGCGGCTCTTCGACGTGCACTACCGGATCGAGATCTACGTGCCGGCACCGAAGCGGGTGCACGGCTACTACGTCCTGCCGTTCCTCGAGGGCGAGCAGCTCACGGCGCGCGTCGACCTCAAGGCCGACCGGCGCGCGGGCGTCCTGCGCGTGCTGTCGGCGCACCGCGAGCAGGCGGCGGGGGAGGAGACGGCGGCCCGGCTCGCCGCGGAGCTCCGCGTGCTCGGTGGGTGGCTCGGCGTGCCGGACGTCGACGTGGCGCTCTCGGGAGACCTGGCCCCCGCGCTCGCGGCCGAGGTGGCGACGACGGGCTGACGGCCGGGGCGCGCGGTGGGCGGCCCGCCCGGGCAGGGACCCGGCGTCGTACCCTGGCGCGGGGTCTCGCCGGCGAGGTTCGTCGTCGGCGAAACCCGGGCGGGTCCGACGTCGCTCCGACTCGCCTACGATGTTGTGTGACGTTGCCGACGTCCGCTGCCGTGCGCGCCCGCGCGGGAGAGCGTCGGCGCTGCTCCCGGACCACCCGGCCCGGGCACCGATCGATACGGGAGTCCTGCGTGCCTTCGATCCTCGACAAGGTCCTTCGCATCGGCGAGGGCCGGATCCTCAAGAAGCTGTCCGGCATCGCCGACCAGGTCAACAAGCTCGAGCCGGGCTTCGAGGATCTCACCGACGAGGAGCTGCGCGAGGAGACCGACCGCTTCAAGGCGCGCCTCGAGGCCGGCGAGACCCTCGACGACCTGCTCCCCGAGGCGTTCGCGGCGGTGCGCGAGGCGTCCCGCCGCACGCTCGGCCAGCGGCACTTCGACGTCCAGCTCATGGGCGGCGCGGCGCTGCACCTCGGCAACATCGCCGAGATGAAGACCGGTGAGGGCAAGACGCTCGTCGCGACCACGGCCGCGTACCTCAACGCGCTCGAGGGCAAGGGCGTGCACGTCGTCACGGTCAACGACTACCTGGCGAAGTACCAGAGCGAGCTCATGGGCCGCGTCTACCGCTTCCTGGGCCTGACGACCGGTGTCATCCTGTCCGGTCAGACGCCCGCGCAGCGCCGCCAGGAGTACGCCGCGGACATCACGTACGGGACGAACAACGAGTTCGGCTTCGACTACCTGCGCGACAACATGGCGTGGTCCACGGACGACCTCGTGCAGCGCGGCCACCACTTCGCGATCGTCGACGAGGTCGACTCGATCCTCATCGACGAGGCGCGGACGCCGCTCATCATCTCGGGTCCCGCGTCGGGCGACACGAACCGCTGGTTCGGCGAGTTCGCGAAGGTCGTGCGGCGACTGAACCAGGGCGCCGACTACGAGGTCGACGAGAAGAAGCGCACCGTCGGCGTGCTCGAGCCGGGCATCGAGAAGGTCGAGGACTACCTCGGCATCGACAACCTCTACGAGTCGCTCAACACCCCGCTCATCGGGTTCCTCAACAACGCCATCAAGGCGAAGGAGCTCTTCAAGCGCGACAAGGACTACGTCGTGCTCAACGGCGAGGTCATGATCGTCGACGAGCACACGGGGCGCATCCTGCCCGGGCGTCGCTACAACGAGGGCATGCACCAGGCCATCGAGGCCAAGGAGGGCGTGCAGATCAAGGCGGAGAACCAGACGCTCGCCACGATCACGCTCCAGAACTACTTCCGCCTGTACTCCAAGCTCTCGGGCATGACCGGTACCGCGGACACCGAGGCCGCCGAGTTCCAGGGCACCTACAAGCTCGGCGTGGTGCCGATCCCGACGAACCGGCCGATGCAGCGCGTCGACCAGGCCGACCTCGTGTACAAGAACGAGGAGGGCAAGTTCGACGCGGTCGTCGCGGACATCGTCGAGCGCCACGCGCAGGGTCAGCCGGTGCTCGTCGGCACGACGAGCGTCGAGAAGTCCGAGCTGCTGTCGTCCAAGCTCAAGAAGCAGGGCGTGCCGCACGAGGTCCTCAACGCGAAGCAGCACGAGCGCGAGGCCTCGATCGTCGCGCTGGCGGGCCGCAAGGGCGCCGTCACGGTCGCGACGAACATGGCCGGCCGCGGTACCGACATCATGCTCGGCGGCAACGCCGAGTTCATGGCGGTCGCGGACCTCGCGGCGCGCGGCCTCGACGCGGCGGAGAACCCGGAGGAGTACGAGGCCGCCTGGCCCGACGCGCTCGAGAAGGCGAAGGCCGCGGTCGCGGCGGAGCACGACGAGGTCCGTGAGCTCGGCGGCCTCTACGTGCTCGGCACCGAGCGCCACGAGTCGCGCCGCATCGACAACCAGCTCCGCGGTCGTTCCGGCCGTCAGGGCGACCCGGGCGAGTCCCGGTTCTACCTGTCGATGCAGGACGACCTCATGCGCCTGTTCAACTCGACCCTCGCCGAGTCGATGATGAACCGCGCCGGGTTCCCCGACGACGTGCCGCTCGAGTCGAAGATGGTCACGCGCGGCATCGCGAGCGCGCAGGGCCAGGTCGAGTCGCGCAACTTCGAGATCCGCAAGAACGTCCTCAAGTACGACGACGTCCTGTCGCGCCAGCGCACGGTCATCTACGACGAGCGCCGTCGCGTGCTCGAGGGCGAGGACCTGCAGGAGCAGGTGCAGCACTTCCTCACCGACGTCGTCACCGCGTACGTCGAGGGCGCCACGGCGGAGGGCAACCCCGAGCACTGGGACCTCGACGCGCTGTGGACCGCGCTCAAGGCCGTCTTCCCGATCTCGATCGAGCCCGACGAGGTCGTCGAGCAGGCGGGCGGGGAGACGCGCCTGACGAGCGAGATGCTGCTCGAGGAGATCCTCTCTGACGCCCGCATCGCCTACCAGAGCCGCGAGGAGCAGCTCGGGTCGACGAACATGCGTCAGCTCGAGCGGCGCGTGACCCTCTCGGTCCTGGACCGCAAGTGGCGTGAGCACCTCTACGAGATGGACTACCTCAAGGAGGGCATCGGCCTGCGCGCGATGGCGCAGCGCGACCCGCTCGTCGAGTACCAGCGCGAGGGCTTCCAGCTCTTCCAGGCCATGACCGAGGCCATCAAGGAGGAGACGGTCGGGTACCTCTTCAACCTCGAGGTCAAGGTCGCCGAGCCGGGTGCGGCACCGGGCCAGGCGGCGGCGATCTCGGTCGCGGACGCGGCCCAGGCCGCGCAGTCGGCCGCCGGCCAGGCGCTCGGCGGGGCGGCGGGCGCGGCCTCGGCCGGTGCCGCCGCAGGTCTCGCGGCGGCGGCCCAGCAGGCCGCCGCTCCGGCGCAGGACGCCCCTGTGGCGGACGCTCCCGTCGAGGACGCACCGGCGACGACCGACGCCCCGGTCGAGGACGCTCCGGTCGAGCAGGCGCCTGCTCCGGTCACGGCCCCGGCGGCGTTCGGCGGGCCGAGCGGTGACCGCGCCGGCACGCTCATCGCCAAGGGCCTCGACGGCCCCGACCGGCAGGTCCCGCTGTCGTACAGCGCGCCGAGCGAGGACGGCACCGGTCAGGCTGTCGTCTCGGGCGACGCGAGCCGGCGCTCGCGCCGCGCGCTGCACGGCGAGGCGAGCGCGGTCGAGAGCGACGGACGCACGTTCCCGGGGACGCCGCGCAACGCGCAGTGCCCGTGCGGTTCGGGCAAGAAGTACAAGGTCTGCCACGGCCAGAACGAGGAGTGATCCTCGACCCGTCCGGCGTGCGCCGCGACGGGACCGACGACGGCGGGGCGTGCCACCAGCGGGTGGCGCGCCCC
>NZ_JBHVMH010000015.1:0-107311 GCF_042797035.1 Cellulosimicrobium sp. NPDC057862
GATCTGGCTGGACCGGTACAACCTGGAACGACCCCACACCGGCATCGGCGGCCTACGCCCCATCGACCGCGTGAACAACGTCCCGGGTCAGTACACCTAGGAGGAGGGAAGCGCATGTTCGGCGGACGGTGCGCGCTCGCCCGCTTCGAGCTGGTCGGCAGCGACACGAGCCCCCGCGGCGTCGTCGTCCTCACGTATGTCCGCGCGAGGTGAGTCCTCCGGGCGCACGAGCCTCAGGTCGGGACCGGCCTGGCCGGCGCCTCGTCGCCGGGACGACAAAGGGCCCCACCGCGAGGTGGGGCCCTTCGTCGTGGCGTGCTCTCGGCGCTGTCCTGCCAGGTCAGACGTCGTCGGCCTTCTCGGCGGCGTCCTCCGCGGCGGCCTCGGCCGCCTCGCGCGCCTTCTTGCCGGCGTCGCCGAGGTCGTCCTTCGCGTCCGCGGCCGCGTCCTTGGCCGAGGACGCCGTGCCGCGGGCGTTGCTGCGGGCGCGCGAGGTGGCCTTCTTGGCCGCGTCCTTGGCGTCGGAGACGGCGTCGCTGACGCGGTCGGTGACGTCGTCGCGGACCTCGGCGGCCCGCTCGGCGAGCTTGTCGGTCGCCTCGCGGCCCTTCGCGACGGCGACGCCCGCGGCCTCGCCCAGCGACTCGGCGGCGTCCCCGACGGCGTGCCGGGCGTCGCCGACGACGTCGTCGAAGTGCACCTGCTGCTCCTCCTGCTCCCACGGCTCGGCCCAGGGGTCGGTCGTGGGCTGCGCGCGGCGGTAGAGCACGTAGCCGACGCCGGCCGCGGTGACGCCGCCGGCGATCCACCACAGGGTGCGGCCCTTGCCCTTCGAGGCGTCGGCCTCGGCCGCCTTCGCCGCTGCCTTGTCAGCCGCGGCGGCGAGCTTGGCTGCCGCCTTCTCCGCCGCCTTGTCCGCGTGCTTGGAGGCCTTCTTGCCGGCCTTGCCCGCGGCCTTCTGCGCCTGCTTCGCGGCCTCGGCGGCGGCCTTCTGCGCCTCCTTGGCGAGCTTGCGCGCCTTCTTGCCGGTCGCGACCGCCGTGGCCGTGGCCGCGGCGGCGGTCGCCTCGGCCGCGTTGTCGGCCGCGCGCTGGGCGGAGTCGGCGGCGCTGGCGGCAGCGGCGTTGAAGCTCGCGACGATCTTCGGCAGCACGTCGTCGACGAGCTTGTCGTGCGCGGTGTCGATGGCGGGCGCGGCCTTGCCCGCGGCCTTCTCGACGCGGGGCGCGGCGGCCTGGATGCTGTCCTGCCAGGCCTTCTCGACGCGCGGCTGGAGCCACTCGAGGAAGGCCTCGACCTTGGGCGAACCCCACTCCTTGGCCTGCACGGCCGCGTCCTTGGCCTGGTCGGCGAGCTGGGTCGCCGCGCTCTGCGCGGTCGCGGCGGCCTGCGCGGCCTGGTCCTTGAGCTTCTCGGTGTCGATCGACTCGAGCGTGTCCTTGACGGAGTCGCTCGCTGAGCGAGAACGGGTCATGCGTGCTCCCCGGGGTCGTCGTCCGACGGGACGAAAGGGCGGATGCGATGGGCGTTTCCGACCACTCTGCCACCACCGTGCCCGGCCCGCGAGACATCGCGTCGGACGGGTCGCGCGCGGGTCTCGTGGGAGGATGGTGCCCATGTTCGCAACCCTCCACACGACCGCAGGTGACATCCGGATCGAGCTCCTGCCGAACCACGCCCCGAAGACGGTGGCGAACTTCGTCGGGCTCGCCCAGGGCACCACGACGTGGTCCGACCCCCGCACGGGCGCAGAGCGCACCGAGCCCTTCTACGACGGCCTGATCTTCCACCGCGTGATCCAGGACTTCATGATCCAGGGCGGCTGCCCGCTGGGCACCGGGACGGGCGGCCCCGGCTACACGTTCAACGACGAGATCCACCCCGAGCTCCAGTTCGACCGCCCCTACCTCCTGGCGATGGCGAACGCGGGCCTGCGCCGCAACCCGGTCACGGGCGAGGTCGAGGGCACCAACGGGTCGCAGTTCTTCATCTCGACGGTCCCCACCACCTGGCTCAACGGCAAGCACACGATCTTCGGCGAGGTCGCGGACGACGCGTCCCGTGCGGTGGTCGACGCGATCAACACGACGCCGACCCGGCCGGGCGACCGCCCGCAGGAGGACATCGTCATCACGTCGGTCACCATCGAGGACTGACCATCTCGACCACACCTCCCGGGCCCCCCGGCCCGCCCGCGTACGGGACGGCCGGACCGCACGACGGTCCTGCCGTCCCGCCCGTGTGCCCGCGGCACCCGGACCGGGTGTCGTACGTGCGCTGCCAGCGTTGCGGCCGCCCTGCGTGCCCGGAGTGCCAGCGCCCGGCAGCCGTCGGCGTGCAGTGCGTCGACTGCGTGCGCGAGGCCGCTCGGCAGGCGCCGACGCAGCGCACCGCGCTCGGCGGCACGGTGCGCGGTGGCCCTCCGGTCGTGACGTTCACGATCATCGGCCTGTGCGTGGTGAGCTGGATCCTCCAGCTCGTCACCGGCGGCGAGTGGACGCGACTGTGGTGGTTCGCACCGGTCATCGGCGAGGCCGAGCCGTACCGCTTCCTCACGTCGGCGTTCCTGCACTCGACGAGCCCCGTCCACATCCTCTTCAACATGTACGCGCTGTGGGTCACGGGGCCGTTCCTCGAGCAGATGCTCGGCCGCTGGCGCTTCGTCGCGCTCTACCTGCTGTCGGCCATCGGCGGCTCGGTCGGCTACCTCGTCCTCGCCGGCGGCCCGACGTCGGAGGGGTGGTACCAGCCCGTCGTCGGTGCCTCGGGCGCCGTGTTCGGGCTCTTCGGCGCGATCCTGCTCGTGCTGCGCCGGACGGGTCGCAACGCCATGCAGATCGTCGTGCTCATCGGCATCAACTTCGCGATCGGCCTGTTCTTCACCGGCATCGCGTGGCAGGCGCACCTCGGTGGGCTCGTCGTCGGTCTCGTCCTCGGGGCCGCGTACGCGTACGCGCCGAAGGAACGCCGCACCCTGGTGTCCGTGGGCGCGACGGCGGTCGTCGCGGTCGCGCTCGTCGCGGCGGCATGGCTGACGTATGCCTCGGCGGGCCAGGTCGGGCACCTCGTCGGCTGATCCCGGGTGACAGTGCCGGCGAGTTATCCCCAGGGTTACTCACAGGTGTGGAACTACGCCGGTGTCATTCCCACCACGGGTCGCTCGGCACGCCGCGCGCCCCGAGGCGCGCGGCGGCCGTCGGACCGCCTACTTCCAGCGGGTCGTGAGCGCGAAGCCCGCGATGATGAACGCGAAGCCGACGCCGAGGTTCCAGGCGCCCAGCGCCGGGATCGGGAGCTGCGCGGACCCGCTGAGGTAGAACAGCACGATCCACGCCAGCCCGACGAGCATGAGCCCGAGCATCGTGGGCACGAGCCAGCGCGGGTTGCCCGACTCGGGCTTGGGCACGCTCGGCGGACGCTGCGGCTTGGGCTTCTTGCGCGACTTCGACTCGGGCACGAGGGTGGGCTCCTGTCCTGGTGGGGTCCGCTGCCGGCGGCGTCGGGACGCACCGCGGGAGCGGACGCCTGCCGTCGTCGTGCAGGAACCGTGCATGGCTCGGGCGAAGGTCGTCGACGCGCCGCGAGGCTCCGTAGGAGCACGGGTCCGTCACGATCGTGGACGACGTTCGTCGACTAGCGTAGTGGGCGCACACAATAGGCACGGACACCGCGCGCGGGCAACGGCCCTCTGGCGGCGACGACGACACGACAGACGCACGGCAGAGACCCCTCGGAGAGAGGGGCGACGACCTCGTCCGACCAGGAAGGAGACGGTCGCGTGAGCAGCACCGACCCCGCCTCCGCGACGCCGGACGAGACCGCCGAGGCGGTCGCGGCCGGTCCCGCGCCGTCGTCCGCCGCACCGGCCGCGCCGCCGCGCTCACGCAGGGTCCGGTCGGCCGTGACCGTCGCGCTCGTCCTCGCGCTCGCCGGCGTGATGTTCACGGCGAACGCGCGCCTCGCCCGGGGCGACGACTCGCGCCACCCCGAGAACCTCGCGCAGCTCGTCGACCGCGAGTCGGACCGCGTGGCGGAGCTCTCGGCCGAGGTCGACGCGCTCACGGAGGAGATCGCGGGGCTTTCGCAGACCGGCGACGCGCCGGCCGGCGTCGACCCCGACCTCGCGTCGCGCACCGCGGTCGCGGCGGGCACGACGCCGGTCTCGGGTACGGGCCTGTCCGTCTCGCTCGACGACGCGCCCCCGGAGGGCAACTACCCGCCGCAGATCCGCCCGGACGACCTGGTCGTGCACCAGCAGGACATCCAGTCCGTCGTCAACGCCCTGTGGGCCGGCGGCGCGGAGGCGATGACGCTCCAGGGGCAGCGCGTCACCGCGACGTCGGCGTTCCGCTGCGCGGGCAACATCCTCCTGCTGCACGGCCGCGTGTACTCGCCGCCCTACGTCGTGGAGGCCGTGGGTGACCCCGACGCGCTGCGCGACGCCCTGGAGCGCTCGCCCGGCGTGCAGGTCTACCAGGAGTACGTCGACGCCGTGAACCTGGGTTGGTCCGTCGAGGACAAGTCGAACCTCGAGCTCCCCGGCTACGAGGGCGCGCTCGAGCTCCGCTACGCGCGACCCTCCGACGCGGTGGCGTCGTGACGGCCACCGCCCCCGCGCCGGTGCGGCACGCGGGCCGCCGCGCCTCGGGGCGCGGCGCGGTCTCGACGGTCGTCGGCATCGTCGGGGAGCTGCTCATCACGCTCGGGATCCTCCTGGGGCTGTACGTCGTCTGGCAGCTCTGGTGGACGGACGTGCAGGCGGACCGCGTGCAGGCGCAGGTCCTGGAGGAGATGGACGCGCCCACGCCGGACGCCGCGGACGTCGCGACGGCCGTGCGCCGGGACGAGCCGCCGGTCATGGAGGCGCCCGCCCTCGGCGAGGTGTGGGGCACGCTCTACGTGCCGCGCTGGGACGGCAAGATGATGCCGATCGCCGAGGGGACGGACAAGCGCTCGATCCTCGACCAGGGCCAGGCGGGGCACTACCCGGAGACCGTCATGCCGGGCGACGTCGGCAACTTCTCGCTCGCGGGGCACCGGCAGACGTACGGCAAGATCTTCCACGACGTGGAGGAGCTCGAGATCGGCGACCCGATCGTCGTGGAGGCGGGCGGGGTCTGGTACGTGTACCGCGTGGACCACATGCAGGCCGTGAAGCCCGACCAGGTGGAGGCCGTGGCGCCCGTGCCGTGGCAGCCCGGCGTCGAGCCGACGGAGCGGTACCTCACCCTGACGACGTGCCACCCGATCGGGCTGAACTCGCTCGTGGCGCGGTTCATCGTCAACGCGAAGCTGGACTACTGGATGCCCGTCGAGGACGGCACGCCGCCCGACCTGGTCGGCCAGGCGGCACCTGCGGCCGAAGGGAGCGCGTGATGTACGGGGCGCTGTGGCGCGTGCTGCCCGGGCCCGCGTGGGTCCGGGTGGTGATCCTGCTCGTCCTCGCGGCTGCCGTCGTGCTCGCGTGCTTCGAGTGGCTGTTCCCGATCGTGTCCGAGTACATGCCGTTCAACGACCCCAACATCCAGACCGACGCCGCCGGCGCAGTGTCCGTGGAGGCCCCGCGATGACCCACCAGACCCGCATCCTCGTCGTGGACAACTACGACTCGTTCGTCTACACGATCGTCGGCTACCTCGACCAGCTCGGCGCCCAGACCGTCGTCGTGCGCAACGACGCCGTGCCCGAGCCCGACGCCGAGGGGCGGTTCCACGACGCCGACGGGACCGTGTTCGACGGCGTGCTCGTCTCCCCCGGGCCGGGGACGCCGAAGGAGGCAGGGCAGAGCGAGCAGGTCATCCGCGCGTGCGCCTCCTCGCGCACCCCGATGCTCGGTGTGTGCCTCGGTCACCAGGCGCTCGCCGAGGTGTACGGCGCGACGGTCACGCACGCGCCGGAGCTCATGCACGGCAAGACGAGCCTCGTCGAGCACGAGGGCGAGGGTGTCCTCGCCGGGCTCCCCGCCCCGTTCACCGCGACGCGCTACCACTCGCTCGCCGTCGTGAGCGACACGGTGCCCGCCGAGCTCGAGGTGACCGCGTCGACCTCCGGCGGCGTCATCATGGGGCTCCAGCACAAGGACCTGCCCCTGCACGGCGTCCAGTTCCACCCCGAGTCCGTGCTCACCGAGGGCGGCCACCGCCTGCTCGCGAACTGGCTCGAGGCCTGCGGCCTCGTCGGCGCCGTCGAGCGCTCGGCGGGTATGGCGCCGCTCGTCCGGCAGTAGCCCGGCCAGCTCCGGCGACTCCGTCCGGGCGCAGGGATCGTCGCCCTGTCTCGACCGGCGCAGACGCCGCCACTGCCCAGCACGACGAACGGGCCCCCACCTCGCGAGGTGGGGGCCCGTTCGTCAGCGTTCTCCGGGCGCGGCGATCGATCAGCCGTCGCCGTTGCCCCCGCCCCCGCCCGGTCCGCCGCCGCCACCGTTGTCGCCGCCGGTCGACGGGCCGGGACCGGTCGAGACGATGAGCGACACCTCCGTGCCGACCTCGACCTCGGTGCCGCCCCCGGGGTCGGAGCCGATGACGACCCCGGCCGGCCACTGGTCGGACTCCTGGTTCTGCTGCGTCCCGGGGTTGAGCCCCGCACCTCCGAGCGCGTCCTGCGCCTGGTCCAGGGTCATGCCGACGAGGTTGTTCGGGACGTTCGTGGTCTCCGCTGCACGCGGGATCGCGACGTCGATGGTCACCTCCGAGCCCTGCGGCACGCTGCCGGCGTTGGGCCGCTGCGCGACGACCTGGCCCTCGGGCTCGTCGGACTCCACCTCGTTGACGACCGGCTTGAGGCCGAGGTCGGAGATGGTCTGCTCCGCCGCCTGGCGCTGGTTCCCCACGAGCTCGGGGAGGGCGACGAGACCAGACGAGACGTACAGCGTGACGGTCGAGCCGCCGGCGACGGACTGACCGGCCGCGGGATCGGTGCGCGTCGCCGCGTCCTTCGGGACGTCCTTCGAGTCCTCGGAGCCGCCGGACGTGACCTGCAGCCCCTGCGCCTCGAGGATCTGGCGCGCCTCGTCCTGGGACTTGCCCTTGACGTCCTGGATCACGACCGCGTCGGGACCGGCGGAGAAGAAGGCCGTGACGGTCGAGCCGAGGTCGGCCTCGGTGCCGCCCGCGGGATCGGTCTTCGTGAACGTCCCCTCGGCCTCGGTCGACTCCTGGTCGATCGCCTGGGCGTACTCGAAGCCGGCGTCGGAGATCGTCTTCTCGGCCTCCTCGGGCGTGACGCCCGCGGACAGGGTCGGGACCGTGGCGGTCGTCGGTTCCTCCTCGCCCTGGCTGTTGATGACGAGCATCGTGATGATCGCGGCGAGGGCGAGCACGCCGATCGCGATGAGGGTCCACATGAGGCCCTTGCGGCTCTTGGGCTCCTCCTCGTCCTCCCCCGGGACCTCGTCGCCGGGCGGGACGGCCGGGGCCACGCTCGTCGCCCACGGGTTCGGGGCGGCGGCCGTGGGGGCCATCACCTGCGTGGCGGACTCCACCATCGTGGGCTGGAGGTCGGCGGCCGCGGCGGCGGCACCGAGGCCGGCCGCGGCGGCGGCGACCCCGAGCGCGGGGGCCGTGATCGCCCCGCCGCGCACGGCGTTCTCCAGGTCGGCGCGGAACTCCGCGGCGTTCGAGTAGCGGGCCGTGCGGTCCTTGGCGAGCGCCTTGAGCGTGATGCGGTCGAGCACCTCGGGCACGTCCGGCGCGACCGCGCTCGGCGTCGCCGGGGCCTCGCGCACGTGCTGGTAGGCCACCGCGACGGGCGAGTCGCCGATGAACGGCGGCCGGCCCGTGAGCAGCTCGTAGAGCAGGCAGCCGGTGGAGTACAGGTCGGAGCGCGCGTCGACCGTCTCGCCGCGTGCCTGCTCCGGCGAGAGGTACTGGGCGGTGCCGATGACGGCCTGCGTCTGCGTCATCGTCGCGGCGGAGTCCGCCATGGCGCGGGCGATGCCGAAGTCCATGACCTTGACGGCGCCCGTGGGCGTGATCATGACGTTCGCGGGCTTGATGTCGCGGTGCACGATGCCGGCGTGGTGCGAGTACTCGAGCGCCGCGAGCACGCCCGCCGTGATCTCGACCGCCTCGTCGATGGGGACGGCCTGGCCGTCGCGGAGGATGTCGCGGACGGTGTGGCCCTCGACGTACTCCATGACGATGAACGGGACGTGCACCGAGTTGCCCGTGGCGTCCGCGTGGACGTCCTCGCCCGTGTCGTAGACCGCGACGATGGCGGGGTGGTTGAGGGACGCCGCCGCCTGGGCCTCGCGGCGGAAGCGCGCGAGGAAGGTGGGGTCGCGGGCGAGGTCGGACCGCAGGATCTTGATCGCGACGGTGCGACCGAGGCGGTTGTCGTGCCCGATGTGCACCTCGGCCATGCCACCACGGCCGATGAGCTCACCGACCTGGTAGCGCCCGGCAAGCACTCGGGGAGCGTTGTCCACCACTCATTCGTCCTTCGGAGTCGTCGGAGCCGCGGGCGCGTCCGCACGCGGCACATCTGGCGCAATCATCCCACTGGAGGGCGTCCGGGAAAGCCGGGAACACAACGATGTCGTCACGATGTCACCCGTCCGGAGGGAGTCGCGGAGTCTGGGACGGAGGCGTCGGTGACCGTCTCGACGACGGTCGCGGGAGCCGCGTCCGCATCGCCCCCGTCCCGGTCGCCCAGGGACGCGATCGTCGCGACGACCAGCACGAGGAGCAGGCCCAGCAGGGCCACCAGGGGCCACGTGAGGCCGTTCGGCAGCCCGCCGAGGCGCCGCCCTGTCGTCGTGGACGTGCGGCGGCCGGCGGACGACCGCGACGGGGCCGTCTGGGACTGCCGTCGGGCCTCGGCCCGCGTGGCCGGCGCCGCCGACGGGGTGCTCGTGGTCGAGCCGGCGCCCGGCCGTGCGCCGCCGCGAGCGGGCTGCGGGCGTCGGGACGAGCGGGTGCCGCCGTGCATCTCGCGGCGCGGCGGGTAGGCCCGGGGACCGGCCGGGTCCTCGCCCGCCGGCGCGGGGACCGGGCGCTCCCACGGCAGGGCGGGTCCCGGGGCGGGCGGCGTGTCGGACGGCGGAGCGGCCGTCCGACCGGCGCGCTCGGCACCGTCTCCGACGGAGGGCCCGTCGGCGGGCTCCGCGGCGTGGGCACCGGGTCGCGGCTCGGGAGCGACCCAGGGCGTCGCCGGGTCCACGGGGTGCGGGTCGCGCACGGCGGCCGGGATGACGAGCGGCGTGATGACGGGAGCGGGGTCCGGCTCGGGCGCCGGAGGGGCGTCGTCCGCCGTCGCGCGCGCGCGACGGCCGCGCCGGGTGTTGGCGGCCGCGCCGGCGCGGGCGGACCACGGGTCGGCTGCGAGGCGCTCCTGGATCTCCTCGAAGACCCGCGCGAGGGCGTCGGCCGGGTGCGGCCGCGCCAGCGGGTCCTTGGCGAGCATGATCATGACGAGCTCGGAGAGCTCCGGGTCGACCGACGACGGGAGCGGCGGCACGGGCTCGTTGACGTGCGCGACCGCGATGTCGACCGGGGTGGACCCGGTGAACGGCCGGTTCCCGATGATCGACTCGTACGCGACGATGCCCAGCGCGTAGATGTCCGACGCCCCCGTGGCCGCCTGCCCGACGGCCTGCTCGGGCGACAGGTACTGGGCGGTGCCCATCACCATGCCGGTCGCGGTCATCGGGACCTGGTTGGCCGCGAGCGAGACGCCGAAGTCGGTGATCTTCACCGTGCCCGAGCGGTCGATGAGGATGTTGCCCGGCTTGACGTCGCGGTGCACGACGCCGGACAGGTGCGCCGCGTGGAGGGCGCGCGCCGTCTGGGCGAGGATCGGCAGGAGCCGGGCGGGCGGGAGCACGGGCTCGCGCTCCAGCAGGTCCGCCATGGGCTCGCCCACGACGAGCTCCATGACGAGGTACCCGGAGCCGTTGGTCTCGCCGTAGTCGTACATCTGGGCGATGTTGGGGTGCGAGAGCGCGGCGCTGTTGCGGGCCTCGGTCCGCAGCCGGTTGAGGAAGTCCTCGTTGCCCGCGTACTCGGTCCGCAGGACCTTGACGGCCACCTCGCGCCCGAGCGCGTCGTCGGCCGCGACCCACACCTCGCCCATGCCACCGACGGCGATGCGCCGCACCAGGCGGTAGCGGTTGCCGAGCGTCAGCCCCCTCACGGGCTTCATCCGTTCAACACCGCCTCCATGACGGCGCGCGCGATCGGCGCGGCGATCGCGCCGCCGGTCGCCTCGTTGCCCAGCGAGCCGCCGTTCTCGACGATGACCGCGACCGCGACCTGCGGGTCGTCGGCGGGCGCGAAGCTCGTGAACCAGGCGTGCGGGGCGGCCTCGCCACCGGTCTCGGCGGTGCCGGTCTTGCCCGCGACCTGCACGCCCGGGATCTGCGCCGCCTTCCCGGAGCCGTTCTCGACGACCCCGAGCATCATCTGCGTGAGCTGGTCGGCCGTCGACGGCGACACCGACGTCCGCAGGCGGCGCGGCTCGGACTGGCGGACGACGTCGAGGTCGGGGTTGCGGATCGTCTCGACCGTGTACGGGGCCATCTGCACGCCGTCGTTCGCGATCGCGGCGGCGACCATCGCCATCTGGAGCGGCGTGACCTTGACCTCGCCCTGCCCGATGCCCGCACGCGCGATGCCCGCCGGGTCGGCGCCCGGGGTGCCCTCCGCGGGGAACTGGCTGGGCGTGACGTCCATCGGGATCTCGAGCGGCGCGTCGAAGCCGAAGTCCTCGGCCTGGTCCCGCATCGCGTCCTCCCCGAGCGTCATGGCCAGGTCGCCGAACGCGGTGTTGCAGGAGATGCGCAGCGCGTCCGCGAGGGTCATCTCGCCCGTGGGCGAGCAGCGGGTGCCGCCGAAGTTCTTCATCGTCTGCGTCGACTGCGGGTACGGGAGCTCGTCCGGGGCCGGGATCACGGTCTCGGACGTGTACTGCCCGCTCTCGAGCGCCGCGGCGGACGTGACGATCTTGAACGTCGAGCCCGGCGGGTACGTGTTGCCGCGGATCGCCCGGTTCGACATCGGGTTGCCGTCGGCGTTGAGCAGCTCCTGGTAGCGCTCGCGCGCGAGGGCGGTGTCGTGCGTCGCGAGCTCGTTGGGGTCGTAGCTCGGCTTGGACACGAGCGCGAGGACGCGGCCGGTCTTCGGCTCGATCGCGACGACGGCGCCGCGCTGGTCGCCCAGGGCGTCCCAGGCGGCCTGCTGCGCCGCGGGGTCGATCGTCAGCTCGACGGACGCACCCTGGGGCTGCTTGCCGGTGAACAGCGCGCTGAGGCGGTCGAGCCACAGCGAGCTCGCCTCGCCGTTGAGGTAGTCGTTCTCCTTGTCCTCGATCTCCGTGCGCCCGTTGGTGAGCGAGAGGAAACCGGAGACCGGCGCGTAGAGCGGGCCGTTGGAGTACTGCCGCTGGAAGCCGAACGCGTCGTCCACCGGGGTCGAGGACGCGATCGCGTCGCCCGCGACGACGATCGGACCGCGGAACTTGTTGTACTCGCGGTAGATCGTGCGGGCGTTGCGCGAGTCGTTGTTGAGCGAGTCCGCCTGGACGAACTGGATGTACGTCGTCGACACCATGAGCGCGAGGAACATGACGAGGACGACCGTCGCGACGCGACGCAGGGGGACGTTCACCGGGCTCCTCCCCAGGGGTCGGTCTCGGGGTGGGTGCCGTCGGGACCGGGGCGTCGCACGACCTCCGTGCGGAGCTCGTCGGGGTGGTCCGAGAGCTCCCCCGTCTGCCCGACGGCGGGCTGCACACCCGTCGTCGCGCGCGTCGGACCTGTGGCGGGTCCCGTCAATGGCCCTGCGGCGGGCGCGCCGACCGTGGTGGGCGCGTCGTCGGGCCGGGCGCCGACGGCGGGGGCCCCGCTGCCCACGACCTCGACCGGGTCGGAGTCGGGGCGCGTGCGCGCCCCGCCGGGGGCCACCTGCCCGCGCACGGGCAGGGACGAGGGCCGCCGCGCGTCGTCGGAGATGCGCAGCAGCAGGCCCACGACCAGCCAGTTCGCGAGGAGCGACGACCCGCCCTGGGCGACGAACGGCATCGTGAGGCCCGTGAGCGGGATGATGCGTGTGATCCCGCCGACGACGACGAAGAGCTGCCACGCCATGACGAACGCGAGGCCGCCCGCGAGGAGCTTGCCGAACCCGTCACGGACCCCGATCGCGGTGCGCAGGCCGCGCTCCACGAGGATGAGGTAGGCGAGCAGGATGCCGATGAGGCCGGTGAGGCCGAGCTCCTCGCCGAGCGAGGCGTAGATGAAGTCGGAGAACGCGTACGGGACCGTGCGCGGGTAGCCCGCGCCCCAGCCCGTGCCGAACAGGCCGCCGTTGCCCAGGGAGAACAGGCCGCCCACGAGCTGGCCCGAGCCGCCGGGGCTGCGGCCGAAGATCTCGGGGTCGAACGGGTGGAGCCACACGTCGACGCGCGCCTGGACGTGCCCGAACGTCGACGCGGCGAGCACCGCGCCGACGGCGATGAGCAGCAGACCGATGACGACCCAGCTCACGCGCTCGGTCGCGATGTAGAGCATCGCGACGAACAGGCCGAAGAAGAGGAGCGACGTGCCGAGGTCGCGCTCGAACACGAGGATCGCGAGCGAGACCAGCCAGACGATGATGATCGGCCCGAGGTCGCGCAGGCGCGGGAGCTGGAGCCCGAGCACCTTGGGCCCCGCGAGCGCGAGCGTGTCGCGGTTCGTCACGAGGTAGCCGGCGAAGAAGATCGCGAACGCGATCTTCGCGAACTCCGCGGGCTGGAGCGAGAAGCCGAAGACGTTGATCCAGATCTGCGCGCCGTTGATGCGCGTGCCCAGGCCCGGGACGAGCGGCAGCGCGACGAGCACGATGCCCGCGATCATCGCGGTGTAGGTGTAGCGCCGCAGGGTCCGGTGGTCGCGCAGGAACCAGATCACGGCGAACGCGCAGAGGATGCCGAGCGCGGTCCACTGGAGCTGGCGCGGCGCGAGGTCCTGCGTGCCGCCCGTGACCTGCGAGCCGAGGTCGAGGCGGAAGATCATGGCGAGGCCGATGCCGTTGAGCGCGACCGCGATCGGCAGGATCACCGGGTCCGCGTACGGCGCCTTGAAGCGCAGCAGCAGGTGCGCGGCGCCCGCGAGCACCACGGTGCCGATGCTGTACACGTAGAAGCGGCCCGGGAGCTCGCCCGTGAGCTGGAGGCCCACGAGCGCGTAGGCCCCGATGCCCAGCGCGAGCGCGAGGACGAGCAGACCGAGCTCCGCGCCCCGGCCAGGGCGCACCTCGGTGGTCTCCACCGTGGCCATCAGGCCCCCGAGCCGGCGCCGTCGGTGGGTGCCGGGGTCACGTCGGGCGCCCCGGCCTCCGGGGTCTCGGCGGCACCTTCGGTGGGCGCCTCCGTGGTGTCGTCGGTCGCGGGCGCGTCGGTGGACTCGTCCGCGGCCTCGGCGACGAGGCGCTCCGCGCGCGCACGGGCGTCCTCGAGCGACTCCGCGGGGATCGTCGTCTCGAGGCGGTCGACGACGTAGCCCGGCAGGTCCGCGACGCGCGTCCCGGTGAGCTCGATCGGCGTCGACAGCGTCACCGGGCCCGCGTTCTCCGGGATGCCCCGGAACACGGCCACCTGACCGTCGGCGACCCCGACGTAGTACTGCGTCTGCGTCCAGCGGTAGCCCGCCCACCCGGCCACGCCCAGGCCGGCGACGACGAGGAGGATCGCGACGACGGTGATCCAGCGGCGCGGCGCGCGGCCCGGTCGCACGTCGTCGTCGCCGTCCTCCGCGACGTCGCCCGGGGTCGCCCCGCCCTCCGCGGGCTCGGGTGCGCCGTCCGTGGCGGGCTCCTCGGTCGCGGCGGGGGCGTTCGCGCTGGCCATGAGGGCTGCCGCCCGCGCGGCGGGGCCGTCCGCGGCCGACGTCGGGGCGTCGCGGTCGATCGCCGCGGACCCGACGATCTGCGCCCCGGTGCCGGGCGCCGTGCCGTCGGGCAGGACGTCGAGGTCGACGATGTCCGCGACCACGACCGTCACGTTGTCCGTGCTGCCGGCGCGCAGCGCGAGCTGGAGCAGGTGGTCGGCGCACGCGTCGACGTCGGGGGTGTCGGTGAGCGTCTGGGCGATCGTCTCCGGGCTGACGAAGCCCGAGAGGCCGTCGGAGCACAGGAGCCAGCGGTCCCCCGGCTTCGCCTCCCGCACCGACATGTCCGGCGTGAGGTCGATGTCGAAGTCGCCGAGCACGCGCATGACGACGTTGCGCTGCGGGTGCGTCTCCGCCTCGTCGGGCGAGATGCGGCCCGTGTCCACGAGGTGCTGCACGAACGTGTGGTCGGTCGTGACCTGGGTGAGCTCGCCGTCGCGCAGCAGGTACGCGCGCGAGTCGCCGAGGTGCGCCATCGCGAGCTTGTTGCCCGCCCGCAGGATCGCGGTGACGGTCGTGCCCATCCCCACCAGCTCGGGGTCGGTCACGCTGCGGTCCACGAGGTCCTGGCGCGCGTGGTCGATCGAGCGCTCGAGCTCGGCGAGCGCGTCGTCCGGCCCGTGCGACTCGCCGTCGAGCGGTGCGAGCGCCGCGATGGCGATCGACGACGCGACGTCTCCACCGGCGTGGCCGCCCATGCCGTCGGCGACGACGAGCAGGTGCGGCCCGGCGTAGCCGGAGTCCTGGTTGTTCGAGCGCACGAGCCCGACGTCGGAGCGCGCGGCGTAGCGCAGGGCGATGTTCACTGCGGGCTACCTCTGCAGCTCGACGACGGACTGACCGATCCGCACCCGCGTGCCGGGACCCAGCGGCGTCACCTGGCCGATGCGCTGGTCCTCGACGTAGGTGCCGTTGGTGGAGCCGAGGTCCTCGACGAACCAGGACCCGTGCTGCGGGAAGATGCGCGCGTGGCGCGACGAGGAGTAGTCGTCGTCGAGCACGAGCGTGCAGCTCGGTGCCCTGCCGATGAGGATCGACGACGTCGTGAGGGGGATCGTCGTGCCCGTCAGCGGGCCGGCGGTGACGACGAGCCGGGACGGTCCCACCGGCGCGGCGGGGCGCGCGGGCTCCGCCGCCGCGGCAGGCGTGGGGCCCGACGTCGGGCGCGCGGGCTGTGCGGCGCCCTTGCGGCCCCGGCGTGGCGTGATCTTGGTGCCGTACAGGTCCCGACGCAGCACCCCGATCGCGGAGAGCACGAACACCCAGAGCAGCACCAGGTAGCCCAGCCGCAGCAGGGTGAACGTGAGGTCGGTCATGCGGGCCGGATCACCACTCCTCGTTGTCGGACGCGCCGGTCCAGAACATGATGCGGGTACGGCCGATCGTCAGGGAGTTGCCGTCCAGCAGCGTCGCGGCCGGCACCTGGTGGCCCTCGACGAACAGGCCGTTGGTCGAGCCGAGGTCCGTCGCGATGACACCCTCGGGCGTCACGCGGATCTCCAGGTGACGGCGAGAGACGCCCGGGTCGTCGACGACGATGTCGGCCTCCGAGCCGCGGCCGATGACCGTGACCGGGCCCGTGAGCAGGTAGCGCTGCCCGTCGATGTCGACGAGCGGGTGCCGCGTGCTCGGGGACGCGGACGTCGCGGGCGCCACGTTGCCGCGCACGCTGGCCGAGCGGAGCTGGAAGCGGCCGACGTCGAGCGCGTCGTTCTGCTCGAAGCTCACGCTCACCGGGCCGACGAAGGCGTAGTGCTGCGACGCCGCGTACTGCGTGACGTTCGACGCCAGCTCGTCGGCGAGCGTCTCCGCGCCCCACCCCTCGACCTGGCCGAAGTCGTCCACCGACAGCTCGATGGTGAACTCGTTGGGCACGACCGTGCGCTCGCGGTCCACGACGGCGGCGCGGTCGTCGACCTCGCGCCGCAGCGCGCTCGCGAGCTCGACGGGCTTGACCTCGCTGCGTCCGACCTTGGCGAACGCGTTGTTCACCACGCGCTCGACGCCCTTCTCGAAGCGGTCCAGGACTCCCATGCCACCTCCTCCCTCGTGCTCGCTCGTGCTGCGGCTCGTGCCGCGGTCCTCGTCTGCGCCTCCCCGGACGTGCTCCCGGCGGCCCCTGGTGCACACCTGCGTCCCGGGCAGACTACCTAGATCGTATCGATCACGTCTGCGACGGAGGCCCGATTCGTCGCACGATCTCCGGACGGATGTGGCGCGTTCGGGGCGGAGCGTGTGAACGTCGGGCGCGCAGCCGTCGGGGCGCCTCGTCGGTGCGCGACGACCGGCACGTGGCGGCCGTCACCTCCGGCCGCGCGGTTCCAGGCGTCGTCGTGCATCGTGCTAGTCTTCTGCGGCACGCGCGAGTGGCGGAATGGCAGACGCGCTGGCTTCAGGTGCCAGTGTCCGAAAGGGCGTGGGGGTTCAAGTCCCCCCTCGCGCACGTGGCGAGGGCTTCGACTTCTCAGTCGGAAGACCCGCGGAAGAGTCCCGGTCAGGTGATCCTGACCGGGACTTCTTGCATCCCGGGACCCCGACCCCCTCTCCCTGCGCCGGGAGCGTAGAGCACTCCCCCACCATCGGGGTAATGGGGGTCAAGCATCGGTCAAAATCTCCCGCTTGCGCGATGGGAAACCGGTATCCTACGATCGGGAAACCGGTTACCCAGATCTCGACCCCCTCCGAGCGCCTCGACGAGCTCTTCCGAGGCGGGCTGCCCGACGTCGTCGTCGGCCGCCGCGCAGGCGCACGACCCAGCGCCGTGCACCAGGACGAGGTCGTCGCGTCGACCGATGCGAGCGCGGACCTGGAGCCGTGAGTCACCACGCACTGCCCCCAGTTCGATGACGAAAGGTGAGGCACCACGATGAGACGACCCGTCGCACGACGACTGCTCGCGGCCACCGCCGCGACGGCCCTGGCGGCCACGATGGGCGTGACGGCCCTGTCCACGATCGCGAACGCGGCCGTGACGGGCAGCCCGACCGGCTACGCGACCCAGAACGGCGGCACGACCGGCGGTGCAGGCGGCCAGACCGTCCGCGCCACGACCGGTACCCAGATCCACGCGGCCCTGTGCAACAGGGCCAGCGACGACACCCCGATCGTCATCGAGGTCGAGGGCACCATCAACCACGGCAACACGGCCAAGGTCTCGGGCGACAGCTGCAACACGGCGGCCGGCGTGATCGAGCTCAAGCAGATCAGCAACGTGACGATCGTCGGCGTCGGCAACGGCGCGACGTTCGACCAGCTGGGCATCCACATCCGTGAGGCCAGCAACATCATCATCCAGAACGTCACCGTGAAGAACGTCAAGAAGTCCGGCTCGCCCACGTCGAACGGCGGCGACGCGATCGGCATGGAGAGCGGCGTCCGCAACGTGTGGGTGGACCACGTGACGCTCGAGGCGTCGGGCGGGGAGTCCGAGGGCTACGACGGGCTCTTCGACATGAAGGCGGGCGTCCAGTACGTGACGCTGTCGTACAGCATCCTGCGCAACTCCGGCCGCGGCGGCCTCATCGGCTCGAGCGAGAGCGACACGTCCAACGGCTTCGTGACGTTCCACCACAACAAGTACGAGAACCTCGACTCGCGCACACCGCTGCTGCGCGGCGGCATCGCCCACATCTACAACAACCACTACGTGAAGCTCAACGAGTCCGGGATCAACTCGCGGGCCGGGGCGAAGGCGAAGGTCGAGAACAACTACTTCGAGGACTCCAAGGACGTCCTCGGCACGTTCTACACCGACCAGAAGGGCACCTGGCAGGTCGCGGGGAACGTCCTCGACAACGTCACGTGGTCGAGCCCGAGCGGTGACATCCAGCCGGCCGGCCCGAACCTGACCTCCACGACGTCGGTCAGCATCCCCTACTCCTACACGCTCGACGGCGCGAGCTGCGTGCCGAACCTCGTGAACCAGACCGCGGGCGCGAACAAGGGCCTCAAGGTCTCGGACGGCTCGTGCACGCCGCAGACGCCGGACCCCGACCCCACCGACCCGACGGACCCGACCGACCCGACGGACCCGGGTCCCGTCGACCCGACGGACCCGCCGGAGCCGACGGCGGAGACGATCTACGTCGCGCCGAACGGCAGCGCGAGCGCGGCCGGCACGCTGTCGGCGCCGACGACGCTCCCCGTCGCGATCGAGCGCGTCGCCTCGGGCGGCGAGATCTTCCTGCGTGGCGGCACGTACAACCTGTCGTCGACCGTCACGATCCAGCCGGGCAACGACGGGACGTCGGGCGACCGCACGCTGCTGTCGGCGTACCCCGGTGAGCGGCCGGTGCTGAACTTCTCGGCGCAGGCGGAGGACCCGGCGAACCGCGGTCTCGCGATCGGCGGCGACTGGTGGCATTTCTACGGCATCGTGGTCGAGCACGCGGGCGACAACGGCATCCTGCTCGGCGGCAGCAACAACGTCATCGAGCGCGTCGTGACCCGCTACAACCACGACACCGGCCTCCAGCTCTCCCGTCTCGTGGCAGGCGCCCCGGCGAGCGAGTGGCCGTCGAACAACCTCGTCGTCAGCAGCGAGTCGCACGACAACGCGGACTCCGACGGCGAGGACGCGGACGGCTTCGCCGCCAAGCTCACGTCGGGCCCGGGGAACGTGTTCCGGAACACCGTGGCGCACCACAACATCGACGACGGCTGGGACCTGTACACGAAGTCCGACACCGGCCCCATCGGTGCCGTGACGATCGAGAGCTCGCTCGCCTACGAGAACGGCACGCTCTCCGACGGGGGCCAGGCCGGAGCGGGCGACCGCAACGGGTACAAGCTCGGAGGCGAGGACATCAAGGTCGACCACGTCGTGCGCAACTCGTTCGCCGTGGACAACGGCAAGCACGGGTTCACGTACAACTCGAACCCGGGCTCGATCACGGTCAGCGGCAACGTCGCGGTCGGGAACGAGGAGCGCAACTTCAGCTTCGACGCCGGGACCCACCGCTTCAGCGGCAACGTGTCCTGCGACTCCGGGGCGAACGACAAGACGGTCGGCACGGACGCGGGCGGCAACTCGTTCTGGTCCGGCTCGAACGGGTCGGCGTGCTCCGCCTACGACGGCGAGCTCGGCTGGTCGTTCGCGGCGGACGGCTCGCTCCGGGTCACCTTCGGCGGCGAGCCGACGAACCCGACCGATCCCACCGATCCCACCGATCCCACCGATCCCACCGATCCGACCGACCCGCCGTCGGGCACCAACCTCAGCATCGGTGCCGGCGCGGACGGCTCGAGCAAGGCCAGCGGGACGAGCTACGGCAACGCGATCGACGGCAGCACCGCGACCTGGTGGTCGCCCAGCGGCTCGACCGGGACCATCTCCGTCAAGTGGGGCACCGCGACGACCGTGGGCCGGGTCGTCGTCAAGGAGGCCGCGGGCGGCGGCACCATCGGGACGTGGCGCCTCGTAAACAACGACACGGGCGCCGTCCTCAAGACGGGCAGCGGTGCGGGGACGATCACGTTCACCGCGACGTCGCTCAAGAAGATCAACCTCGAGATCACGGGCGCGTCGGGCACTCCCCGCGTCGCCGAGCTCGAGACCTACGCCGGGTAGCCCGACCCTCCTCCGGGAGACCCGTGCACGACCCCGGGCGGGACCACGTGGTCCCGCCCGGGCTCGACGACGGCCCCGCCGCGCCGTCCGCGGCGGGGCCGTCCTTCCCGTCGGTCTGCTGCCGGGCCGTCTCGCCCGGTGTCAGGGCGCGAAGGGGTCGGCGGTCAGCGTGTACTTCGTCTGCAGGTACTCGTGGATGCCCTCGGCGCCGCCCTCGCGGCCGAGACCGGACATCTTCCAGCCGCCGAACGGGGCGGCGGCGTCGGAGACGACGCCCACGTTGAGCCCCATCATCCCGGTCTCCAGCCGCTCGATCATGCGCTGGCCACGCGCGAGGTCGCGCGTATAGACGTAGGAGACGAGCCCGTACTCCGTGTCGTTGGCGATGCGCACGGCCTCGTCCTCGTCGTCGAACGGGACGATCGCCAGCACGGGCCCGAAGATCTCCTCGCGCAGCACGGCGCTGTCCGGCGGGACGTCGCTCAGGACGGTGGCGGCGAAGAAGCTGCCGGGCCCGTCCACCGCC
This sequence comes from Cellulosimicrobium sp. NPDC057862, assembly GCF_042797035.1. NCBI lineage: Bacteria > Bacillati > Actinomycetota > Actinomycetes > Micrococcales > Promicromonosporaceae > Cellulosimicrobium > Cellulosimicrobium sp. NPDC057862. Next base: position 19,963 of record NZ_JBHVMH010000015.1, read on the forward strand.
GCACCGCCGGTCCGCAGCGTCGCGCCGCGCTCGACGGCGTCCCGCACGAGCGCGGCGCTCGCCGCGACCGCGCGCCGGTCGATCAGCGGCCCGACGGTCACCCCCTCCTCCGTCCCGCGCCCGGTGCGGAACGCCCGGACACGCTCGGTCACGCGCCGCGCGAACTCCTCGGCGACCGGACGGTGCACCAGGAACCGGTTGGCGGCCGTGCACGCCTGCCCGACGTTGCGGAACTTGGCGAGGATCGCCCCCTCGACGGCGAGGTCGAGGTCCGCGTCGTCGAACACGACGAAGGGCGCGTTGCCGCCGAGCTCCATCGACGTCCGCAGGACGCCCCCGGCGGCCTGCTCGAGGAGCCGCTGCCCGACGGGCGTCGAGCCCGTGAACGACAGCTTGCGCAGGCGGGGGTCGCGGAGGATCGCCTCGGAGACCGGGGCGGTGCGCGTCGTCGTGACGACGTTGACGACGCCCGCGGGCACTCCGGCCTCCGCGAGGATCGAGGCGAGGAGCAGCGTCGTCAGCGGCGTGAGCGTGGCGGGCTTGACCACGACCGTGCACCCGGCGGCGAGCGCCGGGGCGATCTTGCGCGTGGCCATGGCCAGGGGGAAGTTCCACGGCGTGATGAGGAAGCACGGCCCCACGGGGTGCTGCGTGACGACCGTGCGCCCCGACCCGGCAGGGCTCGGGCCGTACCGCCCCTGGACGCGCGGGGCCTCCTCGCCGAACCAGCGCAGGAACTCCGCGCCATACCGCACCTCGGCACGCGCCTCGGCGAGCGGCTTGCCCATCTCGACCGTCATGAGGAGCGCGAGGTCGTCGGCGCGCTCCTGCACCAGGTCGAAGGCGCGGCGCAGGATCTCGCCGCGCTCGCGCGCGGGCGTGGACGCCCAGGCAGGGAACGCGTCGCACGCGGCGTCGAGCGCGGCCACGCCGTCCGCGACGGTCGCGTCCGCGATCTCCTTGACGCGCTGCCCCGTGGCCGGGTCCTCGACGCCGAGCACGGCGCCGTCGGCGGCGGGACGCCACGCCCCGCCGACGAAGAGACCGTCCGGGACGGACGCGAGGAGCGCCGTCTCGCGCGGGTCGTTCATGGGTGCTCCTTCGTGGGGGACGGTGCCAGGACGGCGAGGAGGTCGGCCTGGACGAGCGTGCCGCGGTCGAGCTCGGCCGCGACGACCTGCCGGGCCGGGCGCGACGCCGGGTCGGGGAACATGGCCGCCCACTCGCGGTTCAGCGCCTCCCGCTCGCGGTAGTCGACGAGGCGGACAGTCATCGTGAGGACGTCGTCGGGCGAGCCGCCCGCGGCCGCCAGGAGCGCACGGACGTGGGCGAACAGGTTCACGCACTGGGTGTCGAGGTCCGCCGGCAGCTCGCGAGTCACCGGGTCTCTGCCGGTGAGCACGCCGGACGCCAGGAACGGGCCGATGCGGCTCGCGACCGGCACGGGGTTCTCGTGGCCGAACCCGGGGAGCTCGACGCTGAGGCGGCGGGGTGCGTCTTCGGTCATGGGGCGGCCCGCCTCAGGACGCCGCCACGACGCGGTTCTCGAGAGCCCCGAGGCCCTCGATCTCCGCGCGCACGACGTCGCCCACCTTCAGGAAGCGACCCGTGGGAGCCCCGATCCCCGACGGCGTCCCGGTGGCCAGCACGTCGCCGGGCATGAGCGTCATCACTTGGGAGAGGTAGGCGATCTGCTCGTAGACGTCGTAGATCATGTCGTTCGTCCGCCAGTCCTGGCGCACCTCGCCGTTGACGGTGAGGCGCATGCTCAGGTCGAGGGGGTCGTCGATCTCGTCGTCCGTGGTGAGCCAGGGTCCGAGCGGGCCGTGCGTGTCGAACGACTTGCCGAGCGTGAACGTCGGCGACAGCTTCATGAGCCAGTCGCGCACGGAGACGTCGTTCGCGACGACGTAACCGGCGATCACGGACCGGGCGTCGCGCACGTCGACGTCCTTGCAGCGGCGCCCGATGACGACCCCGAGCTCGATCTCGTAGTCCAGCTCGTCGGACACGTCGGGCTTCACGACGTCGGCGCGGGGTCCGACGATGCACGACACCTGCTTGTTGAACCAGAGCTGGCTCGTGGGGATCGGGATGCCGGCCTGGCGCGCCTCCTCGGCGTGCTCCTTGTAGTTCATGCCGATGCCGAGGTACTTCTGCGGGTCGTCGACCGGCGCCTCGAGCACGACGTCGGCGACGGCGTACGGCGGGCCGTCGGCGGCGAGCACCGCGTCGCGCAGGTCGTCGAGCGACGGGAGGATCGCGCGCAGCGAGGTCCCGACGCCGGGGACGTCGGAGACGTCGGTGACGCGCGCGGCGGCAAGGTCGCCGTCGGGGACGTCCACCCGGCCGAGCCGGACCGGGGAGTCGGCGGACGCGCGGAATCGTGCGATCTTCATGGGTTCTCGTCTCCGTCGTTCGTGGTGGTCGTGCTCGGGGCGGCGAGCTCGGAGGGCAGCGCGCCCCACTCCTGCTTCCCGTCCGGGGTCATCTGGAAGCTGACGAACCGCCAGCGGCCGTCAGGGCCGCGGTGCAGCACCTGGGTGGCGACGCCGGCAAGGGTCCGCTCGCCGCCCTCGGCCGTCCGCAGCCGGTTGGAGATCCGGCCCGTCACTACGACGACGTCGTCCCCGACCGTGCGCACGACGAGGTCCGCGCGGGTCACGTCGAGGTAGGCGTGGCGTGTGGCGACGTGCTCCAGGAGCAGCGCCTTGGTGTGGATCAGGCCCGGTGCGTGGACGTGCACCAGGGAGTCGTCGAACAGCGCGTCCAGCGCGTCGAGGTCGTGCGCGACCAGGGCCGCGCGACGCGCTTCCTCGACGGCGAGGACCTCGGCACGGGTCGTCGGGTCCGCGACCCGCACCGCGCTCATACGAGGCCCCGGTAGGCGCCGCCGTCGAGCTGGACGTTCTGGCCCGTGAGGTACCCGGCCTGCGTGCTGCACAGGAACGCGCAGGCGTCGCCGAGCTCGTCGGGCCGACCGAACCGGCCCGCCGGCACGTCGGCCACGATCTGACGCCTCGCCTCGTCGTGGTCGATCCCGAGGGCCGCCATGCGGCGTCGCACCATGACCCCCTGACGTGGGGTGTCGAAGCGTTCGGGGAGCAGGTTGTTCACCGTGACCCCGTCCGCGGCCGCCGACCGGCTCACTGACTTCGCGACGGCAGTGAGGGCGGCGCGGGCCGAGGCCGACAGCCCCATGTCGGCAGCCGGGCTCTTCACCATCGCCGACGTGATGTTGACGACGCGGCCGAACCCGCGGGCGCGCATGCCCGGCACGTAGGCGCGGATCAGCTCGACGGCGGGCACGGCGTTCGCGCGCAGGGCCGCGACGAGGGCTTCCTCGTCCCAGTCGTCGAGCGACCCGGGTGGCGGACCCGCGTTGTTGTTCACGAGGACGTCGACCTCGGGCAGGGCCTCGACGATCGCCCCGCGGCCCTCCCGGGTGGTGAGGTCGCCCACGACGACCGAGACGACGGCGTCGGGCACGTGCTCGCGCAGGGTGTCCGCCGCCGCGGCGAGCCGACCGGCGTCGCGCCCGTTGAGCGTGACCTCCGCGCCCTCGCGCGCGAGGGAGGTCGCGCACGCGAGCCCGAGCCCCTGGGACGAGGCCGTGACGAGCGCGACGCGACCGCGCAGTCCGAGATCCATGGCTGCCGCCCCGTCAGCGCGCGGGGCCGACGACGGCCGCCGTGTCGGGGACACGGGGCGACGCGGCCTCCGCCTCCCACGTGCGGAAGCCCGTCGGCTCCCCCGCTTCGAAGCCCGGGCGCGGCTGGCCGACCATCGCGTGGTACCTCGAGAAGATCGCGTCGGCCTCGGCGAGCGGCAGGACCTCCTCGATGTCGTCGAACGGCTGGCAGTCCGTCCGGTCCGCCACCATGCGGCGGATCACCTCGTACCCCTCGCCGCGGTGGGCCATGATCATGGCGTTGACCTTCGCGAGGCGCTCGCCCTCGAACGCCTTCAGCGCGGCGGGGACCGAGTCGTGCTCGACGAGCGCCCGCGCGAGGGCGCTGCCGTCGACGATCGCCTGGCACGCGCCGTTCCCGCCGCGCGGGTACATCGCGTGGGCGGCGTCGCCGACGAGCACCACGCGTCCGTCGGTCCACGAGTCGAGCGGCTCGTGCCGGATGAGGGGGAAGAGATAGACCTCGCGGTGGTCACGCAGCATCTGCTGGACGTCGAGGAACGGCAGGTCGACGCTGTCGAACAGCGGGACGATCTCGTCGACGCTGCCCTGCTGGTTCCAGTCCTCGACGGTCTCGTCGCGCTCGCGCTCGACGACCCAGTTCACGAGGGTCTTGCCCGTGCCCTCGAAGTCGTCCGCGATGGGGTACACGATCATCGTCGCGATCTGGGGCGCGCCGATGTGCAGGATGGTGTGCCCGTCCCGGTAGGGGTCCATGAGCGTCGTCCCGCGGTACATCGTGATGCCCGAGTAGTGCGGCTCGGCCTGCTCGGGGTGCATCTGCCGGCGCGCGGCGGACTTGATGCCGTCGGCCGCCACGAGGACGTCGGCGCGCAGCTGCTCGGAGCGGCCGTCGGCGTGCTCGAGGTGGACGGTGACGCCGTCGCCGTCCTGCTCGTACCGCACGAACCGCGCCCCCTGCACGACGGACTCCGGCCCGAGGCGGTCGATCACGGTGCGGTACAGGAGCATCTGCAGGTACCCGCGGTGCACGAACCGCTGCTCGTGCACGTACCCCATGTGGGTGCCGCAGAGCTCGGCGTAGATCTCCTGACCGTGGTTGTTGTAGAAGATCGAGGTCTTCGCGTCCACCGAGATGTCGACGAACTCGTCGTAGACGCCGAGCTCGATCAGCTCCTTGGTGCCGTACACCTTGACGTCGATGCCGACGCCCAGCGGCCGCAGCTCCTCCACGGACTCGTAGACGCGCGCGCGCAGGCCCTGCTGGTGGAACCGCAGGGCCGCCGCGAGCCCGGCGGGGCCGGCGCCGATGATGACGATGTCGAGCATGGGGTTCCTCGTTCTCTCCGGGCGCGACGACCGCCGTGGTCGCGGCGCCCCGTGGTCGGCCGGCCGGGAGGGTCGGCGGGGGTGTTCGTGGTGGGGCGCCTCAGGCCGCGTCGCCCGTGGCGTGGCGCACCGCGGGGAACAGCTCGTGGAGGAAGCGGACGGTCGCGTCCCAGGCGCGCGCGGCGGCGCGCGCGTCGTACGCGACGACCTCAGGGTTCGGGGAGTGCTGCGCGCGAGGGCTCGTGAAAGCGTGCTTCGCGCCGCCGTACAGGTCGAGCTCCCAGGAGACGCCGACGGCGGTGAGCGCCGCCGCGAGCGCAGCGCGCTGCTCCGCCGTGGCCATGGGGTCCGCCGAGCCCGTGCACACGAGCACGTGGTCGGTCGCGACAGGCGCGTCCCAGTCGTGGCCGAGGAGGTCGAGGCCGCCGTGGACGCTCACGGCCCCGCGGAGGTCCCCGCCGGCCCGCACGTACTCGAGCGCCGACGAGCCGCCGAAGCAGTAGCCGAGCGCGACGACGGCCGACCCGTCCACCTCCGGCTGGTCGCGTGCGGCGTCGTGCGCGGCCGCGACGCGGGCGACCCAGCGTGCCCGGTCGCCGACCATCGACCCGATGAGCGGGCCGATCTCGGGTTCCGTGGCGGGCTGGGTGCGCTCGCCCCACACGTCCGCCGCGAAGACCGCGAAGCCCTGCTCGGCGAGGCCGTGCGCGACCGCGACCATGTCCTCGCTCAGCCCGAACGCGTCGTGCACGAGGAGCACGGCGGGGACACGGCGCGCACCACGGGGGGCCACGAGCATCCCGATCATCCGGGTGCCGTCGTGGGTGTAGTCGACGTCGCGCGAGACGAGGTCGTTCATGAGCCGTCCTCCTTTGGACGTGAGGCCGAGCGGACGGGAGGGGCGCTCGCGGTGGAGCCGTACGAGCGCCCGGGGCCCGGGCCATCCCCTCGGCGGTGAGGCGTTCCCGGATCATAGAGTTGTTTCGTACACGATCTCAAGTAGGGAATCTTGCCACGAGTCGAGTGAGACGAGGCGACGCGACGACAGAAGGACTGGGAAATCAACGATCAGGCGGGCTTGGCGCCCGTGCGTCTCCGAGAGCCGTGGCGAAGGGACTTGTCGATCCTTCTTCCATCTGCATATGATTTCGAACACGATCCGCCAAGGATGGCGGACAGGATGACGTACTAGGATCGCGACTCCTCGCGCGAGCGACGGGTCGCCAACCCTCCGGAGACGGAGCCGGGCGACGCGCCCGGACCCGGTCCGGAGGAACGCAGCGGCAACGAGGCCTGACACGGCCGGCACACCGATGTGCGCAGGCAACGAACGTAGGACGGAGCACCGACCCGACATGGCTGTCGTCGACATCAACATCCACCACCTGCCCGAGGACCTCTTCTCGAACGAGAAGATCCTCAACGGCTTCCTCGACAGCGCACCGCGCGGCTTCGGCGAGATCGCGCGGGTCGCGACCACCGCGAGCGGCAAGCAGCAGCTGATCCTCGAGAAGCCGGCCGGCTTCCAGAACCTCAACTACGTGGACGGCGACTACTCCGTCGAGGCGAAGCTCGCCGCCATGGACGACGCCGGTGTCGACTACGGCGTCATGCGGGTCCCGGTCTGGCAGGAGTGGCTGCCGCTCGAGATCTGCAAGGAGGTCAACGACAACGCGGCGGACATCGTCAAGCGGTCGAACGGGCGCCTCTTCGCGACGGCATGCGTCCCGCCGTGGGGCGGCAAGGAGAACGTGTACGAGCTCGAGCGCTGCGTCGGCGAGCTCGGCGCGGTCGGCGTCCAGCTCGCGTGCCACTACGGCCAGCTCTACCTCGACGACCCGGTCTTCGAGCCCTACCTCAAGGTCATCGAGAAGCTCGACGTCCCCGTCGTCGTGCACCACACCCCGCTGCCCGTCGAGTGGCGGTCGGTGATCGACTACACCAACCTGCGGCGAGAGTACGGGCGCATCATCGACCAGGGGATAGCGGTGGGTCGCGAGCTCTTCAGCGGGATGTTCGACCGCATGCCGGGCCTGCGCTTCATCCACACCATGATGGGCGGCAACTGGTTCGCGAACACGGCGCTCCTCACCCCGCACGCGTCGAACAAGGACGAGTCCCTCACGCGGCTCGACCCGACGGGCGGCGAGAAGATCAAGAGCTACCTCGAGAACAACATCTTCTTCGACATGACCCACCCGCACTCGTGGGGCAAGGAGCAGGTCGAGGCGGCGCTGCGGATCAACGGTGCCGACCACTACCTCTTCGGTTCCTCGTTCCCCGTCTTCTACGGGTGGATGAGCCAGGGCGTCGAGTTCGTGAAGAACGAGCTCGAGATCAGCGACGAGGACCGCGAGCTCGTGCTCTCGGGGAACGCCGCCCGCCTCTTCAACCTCCCCATCTAGGAGCCTCTGGGCGCGTCCCGGACGCCTCAGCTCTCCTCACCGCACGGAGCACCCACCACCCGCCGGGCTCCTCCGTGCCCTCTCCCCTTCCCATGTGTATGCCGGCGCAAGGAGGCGCCCCACCATGAAGAAGTCAACACTCCTCGTCCGGAGCCTCGTCTCCGTGACGACGCTCGGGCTGGTCCTCGGAGCCTGCACGAGCACGAACGGCGAGACGGACGACCCCGCCGCCACGCAGTCCGGGGACGCGAGCAGCGGCACGGTGCCCGGCTCGGTCCTGCGCGTCAACTGGGGCGGGTTCCCCGAGAGCTGGGCACCCGGGGCCGAGATGGAGGCCGGCTTCCTGCGCGTGCCGTACGAGAACCTCGTGGCGTTCGGCCCGGACGGCGAGATCGAGGGCGTCCTCGCAACCTCCTGGGAGGAGACGGACGAGGCGCTCACCCTCACGCTGCGGGAGGGCGTCACGTTCCACGACGGCACGCCGTTCGACGCCGAGGCCGTGAAGGTCAACATCGAGACCATCAAGAACACGCCCGGGCCGTACGCGGGTCCGTTCCAGGTGGTCGAGTCGATCGACGTCGTCGACCCGCAGACCGTCCGGCTCAACCTGTCGGAGCCGACGCCGTCGCTCCTCACGACCCTGACGACGCGCGCCGCGCCGATGGCGAGCCCGGCCGCGATCGAGGCGGGCACGATCGCGCAGACCCCGGTCGGCACCGGACCGTGGGCGTACGACGCCGCCGCCTCGATCCCCGGGACGCGCCTCGTGTTCGGTCCCGCCGACGCGTACTGGGGCGAGCCGGTCGGGTTCGAGACCGTCCAGCTCGTCGCGATCCCCGAGGACAACGCCGCGACCGCCGCGCTCGTCAACGGCGAGATCGACCTCACCGACACCGAGGTCAACCAGTTCAGCACGCTCGACGCCGCGGGCACCATCGAGCGCCTGTCCTACCCCGCGATCCGAAACAACCCGATCTTCTTCGACCGGGGCCCCGGGGGGATGTTCGAGGACGTCCGTGTGCGCCAGGCGGCGTGCTCCGCGATCGACACGGAGGTGCTCGCCCAGCTCGAGCCCGACTGGCAGGTGCGCACGCAGCACTTCGCCGAGGGCGAGCAGGGCTTCAACCCGGACCTCCAGGGCTACCCGCACGACCTCGCGAAGGCACAGGACCTCTACGACGAGGCAGGCAACCCGCCCGTCGACGCCGAGATGCTGGCCACGGTGTTCAACGAGAACCAGATGAAGATCTACGCCGAGCAGATGGGCGAGATCGGCATGAACGTCACCGTCCAGAGCGCGCCGCCGCCGCAGTACTTCACGGAGTGGAACAGCGGCCGCTACCCGCTGGGCCTCGGCGGCAACGACGAGCTCACGCCGTTCGACTGGTACCGGGCCTGGTTCGCCGCCGACGCCCCGGGCAACCCGTCCGGCGTCGAGAGCCCGGAGCTCAAGGCCGCGGCCGACGCCGCGATCGCGGCGGGCAGCTCCGACGAGGCCGACCTCCTGTGGTCCGTGGTCACGAAGGTCATCCAGGACGAGGCGCTGACGTGCGCCCACGTCGCGGGCGAGGAGCTGCTCGCCTGGAACGCGGAGACCGTGACCGGCGTGGCGGAACCCAGCGAGCGCTGGGAGACGAACCTCGTCAACTACCGCGACCTGCGCCCCGCCTCCTGACGCGCGCACCCCTCTCGAGACGAGGAGAACCCGATGGGCAAGCTCATCGCCTACCGCCTGCTCTTCGCCGTCCCGCAGCTCCTGATCATCTCGGTCGTCGTCTTCTCGCTGACGTACCTGATCCCGGGCAGCCCGGCGGCGGCGATCCTCGGCACCTCCGCGACGCCGGACGCGATCGCGCAGCTCGAGGCCCAGATGGGTCTCGACCGGCCGCCGGTCGAACGCTTCGTGGAGTGGTTCGGAGGTCTGCTGCACGGTGACCTCGGCACGTCGTACCGCGCCGGGGTCCCCGTGACGGACATGCTCGCCCAGCGGGTGCCCGCCACCGTCTCGATCGTCCTCGGCGGCATGGTCGTCGCCCTCCTGCTCGGGGTGGGTGCCGGTGTCTTCACCGGTACCCGCCCGGGCACGGTCGCCGACCGCGTCGTCACCGGGGGCACGGTGCTCGGCCTCGCGATCCCCGAGTTCTGGCTCGGTCTGCTCCTCACGACCGTCTTCGCGGTGAAGCTCGGCTGGGTGCCCATCCTCGCGTGGACGCCGTTCACCGACGACCCGCTCGGCTGGCTCCGCGGCATCGTCCTGCCGTCCCTCGCGCTCGGCGTCACCGGCGGGGCGATCATCGCCCGCCAGACGCGGGCGGCCACGGTCTCCTCGCTGGCCTCCCCCTACGTCGACACCCTGACGGCCGCCGGCGTCCCCCGGCGCGTGCTCGTCGCGCGGTACGGCGTCAAGAACGCGCTCGTGCCCGTGCTCGCTTCCGCGGGCGTCACGTTCGCCATCCTCATCGGCGTGAGCTTCGTCGTCGAGAAGGTCTTCGCTCTTCCCGGACTAGGGAGCCTCATGCTCACCAGCGTCATCGGACAGGACTTCCCCGTGGTGCAGGGGATCGTCATGATCACGGCACTCATGGTCATCGCCGTGAACCTGCTCCTCGACATCGGCTACGGCCTCATCAACCCTCAGGCGAGGCCGCAGTGAGCGCCCCCGTCACGGTCGGTGCGCCGGCCTCCACGACGCCCACCCGTCGGCAGGCCACGAGCGCCGGCCAGACCTGGCAGCGCCTGCGCCGACAGCCGTCGACCGTCTTCGCGCTCGTCGTGCTGGCCGTGCTCGCCGTCGTCGCGCTCGCGGCTCCGGTCCTCGCGCCCTACGCGCCGGACGCCACCGACTTCGGCGCCCCGCTCTCGGGCCCGACGGCGGAGCACCCCCTGGGGACCGACGACCTCGGTGGCGACCTGCTCAGCCAGCTGGTCTACGGTGCGCGGACCGCGCTCGTCGTCGCCGCCGGATCGGTGCTGGTGGCGATGCTCATCGGTGTCCCGCTCGGGCTCGTCCTCGGGTACAAGGGCGGCTGGTACGACCGCATCGGGTCGCGCGGCCTCGACATCGCCGACGCCTTGCCCGGACTCATGGTCGGGTTCGTGGTCATCGCGATCCTCGGCCGAGGCATGGCGGTGCTCATCCTGGCCATCGGCCTCGTGTTCTGCATGAACTTCGCGCGCATGACCCGTGCGATCACCCTCACCGAGCGCAAGAAGCTCTACGTCGAGTCGGCGCGGGTCTCCGGGCTGAGCAGCCGCCAGGTCCTGTTCGGCCAGGTGCTCCCGAACCTCGCCGGGCCGCTCGCCGTGCAGGGAGCGGTCTTCCTCGGGTCCGCGATCAAGGTGGAGGCGGCGCTGTCGTTCCTCGGCCTCGGGCTCGGCGACGACCAGCCGTCGTGGGGCGGCATGCTCGGCGTCGCCGCCCAGCACCAGGCGGACCGTCCGTTCATGGCGCTCGCACCGGGCATCGCGATCGTCCTCACGGTGCTCGCGTTCAACCTCCTGGGCGACGGCATCAACGACGCGCTCTCCGGACGGCGCACCCGTGCGCGCCGCACGAAGGTCCTCGGTCGGGTGCGTCCTGCCACGGACGACGCCGTCCCGACGCTCGCGGCCGTGCGCGAGGCGCAGGCGGCCGCGGCTCGCGCGGGCGACGTCGTGCTCGACGTCCGTGGCGTCGAGATCGTCGCGGACCGGCCCGACGGCACGACGGTCACGCTCGTGCGCGACGTGTCGCTCACCGTGGGGCGGGGCGAGATCCTCGGCCTGCTCGGCGAGTCCGGTTCCGGGAAGTCCATGCTCGCCAAGTCCGTCCTCGGGATGCTCCCGCCGGGCGTGCGGGTGGCGGCCGGGTCGATCACGCTCGACGGCACCGACCTGACCGCGTGCTCCGAGCGCGAGCTGCGGGCGCTGCGGGGCTCGGCGCTCGGTGTCGTGTTCCAGAACCCGCAGGCGAACCTCTCCCCCGTGCACACCGTGGGGCGCCAGCTCACCGACGTCCTGCACGCCCACCACCGGCTCACGCGCCGTCAGGCCCAGGACCGCGCGGCCGAGCTCCTCGACCTCGTCGGTGTGCAGGACGCGCGGCGCCGCCTCGGGCAGTACCCGTACCAGTTCTCGGGCGGCATGGCGCAGCGCGTGGCGATCGCGATCGCGCTCGCCGGAGAACCACGCCTCCTCATCCTCGACGAGGCGACGTCCGCCCTCGACGTCACGACGCAGAGCCAGGTCCTCGATCTCGTGCTCGACCTGCGCGAGCGGCTCGACATGTCGATCGTCAACATCACGCACGACCTCGGCGTCGCCGCCGAGACGTGCGACCGGGTGGCCGTCATGTACCGGGGCGACCTCGTCGAGGTCGACGACGTCACGGCACTCTTCGACCGGCCGGCCCACCCCTACACCGCGGCGCTGCTCGCCGCCCACCCGACGGCGGACCACGACCTCGGGCGGCTGGCCACGCTCGTGAGCCCTGCCGACGCCGACGTCACCGACGCGGTCGCCGCCGACGGCGCGCTGACCGGGAAGTGAGGCACGCATGAACGACGACACCAGGCCCCTGCTCGACGTCCGCGACCTCCGCGTCGACTACGACGTGGCGGGCGCCGCGTCGTGGCGGCGGCGGACCCTGACGGTGGTCAAGGGCATCAGCTTCTCCATCGCACCCGGCGAGACCTACGGGCTCGTCGGCGAGTCGGGGTCCGGGAAGAGCACGACCGGTCGCGCCGTCCTGCGTCTCGCGGACGTGAGCGGAGGGTCGGTGCACTTCCGTGGCCGGGACCTGGCCGAGATGGGTCGTCGCACACCGCTGTCCTTCCGGCGCCAGATCCAGGCCGTCTACCAGGACCCGGTCGCGTCGCTCAACCCCCGTCACCACGTGGGCCGCGCGGTCACGGAGACGCTCGAACGGCACGGCCTGGGCGACCGGCGCGAGCGGTACCGCAAGGCGGTCGAGTCGTTCGAGCAGGTCGGCCTCACGGAGGCGCACCTCGGGCGCTTTCCCGCCGAGATGTCGGGCGGCCAGCTCCAGCGCGTCGCCATCGCCCGGGCGCTCGTCCTCGACCCGCGGCTGGTGGTGTGCGACGAGGCGGTGAGCGCGCTCGACCTGTCGACTCAGAGCCAGATCATCAACCTGCTCATGGACCTCCAGGCGGCGCGCGGCGTCAGCTACCTGTTCATCACGCACGACCTGGGCGTCGTGCGCCACATCTCGCACCACGTCGGCGTGCTGCGGCACGGGGAGCTCGTGGAGCAGGGACGCACGCGCGACGTCTTCGCCGCCCCGCAGCACGAGTACACGCGCAGCCTGCTCGCGGCGAGCCCCGCCTCGCACCCGGCGGGCCGCGAGCAGCGCCGGGCCGAGCGGCTCGCGCGACGGACGGACACGGCCGCCTGAGCGGTCGACCTCACGGAAGGAGTCCGCGCATGAGCGCCGACCAGGACATCGACGGCTTCTTCTCGACCGCCCGGGTCACCGCGCGCGAGGAGGGCGTCACCCTCACGGACGAGGACTACCGGGCCCACGTGCCGGACCCGGACGACCCGGACCTCGCGCAGTGGCGCGGCCTCGGGTACGAGGAGTTCTCCGCGCGCAAGCGCGAGCCCGGGTTCGTGCAGGAGCTGCTGGCGTCCTGGCAGGACCTGTACGACGAGCCGTTCGTCGGGATCACGTCGGACGGGGCGGTGCGCGACGACGTCCACCGGCTCGTCCCCGTCGCGGACCCGGACCCGGCACCCGCCCGTGCGGCCGCGCGGGCGCTGGAGCTCCTCACGACGGCCGAGCGCGACGCCGTGCGCCACCCGGTCGACTCGCCGCGGTGGCGCGCGTGGAGCAACCCCGAGTTCGTGATCCACCGCGCGGGCCTCCGGCTCGAGGACGTCGCGCCTGCCGTGGCGGAGGCGCTGCTCGGCGTGGTCGAGGCGTCGCTCAGTGCAGAGGGCTACGAGCGCGTGCGCGAGGCCATGGCGCTCAACGGCTTCCTCGGCGAGCTCGTCGGGCTGCCGGAGATCATGAACGACCGCAGCTACTGGTTCTCCCTCTTCGGGGAGCCGTCACCGGACGGGGCCTGGGGATGGCAGCTCTTCGGCCACCACGTCGCGGTCAGCTTCGTGTCCGTCGCCGGCCGGCACGTCGTCGCCCCCGTGTTCCTCGGCGCCGAGCCGGCGCTCACCGACGAGCGGCCCCCGCTCTTCGCCGCGCGGGAGGAGGTCGCGCTCGCGCTCGCGGCGTCGCTCGATGCTGTACAGCGTGAGAGTGCCGTGGTGTACGCATCGGTGCTCGACCCCGCCATGCCCCCGGGGCGGCTGCATCCTGCGGACGAGCGGCACGTCGCCGGGGCGTTCCGCGACAACCGCGTCGTGCCCTACGAGGGGATCCGCGGCGCGTCCCTGACCGACGACCAGTGGGCGCTGCTGCGCACCGTCGTCGAGGACTTCCTCCTCCTGCTCCGCCAGCCGCAGCGCCGCGCGCTGCTCGAGGAGGTCGATGCGCACCGCGACGAGACCTGGTTCGCCTGGTACGGCGCGACCGACGGCTCGCAGCCGTTCTACCTGCGGGTCCACAGCCCGGTCGTGCTCGCCGAGCTCGACCACCACGCCGGCGTCTGGCTCACCAACCGGTTGCCCGCGCGCTTCCACGTGCACACCACGCTGCGGCTGCCGAACGGCAACGACTACGGCCGTGCCTACGTCGCCCAGCAGCGAGGCGGGTCACGCGCGGGGAGCCACGTCCTGGACTGAGCCCGCGTACCGGGACGCGACCGCGACGGTACGGTCTCGCAATGCTGCCCGCAGCGCGGGCGGGTCGAGCGCCTCGGCGTTCGCGCCGAGCTGCCAGACCGCCCAGACGGCGTGCCTCAGGTCCTGGAAGGCGACTTCCAGGACCAGCGCCCCGTCCGAGGGCTCCTCGGTGAGCAGCGCGACCGCGGTGCCCACGAGCTCCTCCCGACGGGCCGGGACGACCTGCACCCGCGCGGTGACCTGGGCGTCCCCCGCTCGGAACCGGGCGCTCCGCTCGCGCCACAGCTGCTCGAGGTCGACGCCGTCGGGCCGCCGCGCCGCGTCCGGGAGCGCCTCGGCCGCGTCGATCCGGGAAAGGCGGTACGTCCGGTCCGCCCCGGCGACGGACGCCAGGAGGTACCCCGTGCCCCGCACGGTGACCAGGCCGACCGGGTCCACCGTCCGCCACGCGGGCGTCCTCCCGACCGCCGCGTAGCGGACCCGGAGCCGGCGCCCGTCGAGGACCGCGATGCGCACCTCGCGCATGACCGCACCCGGGATCTGCTCCGTCACTCGGCGGCGCGAGAGCAGGTCCGCCTCCGGCTCGACGAGGATCCGTCGTGCGGCGTCCGTCGCGGTCGAACGATGGCCGTCCGGCAGTGCGTCGACGACCTTGCGCACGGCCGACGCGAGGGCCGGACCGAGCCCGAGCAGCTCCCCCGCGTGCCCGGAGGCGGCCGCGAGCACGGCGAGCGTCTCGTCGTGGTTGAGGCCCGTGAGCTCGGTCCGGAACCCGGGCAGGAGCGCGAACCCGCCGTGCCGCCCGCGCTCGGCGTAGACGGGGACGCCTGCGGCGGAGAGCGCCTCGACGTCGCGCAGCACGGTCCGGGTGGACACCTCGAGCTCGCGAGCGAGGGTCGTGGCTGACAGCCGGCCGCGCTGGCGCAGCAGGAGGACGAGGGACACCAACCGATCGGCGCGCACCCGAGCAACCTATCCGGATACCTGTCACAGGGTGTCGTGATTGACCGCCAGGCTCGTCTGGACGGGGGTGGAGGACGTCGGCCAGAGGGTCGGCGCGCTCCCGTGCACGACGAGAAGGACGGAGACCGGACGTGGCAGCACGACGAACGGCGATCAACCCGGTGGCATGGTCGCACGAGCTCGGCTTCGACCAGGGGGTGCTCGTCTCCGGGCACACCCGGACCGTGTACTGCTCGGGGCAGACGGCGACGGGCAGCGACGGCCTGCCCCGGCACGAGGGTGACATGGCGGCGCAGCTGGCGCTGAGCCTGGACAACCTGGAGGCGGTGCTGCACGACGCGGGTATGACGCTCGCGGACGTGGTCCGGCTGACGGTCTGCTCGACCGACGTGGGCCTGCTCCTGCGGCACTACTCCGTGCTGGGAACGCGCCTGGCAGCAGCGGGTGCGTCGCCGGCGTCCACGATGCTCGGGGTGACGCGCCTGGCGGTGCCGGGACTGCTGGTGGAGCTGGAGGCGACGGCGGTCGCGTAGCGCGGAGCGGTCAGCGGGTGCGGGCGGCGTCGACCTCGGAGAGCTGCCGCTCGTGCTCGTGGATCGCCCCGACGGTGTTGAGCTCGTGCCGTCGCGCCGCGGTCTCGATGACGTCCGGGTCGGCTCCGCCCTCGATGAGGTCGATGAGGCCGTCGTGCTCCGCGAGGGACGCGAGCGCGCGGCCCGGTGCGTACCAGAAGGCGGACCGGCGGATGAGCTCGAGCCGCGTCCACTCCCCGTCCACGAGGGTGCTGAGCCGCTCGTCCCCGCAGCGCGAGCAGAGGAGCTGGTGGAACTCGCGGTTGAGGAGCCCGAAGCGCGCCGGGTCGAACGTCTCGAGCGCGCGCCCCATCTCCCGGTTGAGCGAACGGGCGTGGTCGAGGTCGTCCGAGGTGAGGTGGGGCGCGGACAGAGCGGTGGCGTAGCCCTCGAGACGCGCGAGGAGCTGCATGGTCTGCTCCCAGGATCCTGTGTCGAACGTCTTCACCACGGCGCCTGCGTGCCGCACGATGTCGACCCAGCCCTCCGCCTCGAGGCGGCGCAGCGACTCACGCCACGGGACGGAGCTGATCCCGTACTCGCGCACGAGCTGGTCGATGACGAGCCGGTGCCCGGGGCCGAACGTGCCCTCCATGATCCCCTTGCGCAGGATCTCGTAGCACTGGTCGGTCTTGCTCGCGGCCACGGCCGCCTCCTCCGGGGTCGGGTGCGAGGGCGAGCGGTCCCGCGTCGTCGCGGCTCGGTCGGCGCCCTCGTCGAACCGCTCGATCATATCGAAGATCACACAGGATCGCGCCCGGCCTCAGCTCCCGGCGATGCGTGCGACGAGGCGCTCGAGGCGTGGGTCCTCCTCCGCGCCGGGCCGTGAGAGGACGAGCGCGCGCATGGGCCGCGGCGCGGGGTCGAGCCGGCGCACCGTGACGTCGAACCGGGCGAGGCTCGCGTGGTCCGGATCGGGCAGGATCGCCCGCGCGGTTCCTGCCTCGACCAGCGGGAGGCCCGACTGGATCGTCTCCACCGTCCGGACCGACGACGGAGCGACGCCGTGCTGGCGGAACGTCGCGTCCACCGCCTCGGGCAGGCTGGGGACCGCGGCGGTGCGGCGCGGCAGGATCACCTGCTCGCCGTCGAACGCGTGCAGCGGCAGCGGGTCGGGCGCGTCGTGGGCGTCGGGCGGCAGCACGGCGACGAGCGGGACGTCGCCCCAGTCGACGACGTCGAGCAGGCCGCGGTGCCGGGCGACGAACCGCCGAGGCTCCGCGACGACCACGGCGGCGAGGTCGACGGCGCGCTGCCGCAGCATCTCGATCGCGGTCCAGGGCGGCGGGTCGACGAGGCGGACCTCGAGGTCCGGCGCCTCGACGGCGTGCGCGCGCAGCAGCGCCGGCACGCGGTGCCACATGAGGACCGGGACGGCTGCGAGGGTGACCGACCCGGCGAGGCCCGACGCGTAGCGGCCGAGCGTCGCGACGATCTCGTCGACGTCTCCGAGCACGCGCGACGACGCGTCGAGGAGGTAGCGGCCGGCGCTCGTGGGCTCGACGCCGCGCGGCGTGCGGTCGAGCAGGCGCACCCCGACCTCGGCCTCGAGCTTGGCGACCGCGACGCTCAGGGGCGGCTGGGAGACGTGGAGCGTCGCCGCGGCGGCGGTGAACGACCCCGCTTCGACGACGGCGGTGAAGTACCGGAGATGTCGCAGCTCCATAACTCCAGAATACGAGACAGGCCCTCCGGTATAGCGCTCGCGTATGGCAGGGAGAGCACATCGGTAGTTCCCTGCGATCCACTCGAGGGTGTCGGATGGGTACCGGGTCGGCACCGCACGGCCCGCCCCGACACCGCCGCGACCAGGAGCCGACGATGCTTCCGACGACCAACCCCGCGCCCCCGTTCACCATCACCCGTGCCAGCCACGTCGGCCTCGCCGTGACCGATCTCGAGCGGAGCCGCGACTTCTACCGCGACGTCATCGGGCTCGTCGTGACGGAGGAGGCCGACGACACGGTCTACCTGCGCGGGCTGGAGGAAGACCAGCACCACAGCCTCGTGCTCGAGCGTGCGGCCGCACCGCACGCGCTCTTCGTCGGGCTGCGCGTGCGCACCGACGAGGACATCACGGCGGCGGAGGAGTTCTTCGCCGCGCGCGGCGTGGAGCACGAGCGCGTGGAGCGCGACCACCAGGGCCCGACGCTCCGCTTCCGCGACGCGGTGGGCACGCACATGGAGCTCACGTCGTCGATGGAGACGGTGCCGCGCAAGATGGCCGACTTCCACGACTTCGTCGCCGGCGCGCCGCAGCGGCTCGACCACTTCCAGGCGGTCACGCACGACGTGCAGGCCGCGACCGACTTCTGGACCGGCCTCGGCCTCCGGATGTCCGAGTACACCGCGAAGGACGGCACGGACGAGCTGTGGGGCACGTGGATGGAGGCCAAAGGGAACACCCACGACCTCGTGTTCACGAACGGTCGTGGCCCCCGCCTGCACCATTTCGCGTACACGGTGCCGGACGCGACGGCGCTCATCCACGCGGCCGACGTGACGGGCTCCCGCGGGTTCGGCGAGGAGATCGACCGCGGACCTGGGCGGCACGGCATCAGCAACGCGCTCTTCCTGTACGTCCGCGACCCCGACCAGCACCGGGTCGAGCTCTTCACGACGCACTACCAGTTCATCGACCTGGAGAGCGAGCCGATCCGCTGGGACGTGAGCAACCCGCGCCGCGCCCAGCAGTGGGGCATGCCGGCGTCCCGGAGGTGGTTCTTCGAGGCCAGCGAGTTCCCCGGCGAGCCGGTGCACGAGCCCCTGCTCCAGGCCACGCCCGGGACGCTGGAGGACTACCTCGCCCTGCACTGACCGGACCAGCCCGCCGTCGAAGATCGTATACGATCCTTGATGGCGAACCGTTCGACGGACCGCCCGACGACGAGCGAAGGAGCTCGATGACGACGCACGACACCACCAACCCGACCGAGGGCGACCTCTCCCTCACCGACGCGCTGCGGGACAAGCTCGTGCGCGCACCCGTCGCCGCGCTCTCCGCGCAGCTCCGAGCGCTCGGCCTCGACGACGTGAGCATCGACGGCGTCCGGGCCCTCCGTCCGGGCGACAAGATGGTCGGCACCGCGCGGACGCTCCGCTACGTCCCGTACCGCCAGGACCTCTTCGCGCGGCACGGCGGCGGCTACAACGTGCAGAAGCGCACCTTCGACGCCGTCGCGCCCGGCGAGGTGCTCGTCATCGAGGCGCGCGGCGAGTCCGACGCGGGGACCCTGGGTGACATCCTCGCGATCCGCGCACGCACGCGCGGCGCCGCGGGCGTCGTCACCGACGGCGCGGTGCGGGACGTCGCGGCGGTCACCGCCGTCGGCATCCCCGTCTACTGCGCGGGCGCCCACCCCGCGGTCCTCGGCCGTCGGCACGTGCCCTGGGATGCCGACGTGGCCGTCGCGTGCGGCGGGACGACCGTGCTGCCGGGCGACGTCGTCGTCGGGGACGCGGACGGCGTGGTCGTGATTCCCGCGCACCTCGCCGAGCAGGTCGCGGACGCGGCGCTCGCGAAGGAGGAGGAGGACGCCTGGGTCGCCGAGCAGGTGGCGGCCGGGCACCCGATCGAGGGCCTGTTCCCCCCGGACGCGGTCTGGCGAGAGAGGTTCGAGGCGTGGCGCGCGGCGCGGTGACGGCCACCGCCGGCAGCGAGGCGGGTGCCGCCGCGGGTGCCGCGGTAGCGGGCGTGAGCAAGGCCCAGCGCGCGTACCGCTGGATCCGGGAGCGCATCCTCGCGCACGACTACACCCCCGGGTACCGCCTCGTGCTCGCGACGGTCGCCGCGGAGCTCGACATGAGCGTCGTGCCGGTCCGCGAGGCGGTGCGCCGGCTCGAGGCGGAGGGGCTCGTGACGTTCGAGCGCAACGTCGGGGCGCGCGTCGCGATGCTCGACGACACCGCGTACCGCCACGCCATGGAGACCATCGCGGTCGTGGAGAGCGCGGCGACGGCGCTCGCGAGCCGCCACCTCTCGGCGTCCGACCTGCGGCGCGCCCGGGCGCTCAACGACGTCATGGTGGGCGGGCTGGACCGGTTCGACCCCCGCTCGTTCTCCGCGCTCAACCAGGAGTTCCACCACGTCCTGTACGCGGCGTGCCCCAACCCGCGCATGCTCGCGATCGTCGAGGCGGAGTGGGCACGGCTCGGGCGCCTGCGCGACTCGATCTTCGCGTTCGTCCCCGGCCGGGCACGCGACTCGGTCCGCGAGCACGCGGAGATCCTCGCGCTCGTCGAGGCGCGGGCTCCCGTCGCCGAGATAGAGCAGGCCGTGCGGCGGCACCGCGCGGGCACCCTCGCGGCGTTCCTCGGCCATCGACCCCACGCCGACCACGAACCGGAGGAGCGCTGATGCTTCCCGCCGCGACCATCGCCGCGCTCGCCGCCGAGCTCGCCGAGGCAGGCCGCACGCGCGGCGTCGTCCCGCGGATCACCGCCCGCCACCCCGAGGCGACCGTCGAGGACTCGTACGCGATCCAGGGCGTCTGGCGCGACGCGCGTCTCGCGGCAGGGCGGCGCCTCGTGGGGCGCAAGATCGGGCTGACCTCGCGAGCGATGCAGGCCGCGACGGGCATCACCGAGCCCGACTACGGCGTCATGTTCGACGACACGGTGTGGGAGAACGGCGCCACCATCCCGTTCGACGACTTCTCCAACGTCCGCATCGAGGTCGAGCTCGCGTTCGTCCTCGGGGCGCCGCTCGAGGGCCCTCGGTGCACGCTCTTCGACGTCCTGCGGGCGACCGAGCACGTGACCCCGGCGCTCGAGGTCCTCGACTCCCGGGTCGCTCTCGAGGGACGCACGATCGTCGACACGATCGCGGACAACGCCGCGTACGGGGGCATGGTGCTCGGGGGCAACCCCACCGCGCCGGACCGCGTGGACCTGCGCTGGGTCTCGGCGCTGCTCTACCGCAACGAGACGATCGAGGAGACGGGCGTCGCCGCCGGCGTCCTCAACCACCCCGCGACCGGCGTGGCCTGGCTCGCGAACAAGCTGCACCAGCACGGAGCCCGCCTCGAGGCGGGCGAGATCGTCCTCGCCGGGTCGTTCACGCGGCCGATGTGGGTGTCCCGGGGGGACAGCGTGCTGTGCGACTACGGACCGATGGGGACGATCACGTGCCGCTTCGACTGAGCCCGACCCTGCGGCACGCGCTGGCCGGTGCCGACCGCCCCCTCGCCGGGATGTGGGTGTGCACGGGCAACCCGCTGGTCGCGGAGATCTGCGCCGGCGCCGGCCTGGACTGGTTGCTGGTGGACATGGAGCACGGGCCCAACGGCCTCGAGTCCGTGCTCGCCCAGCTCCAGGCGATCGCCGCCTCGCCGACGCTCCCCGTGGTCCGCGTCCCGAGCGGGGACCCCGTGGTCCTCAAGCAGGTCCTCGACCTCGGGGCCCAGAACGTGCTCGTGCCCATGGTCTCGTCGGCGGACGAGGCGCGCGCCGCCGTCGAGGCCGTGCGCTACCCGCCCCGCGGCCGTCGCGGCGTCGGCTCGGCGCTCGCCCGCTCGGGGCGCTGGAACCGGGTCGACGGGTACCTCGCCGACGGCGACGAGCACGTCGCGCTGTTCGTGCAGGTCGAGAACGTCGAGGGGGTCGAGGCGGCGGGCGAGATCGCCGCCGTGGACGGGGTCGACGGCGTGTTCGTCGGGCCGTCGGACCTCGCGGCCTCGATGGGTCTGCTCGGGCAGCAGACGCACCCCGACGTCACGAGGGCGGTCCTGCGTGCGTTCGACGCCGTGCTTGCTGCGGGCACGCCCGTGGGTGTCAACGCCTTCGATCCCGCGGTCGCTGACGCCTACCTCGCCGCCGGGGCGTCGTTCGTCCTCGTCGGCGCCGACGTCGCGCTCCTGGCCCGGGGGTCCGAGGCGCTCGCCGCGCGGTACGGCGGCCCGCCCGACCCGGGCCGGGCCGGGTACTGACGCGACGCTTCGCTCCATCCTGCGACCGCGTCCCGCCCGGGGCTGACAGGCAGGCCGCCGGGTCAGGGCTCGAGGTCGAGCGGGACGTCGGTGCCGTACCCGTCGTGGCCCTCCACCCGGCCGGGGACGCGCGTGCGCCCCCGCGCCGCGGCGTCCCACACCTCGACGACCCACGCGGCGGCCGTGTCGACGACGAGGTCGCGCGCGTCGTACGCCGCGCGTCCCGGGGCCACGAGCGGCACGGCGGGAACGGGGCCGTCCTCGCCGTGCACGACTGCGAAGAGCGTGCGGAACGGCTCGACGGCGCGGTCGAGGACGAACGCGTCGGGACCGTCGAGCGAGACGACGACGTCGAGCGTGCCCTCGCCGTCCTGGTCGGGGAACACCGTCACGACGACCTCCTCGGCGGCGTCCGGCAGCGCGTCGACGAGCGCGCGCAGACGACGCACCGCGTCGGGCGTCGCGGCGTCGAGGTGGGCGCGCAGGCGGCGGGCGTGGGTCTCGGCGTCCATCGGGTCACCGTAGCGGCGGTGGGTCGCCGCCGGGTCCGAGGTCCTCGAGCTCGGCGACGAGCGTGCTGTGCTCGGCGTCGCGCCGGACCGCGTCGCCGAGCGCGGCGGCCCGGCGCGTGTACGCGGGGTCGTCGAGGACCTGCCGGACGGCGCGCGCGGGCCGCTCGGCGGAGGCCTTTCGCGAGAGCGCGACGCCCGCGCCGCGCAGCGTGACGCGCACGGCGTTGTCGCCCTGGTCGCGCCCGTGCGGCAGCACGACGACGGGGCAGCCCGCCGCGAACGCCTTGAGGAGCGTGCCGTGCCCGC
This sequence comes from Cellulosimicrobium sp. NPDC057862, assembly GCF_042797035.1. Lineage (NCBI taxonomy): Bacteria > Bacillati > Actinomycetota > Actinomycetes > Micrococcales > Promicromonosporaceae > Cellulosimicrobium > Cellulosimicrobium sp. NPDC057862. Next base: position 42,364 of record NZ_JBHVMH010000015.1, read on the forward strand.
CGTGCGTGACGACGAGCGCGGCGTCGCGCAGCACCTCGTGGTGGGGAGCGGAGGCGACCACGGCGACGTTCGCCGCGCCCGGCACGGCGTCGGGCGCGAGGCCCTGCCCGGTCGTGACGACCCCGCGCACGGGCAGCGTCGCGAGCGCCGCGACGATCCGCCGCAGGAGCGCGGCCTGGTCCTGGAACGTGGACGACAGCGCGACGAGGACGAGCGGGTCGTCGCCCGGCGGCGCGGTCCACGGGACGTCGTCGGCCCACGCCGGGTCGTCGAGCACGGGCCCCACGTACCGGGCGTTCGCGGGGAGCGGGCCGGGGAGGTCGAACGCGGGGCTCGTCATGACGAGCTGGCGCCGCGCGGCGCTCATCTGCTCCCACGAGCGCGCGAGCGGGTCGAGGCCCAGGTCGGCGCGCAGGGCGTTGAGCCGGTCGCGCGTGAAGCGGTCGAACACGCGCGTCGAGAGGCCGGTGATCGCGCGGTCGCGCAGCCGGCCGAGCGGCCCGCGCGCGGGCCTGAGCCCCGCGCCGAAGGGCGTGCGGCCGGGCGTGGGCAGGGCGTAGACGTTGGGGATCAGGACGTCGAACGGGATCCCGCGCGACTGCGCCGCGACCATCGCGCCGAACGCGAAGACGGACGTGACGACGAGGTCGGGCCGCTCGTCCTCGACCGCCGCGAGGACGTCCCGCGCGTAGTCCGGTGCCGGGCCGGCGATCAGGTGGTCGCCCATGTCGCGCGCCTGCGCCAGGAGGCTCGGCGCCGCCCAGTCCTTGAGGGGGTCGTGCGCCGGGTCGCGGTCGGGCCGGTTCGGCGCGGTGGCCCACGAGACGAGCGCCGCACCCGTCGCGCGGACCTCGGGAGCCATCGAGTCCTCGGCCAGCACGCGGACGCGGTGCCCCCGGTCCACGAGCCGACGCACGGCCCCCACCTCGGGCGGGACCGTCCCCCCGCCGTCGGTCAGGGCGAAGAGGTACGTGCGAGGCATGGGCCCTCCCCTGTCGAGGCCGGCGCGTGGCACGCACCGGCCGGGACGTCACGACGGCGTCGGCAGGAACCACGCTAGACCGCACGGCGGCCCCGCCAACCCTAGATCTGCTAGGGTCAGCATCCCTAGAACAACTAGGCATAGGAGTGTCATGCGTATCGACAAGGACCTCGTGGCCGCGTCGGCCACCCCGCTCGTGCTCGGGATCCTCGCCGACGGCGAGTCGTACGGCTACGCGATCCTCAAGCGCGTCGACGAGCTCTCGGGCGGCCGCATGCAATGGACCGACGGCATGCTGTACCCGTTGCTGCACCGGCTGGAGCGCCTCGGGCTCGTCGAGGCGTCGTGGGGCACGTCCGACGTCGGGCGGCGCCGCAAGCACTACGCCATCACCCCGGCGGGCCGTGAGGCGCTCGTCGAGCGGCAGGCGCAGTGGGACGTCGTCGCCCACGCGCTCCACCAGGTCTGGCGCACGGCCCAGGACGGGCTGCCGACCCCGCCGCGCGTCGCGGAGGGGTGGGCCTGATGGGCGCCGCGACCGCGCCGACCGACGGGGCGAGCCCCGGCCCGCACGCCGCGCTCGAGGCCCAGATCGACCAGTGGCGCGGGTACGTGCGCCGCCGCGAGGCCATCTCTGCGGCGGACGTCGACGAGATGGAGGACCACCTGCGCGAGCGGGTCGAGGACCTGCGCGCGACCGGGCTCGACGACGACGAGGCGTTCCTCGTCGCGGTGAAGCGCATGGGCACGCTCGACGACCTGTCGCGCGAGTTCGCGCAGGAGCACTCCGAGCGGCTGTGGAAGCAGCTCGTCCTCGTCGGCGAGCAGCCGGGCCGCACGCGGTCGTGGCGCGAGCTCGCGGTCGTGCTCGGGCTCGCCGTCGCGGCGGGCGTCGCGGTCAAGGTCGCGACCGCTGTCCTCGACCCGGAGACGGTCGGCCTCAACGTCGCGCTCCTCGTGCTGCCATTCCTCACGGCCTACCTCGCGTGGAAGCGGCAGGTCACGGCGCGCGTCGTCGGGGCGCTCGCCGTGCCGTTCGTGGTGCTGGGAGTCGTCCTCAACGTGTACCCGTTCGAGCCCACGGGCTCGACGCTCGTGCTCGCGGCGCTCGCCGCGCCGGTGACGCTGTGGGCCGTCGTCGGGCTCGCGTACGTCGGGGGCCGCTGGCGCTCGGACGCGCGTCGCATGGACTTCGCGCGCTTCACCGGCGAGCTCGCCGTGTACTACACGCTGCTCGCGCTCGGCGGCGGCGTCCTGCTCGGCCTCACCGCGGGCGTCTTCTCCCTCGCCGACGTCGACCTCGAGCCGTACCTCGAGGACTGGATCCTGCCGCTGTGCGTCCCGGCCGCGCTGATCGTCGCCGCGTGGCTCGTCGAGGCCAAGCAGAACGTCGTCGAGAACATCGCGCCCGTGCTCACGCGCGTCTTCACGCCGCTGACGCTCGTCATGCTCCTCGCCGTGTTCGTCGTCCTCGCGACCGCGGGGAACCTCGCCGCCGTCGACCGCGAGCTGCTCATCCTCATGGACGCGATCCTCGTCCTCGTCCTGTGCCTGCTCCTGTACTCGGTCTCGGCGCGCGACCCGCTCGCGCCGCGGTCGTTCTTCGACGGGCTCCAGGTCGTCCTCGTCGTCGCGGCGCTCGCGGTCGACGCCGTCGCGCTCACCGCGATGCTCACGCGCATCGCGGAGTTCGGCGTCAGCCCGAACAAGGCCGCCGCGCTCGGGCTCAACCTGCTCCTCCTCGTCCACCTCGTGTGGTCCGCCGTGCTCGCGACGGCGTTCCTGCGCGGGCGGCGCCCGTTCGCCGACCTCGTGGCGTGGCAGACCCGGTTCCTGCCGGTGTACGCGGCGTGGGCCGCGATCGTCGTCGTCGTGTTCCCTCCGGTCTTCGGGTTCGTCTGAGGGACGGCGGGCGGCCCTGCCCGGGCGTAGCGTGGCCGGATGGCCGACGGCACTCCCGGAGGGCCGCCCGACGGCGGGCTGGTCGACTGGCTGCTCGACTCCGACCCGGCGCTGCGCTGGCGGGTCGAGCGCGACCTCGTGCACGCGCCGCCCGAGGTGTGGGAGGAGACGCGGGCGCGGGTCGCGACCGAGGGGTTCGGCGCGCGCCTGCTCGCGCTGCAGGACCCGGACGGCCAGTGGGCCGGCGGCGCGTACTTCCCCGCGGACGCCGGAGCGGTCGACGCGGGCGGCGCGCCCGAGGAGGGTCAGCCCTGGACCGCGACGACCTGGTCGCTCGTCGCGCTCCGTGAGTGGGGGCTCGACCCGGGCGTCCTGCGAGCGCGCCGCACGCCCGAGCGGCTCGCCGCGCACAGCCGCTGGGAGTACGACGACCTGCCCTACTGGGGCGGCGAGGTCGACTGGTGCATCAACGGGTACACGCTCGCGGCCGGTGCGTGGCTCGGGGTCGACGTGTCGGAGCTCCTCCGCGCGGTCCTGGACGGACGCCTGCCCGACGGCGGGTGGAACTGCGAGTGGGTCGAGGGTGCCACGGTCTCCTCGTTCCACTCGACGCTCAACGCGCTCAAGGGGCTGCTCGCCTACCAGGAGCTCGCCGGGGGCGACGACGAGCTGCGTGCGGCACGCCGGTCGGGCGAGGAGTACCTGCTGCGCCGGGGCCTGTTCCGCCGCCTGAGCACGGGCGAGCCCGTCGGCGACTGGGTGCTCCGCCTCGCCTACCCGTTCCGCTGGTACTACAGCGTGCTCAACGCGCTGGTCTACCTCCGCGAGGCGTCGCTGCTGGACGGCACGCCCCCGGACCCGCGCGCGGCGGACGCCGTCGAGCACGTCCGCCGCGCCCGCCGCCCGGGCGGCACCTGGCTCCAGGGCCGGCGCCACCCGGGCCGGGTGTGGTTCGAGGTCGACGCGCCCGCAGGCGAGCCGTCACGCTGGCTCACGTACCACGCGACCGTCGTCCTCGACTGGTGGGACGGCGCGGAAAATCAGGACGCGGGCGTCCCGGACACGACCTCCGCGCCGTCGAGCACCGCGATCAGCTCGTCGAACCACTCGACGTAGCTCGCGTACGTGAACGGGCGCTTGTCGTCCCAGCCGACGACCTGACCCGCCTGCACCGCGGGCAGCCCCGCGTAGACCGGGTTCGCGGCCATCGCCTCGTCGGAGCCCGTGTAGCTCAGCACGACGTCGGCCGGGTAGTCCGGCACGCGCTCCCAGCTCAGCTCGGCCCAGGCCTCCTGGTCCTGCGGCCCGCCGATCGTGAAGCCCAGCTCGTCGAGCAGCGCGAGCTGGCCGAGCGTCTTCTGACCCACCCACAGCTCCTCGGCGCCGTTGAGCGGCAGGATCGTCAGCGGCTTCTCCGCCGCGATGCCGCGCAGGGTGTCGAGGCGCTCGTCGAACGCGGCCCGGGCCTCCGTGACCTCCCGCGAGTCGACGTCGCCGCCGAGCGCCTCGGCGAGCGACGCGTAGTCCTCGATCACCTCGACGACCGGGCGGCCCGCGAACTTCATGCCGACGAACGGCGCGACCGCCGTCGCCTCCTCGGTGACCTTGTCGTCCCACCAGGTCCAGGCAGTGCCGTCCTCGTTGCCGAACCCGATCACCAGGTCGGGCTCGAGGGCGAGCAGCTTCTCCAGGCTGAGCTCCGCGTCGGCACCGACGACCTTCATCTCGTCGACCTGCGCGTTCCCGATCGACAGCGCGCCGGCGTCCGAGAAGCCGTAGCCGAACACCCCGGCGGGCCGCACGCCGTAGTCCCACAGCGCCGCGGCGCTGTAGCCGTCCACGACGACGCTGTCGGGCGCCGCGTCGAGCTCGTACGTCGTGCCGTAGCCCGACGACGTCCAGGACCAGCCGTCGGCGCTCGCCGCGGGCTGCGCGTCGTCGTCGGCCCCGGCTCCGGGGTCGGTGCCGGTCGAGCACGCCGCGAGCGTGGCCGCGAGCCCGACGGCGAGCGTGCCGGCCGCGAGCGAACGCACCCGGCGGCGTGCCGGGCGGGTCGCGCCGGGCAGGGTGGACGAGGGACGGGTGGTGCGGGTCATGCGTTGCTCCTCCGACGAGGCGGTGCGGGCGAGCGCAGGACGGTGGGGGGCCGGTCGGGCGGGTGGGTCGACCGGCTGGGGAACGGGGCCGCGCGCTCAGGCGCGGCGGGGACGACCCTCGGGCACGACGAGCGGGGTGCCCGTCACGGGGTCGGCGATGATGCGGCACGGCAGGCCGAACACGTCCTCGACGAGCTCGGCCGTCACGACGTCGGCCGGCGCGCCCTCGGCGACGATCGCGCCGTCCTTCATGGCGATGAGGTGGGTCGCGTAGCGGCACGCGTGGTTGAGGTCGTGCAGCACGGCGACGAGCGTGTGGCCGCGGTCGCGGTTGAGGTCGGCGCACAGCTCGAGCAGCTCGATCTGGTGCGCGATGTCGAGGAACGTCGTCGGCTCGTCGAGCAGGAGGATCGGGGTCTCCTGCGCGAGGACCATGGCGACCCACACGCGCTGGCGCTGGCCGCCGGAGAGCTCGTCGACGAGGCGGCCCGAGAGCTCGGTCGTCCCGGTCGCGGCGAGCGCGCCGACCACCGCGGCCTCGTCCTCGCGCGACCACTGCCGCAGGAGCTTCTGGTGCGGGTAGCGACCGCGCGCGACGAGGTCGGCGACCGTGATGCCCTCGGGCGCGATCGACGTCTGCGGCAGGAGGCCGAGGCGGCGCGCGACCTCCTTCGCGGGGATCGACGAGATCGAGCGGCCGTCGAGCACGACCTGCCCCCGCGACGGCTTGAGCAGGCGCGACAGCGCGCGCAGCAGCGTCGACTTGCCGCACGCGTTCGGCCCGACGATCACCGTGAACGACCCGTCGGGGATGCTCACGTCGAGGTCGGCGGAGATGACACGGTCGTCGTACCCGATCGTGACCCCCTCGGCGTGCAGGCGGTCCGCGGGGTGCACGCGGTCCGCGCGCGCGTCGGTCGACGCGGCGGCGAGGGCGCCGCTCGGGGCGTCCGCGAGGTTCGTGAGAGCCACCGGGGTCCTTCCGGTCTGCGGGTTCGTGGTCATTTGCGGGCCTCGCGCACGAGGAGCCAGACGAGGTAGGCGCCACCGACGCTCACGGTCACGACGCCGACGGGGAGCTGGGTGGGCGCGAACGCGCGCTGGGCGACGAGGTCGCTCGCGGCGAGCAGCACGGCGCCCATGACGGCGGCCGGGAGGATCCGCACCCCGGCGGCGCCCGTGAGGCGGCGCGCGAGCTGCGGGGCGGCGAGGGCGACGAACGCGATCGGTCCGGCGGCGGCGGTGACGAGGGCCGTGAGCGCGACGCCGACGATCACGAGGGCGAGGCGCACGCGCTCGCTGCGCAGGCCGAGGGCGGCCGCGGCATCGTCCCCGAGCTCGAGCAGGCCCATGCGAGGCGCGAGCCACACGAGGGGCAGCGCGAGGAGCGCGGCCAGCACGGCCGCGGGGACGGCCTGCGCCCACGTCATGCCGTTGAGCGACCCCGCGCCCCACACGGCGGCGGCCATCGCGGTCTCGAGGTCGGCCTTGATGATGAGCCACTGGTTGACGGACGCGAGCATCGCCGAGACGGCGATGCCGACGATGATGAGCCGGAAGCCCTGGACGCCGCGCCGGTACGCGAGGACGTACACGACCCCCGCGGTGACGATGCCGCCGACGAGCGCGCCCGCGGCGACGCCCACGTACCCGCCGCCGAGCAGCATGATGACGACGAGCGCGCCCGTGTACGCACCGGTGTTGAAGCCGATGACGTCGGGGCTGCCGAGCGGGTTGCGCGTGAGCGACTGGAAGATCGCGCCGCTCGCGCCCAGCGCAGCGCCGAGCACGAGCGCCATGAGCGCGCGCGGCAGGCGCCACTCGACGACGACCATGTGCACCGGGCCGTCGGCCGCGCCGACGAGCGCCTGGAGCACCTGCGGCACGGTGAGCGGGTAGTCGCCCGTGGTCAGCGCGACGATCCCGACCGCGAGCGCGACGAGCAGCAGGACCCCGCACACCGCGAGGGTGCGCAGGTCGAGCCGGTGGCTCACGCGGCCGCCGAGCCCGCGCACGACGCGCGTGGGGCGGCCGAAGTCCACGCGGTGCGCGCCGCCGTCGGGCACGCGCGGGCCCACGCGAGCGTCGTCCCGGACCGGGGCGCTCACAGCCCGCTCGCCTTCGAGCGGCGCACGAGCGCGATGAGCACCGGCGCCCCGACGAACGCGGTGACGATGCCGACCTGGAGCTCGCCCGGCATGACGACGACGCGGCCGACGACGTCGGAGACGAGGAGCAGGACCGGTGCGAGGACGGCCGAGTACGGGAGGATCCAGCGCTGGTCGGGGCCGACCGTCCAGCGCGCGACGTGCGGGACCATGAGCCCGACGAACCCGATCGGCCCGGCGGCTGCCGTCGCGGCACCGCACAGGAGCATGACCGCGACGCCGACGAGGATGCGCGTGCGCCCGACGTGCGCGCCGAGCGAGCTCGCGAGGTCGTCGCCGAGCGCGATGGTGTTGAGCGGGCGGGCGACGACGAGCGCGATGACGAGCCCGATCACGACGAACGGCGCGATCGTGCCGGCCATCTCCATCGTGCGGCCGGCCAGCGAGCCGGCGCCCCAGAAGCGCATGCGGTCGAACGCGGCGGGGTCGAGCAGCGTGATGCCCTGGGAGATCCCGCCCAGGACCGCCCCGAGCGCGACGCCCGCGAGGGTCAGGCGCACCGGCGTCGCTCCCCCGCGCCCCTGCGAGCCGATCGCGTAGACGGCGATCGTCGCCACGACCGCCCCGGCGAACGCGAACCAGATGAAGGACTGGATGTCCGTGAACCCGAGGAACGCGACCGCGAGCACGACGGCGAACGCCGCCCCGGCGTTGACGCCGAGGATGCCCGGGTCCGCCAGCGGGTTGCGCGTCATGGCCTGGATGAGGGCGCCCGAGACGCCGAGCGCGGTCCCGACGAGGAGGCCGACGAGGGTCCGGGGCAGGCGCAGGTCGCGGATGATCACGTGGTCGCCGGAGCCGTCGTAGCCGGTCAGCGCGTCCCACACCGTGCCGAGCGGCACCGGCTTGGAGCCGACGACGAGGCTCAGGGCGATCGCGAGGACGAGCACCGCGACCGCCACGAGGAGCCCGAGGCTGCGACCGGCGTTGGTGCGGGCGAGCCCGGCGGGACGGTCGTCGCGGTCCGTCGTGGGCCTGCTGGTCCCGTCGGGGACGCCGGCTGGCGCGTCGGCGGTCGCGGGCGAGGTCATGGTGCTCGGATCTTTCGGGGGCGCGTGCCCGGTCGGTCGATGGCCTAGTGAGGTTACCCTCACCTTAATTCACGCCGGGGTGGGCCCGGCAAGACGGTGCGGCGGTCTGCCCGGGTGACGCCCCTCACGATCCCACGTCGGTAAGGCTTACCTCACCTACGATGTGCCGGTGCCTCCGCTCCCCGACCCGCAGCCTGCCCCGTCACCCGACCGGCGACGGCGTCACGACGCCTCCGACGCCCTGCGCGTCGTCCTCGGCGGGCGACGCGGACGCCTCCTCGTCCTCGCCGCGGGCGGGCTGGTGCTGCACCAGGTCACGGAGGCGCTCGTCCCGGTCGTCATCGGCAGGACGGTCGACGCCGCGATCGCGACGTCCGACCCGCGCGCGCTGGCGGTGTGCCTCGGGCTGCTCGCCGCGCTGTTCCTCGTCCTCACCGCCGCGTGGCGCCTCTCCTTCCGGCTCACCGCGCGCGTGTTCGAGACGTCGGCCCACGCGCTGCGCACGCGCGTCGTCGGGCACGCCCTGCGACCCCTGCGCCGTCCGCGGCTGCCCGGCGAGGTGCTGTCCGTCGCGGGCTCGGACACGCAGCAGGTCGCCGGGATCGTCTGGGTCGTCGGGGAGAACGCCGCGGCCGCCGCCGCGCTCCTCACGGCCGCGGTCTCGCTGCTCGTCGTCTCCGTCCCGCTGGGGCTCGGCGTGCTCGTCGTGACGCCGCTCGCGCTCTGGGCGATGCACGCGCTCTCCGGCCCGCTCGAGCGGCGCAGCGCGCGCGAGCAGGAGGAGGTCGCCGCGGCCGGCGCGCTCGCGACCGACACCGTCACCGGCCTGCGCGCCCTCAAGGGCCTCGGCGCGGAGGACGAGGCCGGGCGCCGGTACGCGATCGCGAGCCGCGACGCGCTCGCCGCCGCGCTGCGCGCCGCGCGGTCGCGCGCGGGCCACCGGGCGACGAGCTCCCTGGTCGGCGGGCTCCTGCTCGCCGCGGTGGTGGGCGCCGCGGCGTGGATGGCGCTCGAGGGGCGGATCACGGTCGGGGAGCTCGTCGCCGTCGTCGGGCTCGCGCAGTTCGTGCAGTGGCCGCTCACCGGCCTGGCGTACCTCGGCGCGGAGGCCGCGGGCGTTCGCGCGTCGCTCGGCCGCGTGCGCGACTGGCTCGCGGAGCCCTCCGTCGCCGGGCCGGTCGTCGGGGCCGGAGCGGACGTCCCGGGCACGGCCGGGGCGAGCACCCGGGGCGGGGAGGACCCCGAGGTCGCCCCGTGGCACGTCGAGCTCGACGCCGTCTCCACCGACGTGCTGCGCGAGGTGTCGTGGCGCAGCGACCGCCCGGGTCTGGTCGGCGTCGTCACGGACGACCCGGCCGCGGCGGCGTCCCTCGCGGGGCTGCTCGCGGGCGCCGAGCCCGCGCACCGGGGGGCCGTGCGGGTCGGCGGGCACGACGTGCGCGCGCTCGACGCCGTGGGCCGCCGCGCCCGCGTCCTCGCCGTCCCGCACGAGCCGGTGCTCCTCGACGGCAGCGTCCACGACAACGTCGCGGTCGTCCTCCCGGGCGCCGCCGCGGGCACCGCCACAGGGACGTCGGACGACCCGGCCGGTGCCGTCGCCGCGGCGCTCGCCGTCGCGCAGGTGCACGACGTCGCGCCCGGGACGCCGGTCGGGGAGCGCGGCGGCGCGCTCTCCGGCGGCCAGCGCCAACGCGTCCTGCTGGCGCGGGCGCTCGCGACGCGGCGTCCGGTCGTCGTGCTCCAGGAGCCGACGTCGGCCCTCGACGCCGCGACCGAGCTCGGCGTGGCCGAGGCGGTGCGCGCGCACCGGGCGGACCTGCTGACGGTGGTCGTCACGACGAGCCCCGTCGTGCTCGGGACGTGCGACCACGTGCTCCTGCTCGACGACGGCCGCCTGGTCGCGCGCGGCACCCACCGGGAGCTCCTCGACCACGACGGCTACCGAGAGGCGGTGCTCGCATGACCGCGGCGCTCCCCGGCGACCCGGGCGCCTCGGCGCCCGCCGGTCCGCGCGAGCCCCTGCCCACGGCGAGCGCGCGGGAGACGTGGCGCGCGGCGCGCGGCCTCCTCGGACGCCATCGCGCCCTCGCGGCGGGCGCGTTCGCGGCGCTCCTGGCGACGAGCACGGCGGGACTGGCCGTCCCGTGGCTGCTCGGCCGCGTCGTCGACGCGGTCACGGAGCGCGACGGCCGCGCGGCGGTCGTCCTCGTCGTCGCGCTGGTCGTGGTCGGGCTGGTGACGGCGGCGCTGACGCACGTCTCGACGCGCGCCGTCGCCGCGCTCGGCGAGCGCCTGCTCGCCGACCTGCGCGAGCGCGTCCTCGACCGGGCGCTGCACCAGCCGCTCGGCCGGGTCGAGCGCGCCGGGACGGGCGACCTCGTGGCCCGCGTGTCGGGCGACGTCCGGGTCGTCGCGGACGCCGCGTCGCAGGTGCTGCCGGGCACGACGGGGGCCGCGCTGACGATCGGCGTGACGCTCGCGGGGCTGGGTCTACTCGACTGGCGCTTCGCCGTCGCGGCGCTCGTCGCGGTCCCGGTACAGGTCTTCGCCACGGTGATGTACATCCGCCGGACCTCGCCGATGTACCGCGCGACCCGGGTCGCCGAGGCCGCGCGCACCCAGCGCAGCCTCGACGCGCTCGTCGGCGCCGAGACCGTGCGCGCGTTCGGGATCGAGGAGCACGCGCGCACCGCCGTGGACCGCGCGTCCCTCGACTACGTGGACCACTCGCTGCGCGCCGCGCGCTCGATGACCCGCTTCTACGGGCGTCTCAACGTCGCCGAGCTCCTCGGGCTCGGCTCGGTGCTCGTCGTCGGGTTCGTCCTCGTGCGCGACGGTGCGGCGACGCTCGGTGCAGCGACCGCCGCGGCGCTCTACTTCCACCGGCTCTTCGGCCCGATCAACACGCTCCTGGGCGGCGCGGACGAGCTCCAGCGCGCCGGGGCGGGGCTCGCCCGCCTGGTCGGCGTCCTGGACCTCCCGGACGCGCCAGCCGGGGCGGGCCCCGAGCCCGGACGGCCGGGCCGGGCGAACCCCGACCCGGCCCGCGCGGCCGAGGGTGCCGCGGTGAGCCTGCGCGGCGTGCGCTTCGCGTACGACGGCGCCGACGTGCTGCACGGCGTGGACCTCGACGTCGCCCCGGGCGAGCACGTGGCGCTCGTGGGCCCGAGCGGGTCCGGGAAGTCGACGATCGCGCGCCTCGTCGCGGGGATCGAGGAGCCCCGCGCGGGCTCGGTCGCGGTCGACGGGGCGCCGCCGCGCACCGGTCCGGGCGGAGACGTCGCGCTCGTGACGCAGGACGTGCACGTCTTCGCGGGCACGCTCGCGGACGACCTGCGCCTCGCGCGCCCGGACGCCACGGACGACGACCTGTGGGACGCGCTCCGGACCGTGGGCGCCGCGCGCTGGGTTCGCGCCCTCCCGGACGGCCTCGCGACCCGTGTCGGGGCGACCGCGCACCCGCTGGGCGGGGACCGTGCGCAGCAGCTCGCGCTCGCCCGGCTCCGGCTGCGCGACCCCCGCGTCGCCGTGCTCGACGAGGCCACCGCCGAGGCGGGCAGCCGCGGGGCGCGCGTGCTCGACGCCGCGGTGGCGGCCGTCGCGCGCGGGCGCACGTGCGTCGTCGTCGCGCACCGGCTCAGCCAGGCCGTGACCGCCGACCGCGTGGCCTACGTCGCCGACGGCCGCGTGGTCGAGCAGGGCACGCACGCGGAGCTCGTCGCCGCGGGAGGGCGCTACGCACACCTGTGGTCGACCTGGTCGGCCGGGCGGGACGCGGGCAGCGGCTCGGGGGCCGACACCTGACCGGCACCTCGGCCGGCACCGGCCCGACGAGGACACCTGACAGCGGTTCCCCGTCCCGGACGGCCGTGTGCGAGAGTGGCCGCATGACCTCGCACGTCCCCGTCGCCGCCGACCACGTCGTCACCGTCGACGACCAGGGTCGCCGGACCGGCACCTTCGAGCGCGCCGCGGTCCACACGACCGAGACGCCCCTCCACCTGGCCTTCTCCTGCTACGTCCTCGACGACGCGGGCCGCCTCCTGCTCACGCGGCGCGCGCTCGCGAAGCGCACGTGGCCGGGTGTGTGGACCAACTCGTTCTGCGGGCACCCGCGCTGGACCGAGACCACCGAGGAGTCGATCGTCCGGCACGCGGGTCACGAGCTCGGGCTCGAGATCGCGGGCCTCGAGGTCGCGGTGCCGGGCTTCCGCTACCGCGCCGTCGACGCGTCCGGCGTCGTGGAGAACGAGATCTGCCCGGTCTATGCGGCGCGCGCGGTGGGCACGGTCGAGCCGAACCCCGACGAGGTCATGGAGACCGCCTGGGCGGACCCGCGCGACGTCGCGCGCGCGGTCGCCGCGACCCCGTGGGCGTTCAGCCCGTGGATGGTGCTCCAGGTCGCCGCTCTCGGCTCCGCGAGCACCGAGGGCGACGGCCCGACGGCGCGCCTCGCCGCGGCGTTCGGACCCCCCTCGGCCTGACGCGGTCGACCCGCGAGGCGCTCAGCGCGTCGTCTGCGGGTGCCGCGCCCGGGCGCTGCGCAGCCGCTCCGGGACCGCGAGTCGGTCCGCGCCCTGCGGCGAGACCTGCACGGGCTGCGCGGGCAGGGCGAGCGCCTCGACGTGCTCCGCGCCGGGCACCCCGGCCGCGCGCGCGGCGTCGCCCAGCGCGCGGACGACCTGCTCCTGGCGACGCGGGTCCCGAGCGGAGAAGACCCAGAGGTCGACGGCGGTCGCGGTCGAGAGGTCGACGTGCAGGCCTCGCGCCCGCGCCTGGCGGAGCTGGCTCGGCGCGACGCCGACGAAGGTCACGGCGCGGCGCGACCAGAGCACGGTGCGCGACGCCGTCGACACGCCGCGGTCGGTGAGCAGCAGGCCGAGCGTGCGCGGGCTCGCGACGGCGGCCCGCACGGTCCGGACGTCGAGGGCCGCGAACGGCACCGCGACCGGGCGCAGGAACGGGGCGAACGAGCCGACGAGGATCCCGTGGTCGAGCACGACCAGCTTCTCGGAGCCGAGGAACCAGAGGATGACGGCGGCGATCGCCGCGAACGACGGCAGGAGGTAGCCGATCGCGGCGGCGCCCGCGTTCCCCACGAGCGCCGGCCCGACCGAGAACACCAGCACCACGACGACGGTCACCGCCCACGCGGGACCGTTCGGCGTCGACGCCGACACGTGCCGGACCGCACCGAGGCCGGACCGCTCGGCGTGGTGCCGTACCTTGCGCGTCGCGCGCGCGCCGGTCGCCGTCGGCCCGCTCATCGACCGAGCAGCTCGAGCGGGAGACGGCGGACCGTGGCCGCCCCGACCTCGGAGAGCGTGAGCGTCGTCGGGGCACCGTCGGCCCCGTGCTCGCCGCCGCGGACCGTGTACACACCGTCGGGCGTCGCGTAGACGCTCACCTGCTCCAGGACGTCGGAGCCGGCGCGCACCGCGCCGATCGTCGTGACGGCCAGCGCCCCGGCCAGCTCGGGCAGGGTCGGCGCCTGGGCCGCGAACTCGTCGGGCGTGAAGGTCTGCGAGCGCCCGTCGAGCAGGGCCTTGGCGCCCGGGTCGACGAACACCGCGAGCCGGCCCGGGAGCTCGGCCAGCGGGTAGACGCTGAAAGCGTGGTGGCCGCTGGGCGCGACCTCCTCCTCGAGCACGCGGTCGTCCTCGTGGAGGTAGACGTACACCCAGTGCCGGCCGAGCGACGTCGTGCGCTCGACGGACAGGATCGCGTTCGCCGTGCGTCGCAGCACGAGCGGGCCCGTGATCTCGGGGACGGCCTCGATGCCGACGGCCGGGCGGCCGTCCACGGGCTCCGCCGCGGCCGCGTCCTCGGTCGGCACGACCATGCCGCGGGCGAGGAGCGAGCGGAGCGCGACGCGGCCCACGAGCGCGCGGTCCGCGCCCTCCTGCGCGTCGAGCCACGGGACCGCCACGAGCTGGGGGTTCTGCAGCCCGTCGAGGATGACGATCTCCTCGTCGGTGAGGGTCACGACGTGCGTGACCTCGCCGGCGGCGGCCCGTGCCAGCGTGCGCTCGGCCGCGGCGATGTCCGACGTGGACCACCGCATGGTCTGCTGGGTCACGAGAAGAGCCCTCCGACGAAGTCACCGGCGGCGGAGAGCCCGTCGCCGATCGCGTCCCCGACGTCGGACGCGACGTCCCCGATCGTATCGACCGCGTCGCCCGCGAAGTCGGTCACGTTGTTCCACCCGTCCGCGAGGTACGGGCCGGGGTTGGTGGCGAAGCCCGAGATCGCGTCCCAGTTGTCGACGACGAGGTTGCCCAGCGCCCAGGCGCCCGCGACGACGCCGGCGCCGACCACGATCCCGATGCCCACCGGGTTGGTGAGCATGCCCGCCATCATGAGCATCGTCCCCGCGCCGCCCACGACGGACAGGCCGCCCATGACGCGGTCGACGCCGCCCCGGACGCCGTCGTACTCGGTGTTGAACATCTGGTTGACGCCGCCGATGACGCCGAACAGGCCGCCGACGCCGCCCGCGAGCCGGCCCGCCGTCCCGAGGCCGCCCAGCAGCCCCATGGCGTCGTCGAGGACCATGCCGCGCGCGAAGACCGACGCGCTCGCGGCGGCGTCGGACAGGTCGGCGAGGCGGCTGGCCTGCAGGAACGCGGTGAGCGACTGGCCCACCTTCCAGGTCTTCCACCCGGCGAGGCCGAACGAGATCGCGCCCCACGCCGTCTCGCCGACGTCCCAGATCGACCCGTCGAGCGGGGTGCCGCCGCCGAGCGGCCCGCCGCCGGGACCCGTGGGCACGCCCGGTCCGGGCACGCCGGGGGACGGGATCGCGCCGCCTTCGGTGCTCGTCAGGTACTGCTCGTCGGCGTTGCGCAGGACCGCCTGCGACGCCTCGGCGAGCGTCTGGCTCACCCCCCGCAGCAGCGCCACCGAGGACCCGGTCCACTCGCCCCGGAACTGGTCGGCGTCGCCCCCCTGCCACCTGCCGGCGGCCTCCACGAGGCCGCTGACCTCGGACGTCGTGCTCACGAGCTGGTCGGAGGCGGAGCGCAGCGACTGCGCGAGCCTCCTCAGCTCCGTGACGTCGGCGCCCCACATCCCGCTCACGTCGTCCTCGTCCCCTCGTCGGTCGGTAGGTCGCCCGTCGCGGGCCCCGGGGTCCCGGAGCGCACGAAACGGGCATCCGGGAGGCTATCGCCTGCACCCGCCCTGAGGCGATGGGGAGGACTCCCCGTCTCCTCGGCGCAGGCTCGGCGCGCGTGTTCGGTGACGGCGTCCCCGCGGGTGACAATCGACGCATGCCTGCCGCGGTACCCGACTCCCCTGCCACCCCCGACCGGGCCACCGACGTGCCCGTCCCCGTCCGGGACGCCTCGTTCGAGGAGCACGTGGCGTGGGCCCGCACCGTGCCCGTGGTCGGGTTCGACCTCTCGCCCGTGGCCGACCGTGTCGTCGAGGACGCGCTGCCGTGGGACTACGCCGCGCTCGCGCGCGAGCTGGTCGGCAGCGGCCGCGGCGCCGTGCTCGACCTGGGGACGGGCGGCGGGGAGCTCCTCTCCACGTTCGGACCGTTCCCCGCCGGGTCCGCGGCGACGGAGGGCTGGGCGCCCAACCTTCCCGTGGCCCGACGCCGGCTCGAGCCCCTGGGCGTCGACGTGCGGTCCGTGGAGAGCGACGAGGAGCAGCTCCTGCCGTTCCTCGACGGCCAGTTCGCGGTCGTGCTGGACCGGCACGAGGAGTTCGACCCCGACGAGGTGCTGCGCGTGCTCGAGCCGGGCGGGGTGTTCCTCACCCAGCAGGTCGACACGCGCGACGGCCTGCGGCTCAACACGGCGCTCGGCACCGAGCTGCCATGGGACCCGGACTCGGTGACCCTCGAGGCCGCGGTGGAGGTGCTGCGGGACGCGGGATTCGTCGTCGATGTCGCGCGCGAGCACGAGGGCCTGCGCCGGTTCCGCGACCTGTCGTCCGTGCTCTGGTACCTCAAGATCATCGCGTGGCAGGTGCCCGACCTCGCCTCGCTGTCCCCCGAGGCGATCGCCCGGTACGAGGCGCCGCTGCGCGCGCTGCACCTGCACCTCGCCGCGGGCCACGAGTTCGTCGACGAGGCTCCGCGCTTCCTCGTCGTGGCCCGCAAGCCCTTCTGACCCGCTCCCACCCCATCGCTGTGGGCATGGAAAGGGCCCGGTTCTCGCCGCAGAACCGGGCCCATCTCATGCCCACAGCGGGCCGGGGCGCGGTGGGGCCGCGGAGTCGCGGACGACGAGCACGTGGTCGGTGCGCTTGCGGCGCGGGCGGCCCGACGGCGGCCGGAGCGCCAGCTCGAACGCCGTCGCCCCCATCTCGCTCATCGGTAGCCGCACCGTGGTCAGGGCGGGCGCGAGGTCCTGGGCGACCTGGATGTCGTCGAACCCGGTGACGGACATGTCGCGCGGCACGACGACGCCGCGCTCGCGCAGGAGCGACAGCACCCCGGTGGCCATGGCGTCGTTGAGCGCGAGGATCGCCGTGGTGTCCGGGCGCTGGGCGAGGATGCGCTGCGTCGCGTCACGGCCGCCCTCGCGCGTGAACGGCGCGTGCACGACGAACAGGTCGTCGGGGTCGAGGCCGCGGGCCGCGACGGCGCTCCGGATCCCGGCGGTGCGGTCGGCGACGGTCGTGAGCCGCTCGGGCCCGGCGGCGATGGCGATCCGGCGGTGCCCCAGGTCGAGCACGTGGTCGGTGAGGCTCGCCGCGGCGGCCTCGCTGTCCGGCAGCACGGCGTCGCTGTGCAGGTGGTGGCGACCGATAACGACGACCCGGCCCCCGGCCTCCTGGAACGCCGCGAGCTCGCGCGCGGCGTCGGCCTCCATCGCGGGGTCGACGTAGCCGGAGCCGGCGACGAGGATCGCGCCGACGCGGTGCGCACGCATGAGCCGGATCTGCGTGACCTCGGCGCTGGGCTCGCGCTCGGTGTGGCTGATCTGGACGCTCCACCCGTGCTCGGTCGCGACCCGGACGACGCCGCTCGCGATCTCGGAGAAGTACGGGTCGCCGATCTCGTAGACGAGCAGGCCGGCGACGGAGGTCGTGCCCCCGGCGAGCGTGCGCGCGTGCGGGTTGGCGATGTAGCCCATCTCCGTCGCGACCTCGCGGACGTGCTCTGCGAGCACCTCGGAGACGCCGTCGCTGCCCGACAGCGCGCGCGACGCGGTGGCGAGCGACACGCCCGCCCGCTCGGCGACGTCGACCAGCCGCAGCGCGCTACGACCCTTCGTGGTCCGACCCTCTCGACGCACCCCTGCTCCGCTCGTCCGTGCGTCGTCCGGTCGGTGGCCGAAGGGCCCTCCCCGACGTGACGCTTGCCACATCCGCTGTCCGCACCGTACTCTAGCGGAAGCGCTTACGAAAGCGCTTTCGTAAACATGCGGTCTCGTACGGAGCAGTACGGCCTCAGGTCTTCACTACGACGAAGTAGGGAGAGTCACGTCCATGCATTCTCGGTCGACTCCACGGATGTCCACCCGCACCCGCTCGCAGCGCGCCCTCGCCCTCGCGGCCGGTGCGACCGCGACGGCGCTCGTCCTCACGGCGTGCTCCGGCGGGTCCGACGGCGAGGGCGGAGGCGGCGGGTCCGACGACCCGATCGTCATCGGTATCTCCCTCCCGCTCACCGGCGACTTCTCCGAGCCCGGCAAGGGCGTCCAGCGCGGCTACGAGGCCTGGGCGCAGTTCGTCAACGAGGACGGGGGCCTCCTCGGGCGACAGGTCGAGCTCAAGATCCTCGACGACCAGTCCAACGCGGACCGTGTGGTCCAGGACTACGAGGCGCTCATCGCCCAGGACGAGGTCGACCTCGTGTTCGGGCCGTTCTCGACGCGCCTCGTCGTCCCCAGCGCCCGCGTCGCCGAGGAGTACGGGATGCTCTTCGTCGAGCCGGCGGGCGCCGCGGCCGAGGTGTTCGAGCAGGGCTTCGAGAACCTGTTCTACGCCGCCCCGGCCGTCGCCGACGACCACTACAACTACCTCGCGGACCACATCCTCGACATGCCCGAGGGCGAGCGCCCGCAGACGGTCGCCGTGGCGTCGATGGACGACCCGTTCGCCCAGGGCACGGCCTACGGCCTGCGCGACAAGCTCGCCGACGCCGGGCTCGAGATCGTCGTCGACGAGGTCTACCCGCCCAACACGACCGACTTCTCGTCGATCGCCGCGAAGATCAACGACTCCGGCGCGGACATGGTCATCGGCGGCACGCAGTACCAGGACGCGGTGAACCTCATCGTGGCGCTGCAGCAGCTCAACTACCAGCCCACGCTCGCGGCGTTCTCCACCGCGCCGACCAACCCCGAGTTCTCGGCCGCGATCGGCGCCAAGACCGAGGGCATCCTCTCGCCCACCGGCTACACGGAGACCGCGAGCTGGCCGTCCAACGTCGACTTCGTCGAGCGGTACACGGAGCTGCACGGCAACCCGCCCGGCGAGGACGAGGCCAACGCGTACACGACCGGCCAGGTCGTCGCCGCCGCGGTCGAGGCCGTCGGGTGCGCCGAGCAGGGCGAGTGCCAGCAGGAGCTCATCTCGTGGCTGCGCAGCAACGAGGTCGAGACCGTCGTCGGGCCGCTGACCTGGGACGAGACGGGCAAGCCGCAGGGCGCCCACCTCATCCAGCAGTACGTGGACGGCGAGATCCAGATCGTCCTGCCGCAGGACGCCAAGGAAGCCGACTTCGTCTTCCCCAAGCCGGCCTGGTGATCACCTCGTGACAGGAACGCTCCTCTTCCAGAGCCTCGTGCTCGGCGTGCTGCTGGGAGGGCTCTACGCCCTCCTGGCAGCGGGCCTCACCCTGTACTTCGGCGTGATGCGCGTCGTGATGATCGCCCACTCGGCGTTCCTCATCCTCGCCGCGTACCTCGCCTGGTTCTTCAACCAGCAGACCGGCATGGACCCGCTGCTGTCGCTCGTCATCACGGTGCCGCTGTTCTTCCTCGTCGGCGTGGGCATGCAGCGCCTGCTCATCACGCGCCTGCGGCCCGCGACGCTCACGATGATGTCCGTCCTCCTCACGTTCGCCGTCGCGCTCTTCATCGAGGGCATGATCGGCTTCGTCTGGAGCGGTACCCAGCGGCGCATCCAGCTCCCGTACTCGGGCGCGAGCATCGAGTTCTTCGGGGCGCGGATCGCCGTCGTGAAGCTCGTGGCCTTCGGGCTCGCGGCGCTCTCCCTCGCGCTGCTGTACCTGCTCATGAAGCACAGCCGGTTCGGCCAGGCGCTGCGCGCGACCATCCAGCACCGCGAGGCCGCGCAGCTCGTCGGCATCAAGACCGACCGCGTCGCGGGCTACGGCTTCGGCCTCGGCCTCGCGACCGCCGCGATCGGCGGGACCGCGCTGTCGCTCGACGCGACGATCTACCCGTCGCTGCACTGGCACTGGATCGGCCCGCTCATGGCGATCATCGTCGTCGGCGGCCTGGGGTCCATCCCGGGCGCGGCGATCGCCGCCATGGTGCTCGGCATCGGCCAGAGCCTGCTCCAGGTGCCGCTCGGCACCACGTGGGCGCAGACCATCTTCTACGTCGCGCTGTTCGCGACGCTGATGCTGCGGCCCCAGGGATTCTTCGGAGGTCGCCTTGCCCAACGCTTCTGACACCCGTCCCGCGAGCCGCCGCGGTGCGGCCGCCCGCCCGGTGCCCGACGGCGCCGGCACGGCCTCGGCCGTCGTCGCACCCCCCGCGCGCCGCCCCTGGGGCCGCGTCGTCCGCCTCGCCGCGCTCGTCGTCCTCGCCGTGCTCGTCCTGGCCTTCCCGACGATGGCGCCCAACGCGTACATCCTGTCGGCCGGCATCGTCGTCCTCAGCTACGCGTGCACCGCGACCGCCTGGAACTTCATGGGGGGCTTCACGGGGTACGTCTCGCTCGGGCATGCCGCGTTCTTCGGGCTCGGTGCCTACGGCACGGGCCTGCTGATCCGCGACCTCGGGCTCCCGAGCTTCGTCGCCTGGCTCGTCGCGGGCGCGCTCGTCCTGCTCATCACCATCCCCGTAGGGATCGCGGCGCTGCGCGTGCGCGGCGCGTCGTTCGTCATCGTGTCGATCTCGTTCGTGCTCATCCTGCTGCTGGTCTTCCAGGCGTGGGGGTCCTTCACCGGCGGGTCCGACGGCCTCGTCGTCCCGCGCCCGTTCCCGGACCTGCTGCGGCCCGAGCACCACCGCACGTTCTTCTACCTGTTCGCGGCGCTGCTCGTCGTCATGCTCGTCGCGTGGTGGGCGATCGACCGCTCGCGCTTCGGCACCGGGCTCAAGGCGATCCGCGAGGACGAGGACAAGGCCCAGGCCCTCGGCGTCCCGACGCGCAACTACAAGCTCGTCGCCTACGTCGTCTCCGCGACGTTCACCGGCCTCGCGGGCGGCATGTACGCCCTGTGGTTCGGCGACCTCGACCCGATCTTCCAGTTCTCCATCATGCTCGGCTCCTACATGGTGCTCATGGCGCTGTTCGGCGGCGTCCGGCACCTCTTCGGCCCGCTCCTCGGCGCCGTCGTCGTCGGCACGGGCCTGGAGTACTTCAAGCTCGAGTTTGGCGACACCCAGTTCCACCTCGTCGCCACCGCCCTGCTGCTCGGCGTCGTCGTCCTCTTCATGCCGGACGGGATCATCCCCGCGGCCCAGGCCCTCTTCAAGCGCTTCGGCCCGCAGGACTCCTCGATCCGCGAGATGACCGCGGCCGAGCTTCTCGAGCGCAACCGCGCCGCGGCCGAGCCGGCCGCCGCCGTCGCGCAGCAGGGACAGCACGCGGAGGGTGAGCCGACCGCGGAGGGCACGGGAGAGGAGAAGGACCGATGACGACGACCGCACCCCCGACGACCCGCAACCTCGAGACCGTCGGCCTCACCAAGTCGTTCGGCGGCGTCCACGCCGTCCGCGACGCGACGGTCACGTTCCACCACGGCAAGATCAACGCGCTCATCGGCCCGAACGGGTCCGGCAAGACGACGTTCTTCAACTGCGTGACGGGCATGATCAAGCCGGACTCCGGCACGGTCACCTTCCGCGGCGAGGACATCACGCGGCGCGCGCCGCACAAGATCGCGCGTGCCGGGATCGGGCGCAGCTTCCAGCTCTGCCGCGTGTTCCCGCGCATGACCGTCCTCGAGAACATGCTCGTCGCAGTCCGCCGCACGAAGGTGCGCGAGCTGCTCGCCGGGGCGCGCAACCCCGAGGAGATCGACAAGGCGCGCGCGCTGCTCGTGCGCGTCGGCATCGACCACCTGGAGAACGTCGAGGCGCGCAACCTGTCCTACGGGCAGCAGAAGCTGCTCGAGCTCGCGGGCGTCCTCATGGGCGACCCCGACACGATCATGCTCGACGAGCCGGCCGGCGGCGTGAACCCGGCGCTCATCGGCCGCATCGGGACGCTCGTGCAGGAGCTCAACGCCGAGGGCAAGACGTTCCTCGTCGTCGAGCACAACATGGACATGGTCATGAGCCTGTCCCACCACGTCATCGTGTTCGACCGGGGCCGGCCGATCGCCGAGGGCACCCCCGCCGTCGTGCAAGCCGACCCGCGAGTGCTGGAGGCCTACCTTGGTGTCTGACCCGACCCCCGGGACGGGGGCGAAGCAGGAGTACCTCCTCGAGCTGGACGACATCCAGGCCGGGTACGGCCGCGCGGCGATGGTGCTGCGCGGGCTGACCATCAAGGTCCCCGCGGCGACGGTCGTGTGCCTCGTGGGGCCCAACGGCGCGGGCAAGTCGACGGTGCTCAAGGTCGCGAGCGGGCTGCTCAAGCCGCGCTCGGGGCGCATCCTCGTCGCCGGCCGCGACGTCACGGGCCAGGGACCGCAGGAGATGCTGCAGTCCGGCCTGGCGCACGTGCTCCAGGGCCACAGCGTGTTCCGCGAGATGACGGTCGCCGAGAACGTGCTGCTCGGCGCGTACACCCTGCGCGACAAGCAGAAGATCGCGGAGCGCGTGGCGTTCGTGCAGAACCTCTTCCCCATCGTGGGCGAGCGGTGGAAGCAGCTCGCGGGCCTGCTGTCCGGCGGGCAGCAGAAGCAGGTCGAGTTCGCGCGGTCGCTCATGGTGAGCCCGGAGGTGGTGCTGCTCGACGAGCCGTCGATGGGCCTCGACCCGAAGACGACGTCGACGGTGTTCGAGCAGGTCGTGCGCATGCGCGACGCCGGGGTCGCGGTGCTGCTCGTCGAGCAGAACGCGCGCCGCGCGCTCGAGACGGCCGACATCGGGTGCGTGCTCGACCTCGGCCGCGTGCACATCACCGGCCCCGCGCCCGAGCTCCTCGCCGACCCCCAGCTCTCCGAGCTCTACCTCGGCGGCCGGCCCGCCGAGCGCTCGCTCTCGCAGAACGGATGACCGCCAGCATGACCAGCCAGACCACGGACGCCGCAGGGGGCGACCGACCGACCACCCGCACCGTGCGCATCGTCATGAACGGCGTGACCGGGCGCATGGGGTACCGCCAGCACCTCGTGCGCTCGATCCTCGCGATCCGGGACGACGGCGGCGTCGAGCTCGACGACGGCACCCGCCTCCAGGTGGAGCCCGTGCTCGTGGGCCGCAACCGTGCCAAGCTCGCGGAGCTCGCCGCGCGCCACGGCGTCGCCGAGTACACGACCGACCTCGACGCGGCGCTCGCGGACCCGACGGCCACGATCTACTTCGACGCGCAGGTCACGTCGGAGCGGACCAAGGCGATCCTCAAGGCGCTCGCGGCGGGCAAGCACGTGTACACGGAGAAGCCGATCGCGGAGTCGGTCGCCGAGGGCGAGGAGCTCGCCGAGGCGGCACGAGCGGCCGGGGTGATCCACGGCGTCGTGCACGACAAGCTGTACCTGCCCGGCCTGCTCAAGCTCAAGCGGCTCATCGACGGCGGGTTCTTCGGCCGCATCCTGTCCGTCCGCGGCGAGTTCGGGTACTGGGTGTTCGAGGGCGACTGGCAGCCCGCGCAGCGCCCGAGCTGGAACTACCGTGCCGAGGACGGCGGCGGGATGGTCCTCGACATGTTCTGCCACTGGAACTACGTGCTGGAGAACCTGTTCGGGCCGGTCGAGGCGGTCATGGCGAAGGCCGTGACCCACATCCCCGAGCGCTGGGACGAGCACGGCGAGCCCTACGCCGCGACGGCCGACGACGCGGCGTACGGGATCTTCGAGCTCGCCGGGGCGGACGGCCCGATCCTCGCGCAGGTGAACTCGTCGTGGGCCGTGCGCGTGGACCGGGGGGAGCTCGTGGAGTTCCAGGTCGACGGGACGCACGGGTCCGCGGTCGCGGGCCTGTTCGGGTGCCGCATCCAGTCGCGCGCCCGCACGCCCAAGCCGGTGTGGAATCCAGACCTGCCCACCGACCAGGACTTCCGCGCCCAGTGGGAGCAGATCCCGGACAACCAGGAGTTCGTCAACGGGTTCCGCGCGCAGTGGGAGGAGTTCCTGCGCGACGTCCACGCCGGGCGCCCGCACCCCTACGACTTCGACGCCGGCGTGCGCGGCCTGCGCCTCGTCGACGCGGGGTACACCTCGTCGCGCGAGGGACGACGGGTCGAGCTCGGCGCCTCGCCGTACCCCGGGCCCGAGGCCCTGGGGGGCTCGGCGTCCGGGGCGGGGGCGTGAGCGGGGTGCGGATCCCGTTGCCCGACGGCGGCACGCGGCTCGTCGAGCTGCGCGCGCCGCGGGAGTGGGCGGACCACCCGGGCCCGTACGCGTCGCGCGTCGCGTTCGCCGCGGCGCACGTCGTCGCGGACCCGCGGGGCGAGAACGTGCCGGGCGCGCCGGCCGTCGTCGACTGGGACTCGACGCTCGCGTTCCGGCGGCACCTCTTCCGCTACGGCCTGGGCGTCGCCGAGGCGATGGACACCGCGCAGCGGAACATGGGTCTCGACTGGCCCGCGGTCCAGGAGCTCGTGTCGCGCAGCGCGGCCCAGGCTCACGAGCTGGGCGCACGGATCGCGTCCGGCGCTGGGACGGACCACCGCGCACCCGACGCGCTGCGGACCGTGGACGACGTGATCGGGGCGTACGCCGAGCAGGTCGAGTTCGTCGAGGGCACGGGCTCGCAGGTCATCCTCATGGCGTCGCGACACCTCGCGCGCGTCGCGACGTCGGCCGACGACTACGTGCGCGTGTACGACGCGATCCTGTCCCAGGTGCGCGAGCCGGTCGTGCTGCACTGGCTCGGCGAGGCGTTCGACCCGAACCTGCGCGGGTACTGGGGCTCCGGCGACGTCGACACCGCGACCGCGACGTTCGTCGACCTCGTGCGGGCGCACGCCGACCGGGTCGACGGGGTCAAGGTGTCGCTGCTCTCGGCGGCGCACGAGGTCGGGCTGCGCGCCGTACTTCCCGAGGGCGTCCGGTTGTACACGGGCGACGACTTCCACTATCCCGAGCTGATCCGGGGCGACGGGGAGCGGCACTCCGACGCGCTGCTCGGCGCGTTCGCGGCGGTCGCCCCCGCGGCGTCGGCGGCGCTCGCCGCCCTCGACGACGGTGACCTCGACCGCTACGACGCCGAGATGGCCCCGACGCTCGCGCTCTCGCGGCACGTGTTCGAGTCGCCGACGTACTACTACAAGACCGGGATCGCGTTCCTCGCGTGGCTGTCGGGACACCAGCCCGGCTTCACGATGGTGGGCGGGCTCCAATCGGCCCGGAGCGTCGTGCACCTCGCGCGTGCGTTCGAGCTCGCCAACGAGGCTCAGCTCCTGCCGGACCCGGACCTCGCCGCGCACCGCCTCGGCCTGGTCCTCGCGGCTGCCGGGATCGAGGCGGGCGCCCGTGCCGGTGTCGTGGAGGTGGTCGCATGAGCACCGAGATCTCGGAGTTCCCGTCCACCGGCCCCCGGACCTCCGCCGACCATGCGGTCGTGCCCGCCGAGCATGCGCTCGCATCCCGTCAGGGGGCCGAACCGGGCGACACCAGCATGCTCGGCGGGGAGGTGAGGGCCCTCGACGTGCCGAGCGGGGTGGCGGCGCGGGTGTCGACGCCGTCGCCCGGCGATCCTCGGCTCGCTCGGCTGTCGCTCAACCAGCGGACCACGGCGCACTGGTCGCTGCGCGAGGCGATCGACGGCTGCGTCGCCGCGGGGCTCCCGGCGATCGGGGTGTGGCGCGAGCCCGTCGCGGAGGTCGGGCTCGACACCGCGGTGCGGTGGGTGCGCGACGCCGGTCTGCGCGTCTCGTCCGTGTGCCGCGGCGGCTTCTTCACCGCGAGCGACCCCGACGCGCGCGCGGCGGCCCACGCGAGCAACCTCGCCGCGATCGCCGAGGCGGCCGCGCTCGGGGCGCCGACGCTCGTCCTCGTCCCGGGCGGACTGCCCGACGGCGACCGCGACCTCGTGGGGGCCCGGGAACGGGCGGCCGACGCGATCGCCGCGCTCGTCCCGGCCGCGCGGGACGCGGGCGTGACGCTCGGGATCGAGCCCATGAACCCGATCTTCGCGGCGGACCGCGGCGTGGTCTCGACGCTCGAGCAGGCCCTCGACCTGGCCGAGCCGTTCGCGCCCGAGGAGGTGGGCGTCGTCGTCGACACCTACCACCTGTGGTGGGAGCCGAAGGTCCACGAGCAGATCGCCCGAGCAGGTGCGGCGGGCAGGATCGTCAGCTACCAGGTGTGCGACTGGATCACGCCGCTGCCGGCCGACACCCTGCTCGGCCGCGGCATGATGGGCGACGGTCACGTCGACTTCACCGCGTTCACGCGCTCGGTCGCCCGAGCGGGCTACACAGGCGACGTGGAGGTAGAGATCTTCCACGCCGACGTCTGGGCCGCCCCCGGAACGGACGTCGTGGCCACCCTCGCCCGCCGCTACGTGGAGCTCGTCGAACCCCACCTCAACCCGGCGTGAGTGCATGAAATAGTCGCGATCCGGGCGTCCGGACGCGACTATTTCATGCACTCAGCGGTGTGCGTGCCCTCACGGGCGGGGTCAGAGGTCCTGGAGCGACGCCTCGCGCTCGTCATAGGCGCTGCGCGCGGCGGCGATGCGCTCCTGGTGCGCTTCCGTCCACACCACCAGCGCCTTCGTCGTGGCGTGGAGCGAGCGGCCCATCTCGGTGAGGGCGTAGTCGACGCGGGGCGGGACGGTCGGGTAGACCGTGCGCTCGACGATGCCGTCGCGCTCGAGCTGGCGCAGCGTGCGCGACAGCATGCGCTGGCTGATGCCGTCGATCTCGCGCTTGAGCTCGGTGAACCGCATGACACGGCGGTCGAGCAGCGCGATGGCGAGCAGCGACCACTTGTCCGCGATGCGGTCGAGGATCTGTCGCACCTCGCAGTCCTCGCGGGAGTCCCACTGCCAGACCTCGACGTCGGACTCCCACTTGGACGGCGTGCAGCCGTGGCGGTCCTCGGGCAGCGCGGGCGTGTCACGGGTCGCCGTGGGGCCTCCTCGCGCCGCCACGGTATCCGCGGTGATACCAGGTGTGCCGAATGTGCCGTCTTCCATGCCTCCCGATCCTGTCCCACGATGGGCTCGGTATCAAGAGGTAACCGAGTACCGGAAGGTGCTCAGGAGAGGGGACGCCATGACCGACCTGCCCACCATCCGGGCCGACGCGGGCGCACGGGCCGCCGCGCGCTTCACGCTGCGCGACTGGGGGCTGCTCCTCGTGCTGTGCGGGGCGATCTTCCTCGAGGGCAGCGACATCGCGATGCTCTCCGTCGCGCTCCCGGGCATCCGCACCGACCTGGGTCTCGCGACGGGCGAGCTCGGCGGGGTCGTGACGGCTTACGTCGTCGGGTACGGCGGGTTCATGCTCCTCGGCGGGCGCGCGGCCGACCTCTACGGCCGACGCCGCATGTTCGTCCTCTGGCTGCTCGTGTTCCTCGTGTTCTCGGGGCTCGGCGGGTTCGCGACCGACGGGTGGATGCTCCTCCTGTCGCGCTTCGTCACGGGTGTCGCGGCCGGGTTCCTCACGCCCGCGGGCATGTCGCTCATCACGACGTCGTTCGCCGAGGGCCCGCGCCGCAACCGTGCGCTGGTCATCTACGGCGCCGCGGGAGCAGCGGGCTTCTCGCTCGGCCTCGTCGTCGGGGGTCTGCTCGCCGCGATCCACTGGCGGTGGGTCTTCTTCGCGCCGGTGATCCTCGCCGTCGTGCTCCTCGTGCTCGCCCTGGCGACGGTCCCGCGCGACGCGGCGACCCGCGACCGCGGCACGCTCGACGTGCTCGGCGCGGTCCTCGCGACGGGCGCCATGGTCCTGCTCGCCGTCGGCATCGTGCGGCTCGAGCACCCGGGCGAAGGGGTCGCGTGGACGGTCGCCGCGCTCGGGGGCGGGGCCGTGCTCCTCGCGACGTTCGTCGCCCGCCAGCGCCGGGCCCCGCACCCGCTCCTGCCGCTGCGGCTCTTCCGCTCGACCGAGCTCGTGCGCGCGAACGTCACGGCCGTGCTCTTCGCGGGCGGGTTCTACGGGTTCCAGGTGCTCCTCACGCTCTACCTCCAGGAGCTGCGCGGCTGGACGCCGCTCCAGACCGGGCTCGCGATGCTCCTCATGGCGATCGACGTCGTGCTGGCGCCCGTCCTCACGCCGCGCCTCGTGGAGCGCTTCGGCGTGCCGCGCGTGATCGTCGGGGGTCTCGTCGCCGGGACGCTCGCCGCGGCGTGGTTCCTCGCGTCCGGGCTCGACTGGACGTACGCCGTCATGGTCCCGTCGATGGCGCTCGTCGGGGTCGCGTTCGCGCTGGTCTACGGGCCGATCGCCATCGCCGCGACCACGGGCGTGACCGACGCGGAGCAGGGCGTCGCCGGCGGGGTGCTCAACACGGCGTTCCAGCTCGGCGCGGCGATCGGCATCTCTGCCGCGACGGCGGTCAGCGTCCTCGCCCTCGGCGACGGCACGGGCCGGGAGGCCGGCCTGGCCGCGTTCCACACCGCGCTCTGGGTGCCCGTCGCGGCGTTCGCCCTCGCCGCCGTGGCGATGGGAGCCCCGCGCCGCCGGCGGGTGGTCGACGACGAGGCGGCACCGCCCGCTGCCGACGGCGTCCCAGCCCCCGCTCCGGCCCCCGCCGCCCGCTGAGTGCATGAATTAGTCGCGTCCGGCGAGCCCAGACGCGACTAATTCATGCACTCAACGTGGGGGGTGGGCAGCAGGAAGCCCGCGGGCTGGAGGGTTCCTCCTGTCGTGCTGGACGAGGGCACGACACCCGCGGGCTCCGGTGGTTGCGTGGTACTCGCTCGCCGTCGGGCGTCTCCCCTCGGGAGACCCCGCCCGGTTCACGGGCTCACCGCATCCGGTCCGTTGCTGGATCGGTTGCGCGACGACTAGCGCGCAACCACCTCACGAGTCCGAAGAATCTTCACTTCCAGGACCACCTCCTTTCGCGTGTACGACGACGGTACGTCCGCCCCCGCGGACCGCGCCAGAGGTTTTCGCGCACGGCGTGGAACCGCCGAGATCGGCCCGCCCGTCACCAGGTCGACCCACCGAGGGTCGATCTCGGACGCACGGGTCGATCTCGCGGGGTGCGCGCCGAGCGGTGGCGCGCCAGGTTCAAGCGGGACGCAGGTGCGCCCACTCCTCGGGGTAGTCGTCGAGCCACGCGGCGAACGACTGCGCGGGGCGCTCGACGAGCCGGGGGACGGTGTCGCTCACGTGCGCGAGCTCGCCCGCAGCGATCGCCGTGTACGACGACACCCAGCCGTCGACCTCGAACCGCGGCACCCCGTAGCGCTCGCGCGACGCGTACGCCTCGTCGAGCGTCTCGGCGTGGTAGGTGATCTCGCGACCCGTCGCGGCGGTCAGGGCCTCCGCGACCTCGCCGAGCGTCTGGGCCTCGGGCCCCGTGACGTCGTAGGTGGCGCCGTCGTGGCGGTGCGCGTCGGCGTCGAGCAGGACGACGGTCGCGACGTCCGCGATGTCGTCGTGCGACACGGACGCGACCCGCCCGTCGCCCGCGGGCCCGCGGATCACGCCGTCGTCGCCGACCATGAGCGCGAGCCCGCGGTGGTAGAGGTTGTCGCGCAGGAACGTGTGGCGCACCCCTGTCGCGCGGATGTACTCCTCGGTGCGCCAGTGGTCGCGCGCGAACGTGAAGACGGCGTCCGGCGCCGCGCCGACGAACGACACGTAGACGATGTGCCCGACCCCGGCGGCGATGGCGGCGTCGACCGCCGCGCGGTGCTGCGCGACGCGGTCGAGGTCCTCGCGGGCGGACACGAGGAACACGGTGTCGACGTCCGTGAACGCCGCGACCATCCCGCGCGTGTCGGTGTACCCGCCGACGACGGCGACGTCCGACTCCGGGAGCGGGTCGTCGCCGAGGCTGGGCGCCCGCGCCGCGTCGCGCACGACGAGGCGCTGCGTCGCGCCCTCGGCGGCGAGGCGGAACGCGAGCTTCGACCCCAGGAGCCCGCTCGCGCCCGTCACGGCGATCCGCCCCGACCCCGCCCCGATCATCATGTCCTCACGGTAGACGCGGCGGTCGCGGGGCGCCCGACGACCGGCGCGTACGGAGCGGCGCGTGCGGGTCCCGCAGAATGGGCCCATGACCAGTGCCGAGGCCCCCGCGCCCTACCGCGTCATGACCGTCTGCACCGGCAACATCTGCCGGTCCCCCATGGCCGAGGTGGTCCTGCGCGACCGTCTCGAGGCGGCCGGGCTCGGCGACCGTGTCGTCGTCGACTCGACGGGGATCAGCGACGAGGAGCGGGGGAACCCGATCGACCGCCGCGCGCGCGCCGTCCTCGCCGAGCACGGGTACGCCGTCGACGGGACGCACCGTGCCCGCCAGGTGCGCTCGGGCGACCTCGCCGCGCGGGACCTCGTGCTCGCGATGACGTCCCAGCACGCGCGCGCCCTGCGCAGGCTCGACGCCGCCGGCCCGGTGCGGATGTACCGCTCGTTCGACCCGGCCGCACCGCGCGTCGCACCGGGCGAGCCCGAGCACGTGCTCGACATCGCCGACCCCTGGTACGGCGGTCAGCAGGACTTCGAGGACTGCCTGGCCGAGGTGGAGGCCGCCGCGGACGGGATCGTGGACTTCGTGCGGGCGCAGCTCGCCACCTGACGCGTCGCGGGCGGAGAGACGGCCTGGTTCAGGCCGTGGGCCCGGGTCCGTGTCCCGACCACCACCATGACGGCTCGGGTGCAGACCGTCAGCGGGCGCGGGACCGCCGACCCCGCACCGTCCCGACGGCGGAGCCGACCGTGCGCGCCACGACCCGCCCGGCGCGGTGGGCGCCCGCGCCGAGGCGGGTGAGCAGCCGGCCCAGACCGCCCGACGCCGATGGTGCGACGTCCGGCGCGGGTGCCCGGTCGTCGTCGGGCACGACGGGCGCGGGACGCGGGAGGTAGGCGCTCGCCCACTGCGCGATGCGCCCGTACGCGAGCGCGCGCACGGGCCGGGCCGAGAGGACGACGTCGTGCAGCGCGCCGTCGAGGCGCGCGACCGTCACGAGGTCGCCGAGCTGGACGGACCGCTGCGCGACGCCGTCCACGTCGATCGCCGTGTCCGTGTGCATCATCTCCGGCGTCCAGCGCGGGAGCAGCGTGCTCCGCGCGGAGAGCAGCACGAGCACCGGCGCCCCGATGGACAGGCCGCGCGCGACGGTCTGCTGCCCGCGGAACACGGCGGACAGCCAGGCGGGCGTGGTGCGGAACCCGTGCTGGGGGCGCCACGCGAGGTCGTACGTCCACTCGCCGTCGAAGTCCTTGCTCACCGAGCGCGTGTAGAAGCCGAGGTCGACGTTGGGCAGCGGCCGCGTCGGCGTGAGACGCGCCCGGGCCCCGATCACGGGCTCGAGCAGCAGCCGCCCCACCTCGCGCGTCTGGAACTCGAGCCACGGGCTGTTGAGGACGAGCGCCGCCGCGCGGCCGGGGTGCCGGCCGAGCCAGAGGCTGAGCGTCAGGCCGCCCGTCGAGTGGCCCATGAGCACGAGCTCACGCGGCGAGCGCCCGTCGCCGCGGTGGCCGATCGCCGTGAGCGCGGCCTCGATGTCCTCGTCGTACGTCGCGAGGTCCGTGACGAACCCCGGCGTCTGGCCGGGGCGCAGGCTGCGCCCGTACTTGCGCAGGTCGAGCGCGTGGAAGCGCGCGCCGTGCGCCTCCCAGAAGTCGGCGAGCTCGGTCTGGAAGAAGTAGTCGGACCACCCGTGGACGTACAGGACGTCGAGGTGCTGGCCGGTCCCGTCCGCGTCGTCTCCCCCGGCCCGACGGCGGCGCACGAGCGTCGCGACGACGTCGCCCTCGTCGTCGGGGGCGAGCGGCAGCGTGAGCTGCTCGTAGTCGTCCCCGAGGACGTCGGGCTGCCAGTCGGCCATGCCGCCGACCCTAGGCGCGCGCGCCGAAGGGCGCTCGGTGCGAGCGGGGCGGCGACGTGCCGCAAGCCCGTTCCGCGGGCGCCAGGAGGTCCGGGACCACCCGTACTCCGCGTGGCTCCGCGCCCCCGGCGAGCGGTGCGGATCGTGTGGTTCCCCCTCATGCGCGACGCCGTCGGGCACTTGCAGACTGGCGGGATCATCGGCCGACGGTGCCC
Source organism: Cellulosimicrobium sp. NPDC057862 (assembly GCF_042797035.1). Classification (NCBI taxonomy): domain Bacteria; kingdom Bacillati; phylum Actinomycetota; class Actinomycetes; order Micrococcales; family Promicromonosporaceae; genus Cellulosimicrobium; species Cellulosimicrobium sp. NPDC057862. Next base: position 73,977 of record NZ_JBHVMH010000015.1, read on the forward strand.
GCCTCGGCCGCCGTGCGACCGAACCCGAGGTGCCCCGTGAGATCTCGTCCGACCCCGCTGCTCGCCGGAGCGGCCACCGTCGCCCTGGCGGCGGTCTTCGTGGGCAGCGCCGTCGTCGTCCAGGGTGCGCTCGCTCCCGCGGCCGCGGCCCAGTGCTCGACCACCGTCTGGGCGGAGGGCTCCACGTACGCCGCCGGCGCCCAGGTCACGTACGGCGGGCGCACGTACACCGCGCGCGTCACGCACACGGCCTACGTCGGCACCGGCTGGAACCCCGCGTCGACCCCGACGCTGTGGACCGACGGCGGGGCGTGCGACCCCACTGACCCGACCGATCCCACGGACCCGACCGACCCGACGGATCCCACCGATCCCACGGACCCGACCGACTGCGCGGTGCAGGGCAAGCCGACGGACAAGGTGCTCCAGGGGTACTGGGAGAGCTGGGACGGCGCGTCCAACGGCGTGCACCCGAGCCTCGGGCACATCCCGGTCGACGACGCCCGGATCTCCGCGCACGGCTACAACGTGGTCACCCTCGCGTTCCCGGTGATCCTCTCTGACGGCACCGTACTGTGGCAGGACGGCATGGACACCGGGGTCGACGTGCCCACTCCCGCCGAGATGTGCGCGGCGAAGGCGGACGGCACACGCCTGCTCCTGTCGATCGGCGGCGCGACCGCCGGGATCGACCTGTCCAGCCCGGCCGTCGCGGACCGCTTCGTGGAGACGGTCGTGCCGATCCTGCGCGACAACCACTTCGACGGCATCGACATCGACATCGAGACGGGGCTGTCGGGCAGCGGGAGCATCAGCACGCTGTCGACGTCGCAGTCGAACCTGATCCGCATCATCGACGGCGTCCTCGCCGAGATGCCGAGCGGATTCGGCCTCACCATGGCGCCCGAGACCGCGTACGTCACGGGAGGCAGCGTCGTGTACGGCTCGATCTGGGGCTCTTACCTGCCGATCATCAAGAAATACGTCGACAACGGCCGCCTGTGGTGGCTCAACATGCAGTACTACAACGGCTCGATGTACGGGTGCAGCGGCGACTCCTACGGCGCCGGGACCGTCCAGGGCTTCCAGAAGCAGACCGACTGCCTGAACGCCGGGCTGACCATCCAGGGCGTCACGGTGACGGTGCCCTACGACAAGCAGGTCCCTGGGCTGCCTGCCCAGGCGGGCGCCGGCGGCGGCTACATGGCACCGTCGCTGGTCACGCAGGCGTACCAGCCGTACGCGTCGCGACTCAAGGGCCTCATGACATGGTCGATCAACTGGGACGGCTCGAAGGGCTGGACGTTCGGCGACAACGTCCGTGCGCTCCAGGGCCGCTAGCCGATCCGACGCCCGCTTCCCGCCGAACACGACATGGGGGCCGCTATCGGCCCGATAGCGGCCCCCATGTCGTGCTCGACGGCGGGCAGTCGGGCCGCGGGCGGGCGAGATCCTCGGGCTAGGCGATCCGGCCGCGCCGTGCGCGCCAGCGCGCGACCTCGTGCTCGACGTCGCGCGTCGGCGTGACGACGGGCGGGCCGCCCAGGAGCTGGCGGCGGGCGTCGACGACCCGCGCGTTGAAGTCCGTGAGAATCTCGCGGACGATCGTCTCGTCGAGCTCGCGGTCGAGCCGGTCGTCGAGCTCGCGGTCCTCCTGCTTGAGCAGCATCGCGGGCGGACCCAGCCCGGTGAGCTGCTCCCGCTCGATGACCGACTTGAGCCACCAGTCCGGGTCGTGCGTCCCCGTGAGCCCGGGGATCGGCCTGCCCGCGAGCGGGAGGTCGTCGAACTCCCCGCGCCGGATCGCCTGCTCGATCACCGTGTCGACGTACATCGCCCGGTCCTCGGGTCGTACACGGCGCGGGCCGCGCGGAGCGACCTCGTCGTCGGGCGCCGGGGACTCGGCGGCGGGCGCCTCGCGGCCAGCCGGACCGGGCACGTCCGCGCGTCCCGGGTCGTCGCGCTCCGACTCCTCGCGCGCGGTCTCGCGGTCGACCCGGTACTGCGCGGCGCGGCGGACCGGGTCGTCGTCGGGTGTGCTGCGGGACCGTCGTCGGAACACGCGAACCTCCTCTGTCGGCGTTCCCCCACCCTAGGCACGCGTCGCTGCACCCGACGAGCGGGCGCTCAGCCGTCCAGGAGCGGGTGGTAGCGACGTTGCAGCCCGCGGTCGACGGCGGCGACCACCCCGGCAACGGACAGCACGGTGTTCGCGGAGGCGGGCAGGTCGGGTACGAACGGCGGCGTCCAGCCGGTGAACCCGGAGACCAGGTCGAGGAGCTGCGGCACCTGCGTCACGAGCGCGACCACGAGCACGACCCACGCGGCGACACCGACGGCGCGGCTCGCCGTCGGGCGCTCGCGGTCCATGCGGTCCCGCCACGCCTCGGCGGTCCCGGCCATCGGCGGGACGTCCCGGACGTCTCCCACGGCGTCGACGACGCGGACGTACCGCATCCCGTAGAGGCTCATCCGTGCCTCGATCCGCACACCGGGGAGGTCGAAGCGCGCCCGGGACCGCTGCTCGTCGACGAGGCGGCGGTCGCGGTAGAGCCGGATCCGCTCGTCCCAGTCGAGGAAGTCCACGTCCACGACGTACTCGTGCCCGCCGTGCCACAGCACGAACGCGCTGCGCCACAGGACGCCCCATCCCCGGACCGGCCGGAACGCCTCGTCGCGGCCGTCGGGCCCACGACCGCCCCCAGCGCCATCGCCCCGCGCCCGGTCGTCGGAGCCGTCGTCCCACACGTCCTCGGTCATGCCGTCCATCCGACCTCGCCGCCCGACGACCGCGCGTCGCCCGGACGACCGACCCCGCGCGCTGAGGCAGGTTGCCATCCCTCGAAGGAATGACCCGCTCCGCGTCGAACCCGGGGCTGTGGGCGTCTCGGCCGTCGAGCCCGGCCGCAACCCCGGGTTCGGCGCCGTGGGGCGCCCCCAGCACCAGGTTGGGCGGCGGTCGGCGGCGGGGGAACCGGCATGATGGCTTCATGTCTGGGTCGATGAAGGTCTCGCGCCGGTCGCACGTGCCGCCGTTCGCGGTGATGGAGGTGCTCGCGGAGGCGAACCGGCTGCGCGACGCCGGGGCGTCCGTCCTCAACCTGTGCGCGGGCGAGCCGTCGACGGGAGCGTCGGACGTCGTCCGCCGGCGGGCGATCGAGCTGCTGGAGCACGGCGACCTCGGCTACACGGAGTCGCTCGGCGTCCCGGCCCTGCGACGGGCGATCGCGGAGCACTACGACCGCTGGTACGGCGTCGAGGTCGACCCGGAGCGCGTCGCGGTGACGACCGGGTCCTCCGGTGGGTTCCTCCTCGCGTTCCTCGCGGCGTTCGACGTCGGCGACCGCGTCGCGCTGGCCCGCCCCGGCTACCCCGCGTACAAGAACATCCTGCGCGCGCTGGGCTGCGAGGTCGTCGAGCTCGACTGCGGCCCCGAGACGCGCTACCAGCCCACGGTGTCCCAGCTCATGGAGGCGTACTACGACGGCGGCCTCGACGGCCTGGTCGTCGCGAGCCCGGCGAACCCGACGGGGACGATGATCCTGCCCGCCGAGCTCGACGCCGTCGCGACGTGGTGCGCCGACCACGACGTCCGGCTCGTGAGCGACGAGATCTACCACGGCATCACGTACGGCGACGCGGCGGATGCCGCTCTCGCGACGCTGCCGACCGCGGCGCGGTACGTCGGCGAGGGTGCGGTCGTCGTCAACTCGTTCTCCAAGTACTGGGCCATGACGGGCTGGCGCCTGGGGTGGCTCGTGCTGCCGGACGAGCTCGTCGGCCCGGTCGACGCGCTCGCCGGCAACGTCGCGCTGTCTCCGCCCGCGCTCGCGCAGCACGCGGGCGTCGCGGCGTTCTCGCCCGAGGGGTACGCGGCCGCGGCCGAGAACGTCGCGCGCTACGCGGCGTCGCGCGAGCTCGTGCTGTCGCGGCTCGACGACCTGGGGTGGTCGCGCGTCGCCCCGGCAGACGGCGCGTTCTACGTCTACGCGGACGTCTCCGGAGACGGGCTCGACTCCGTGACCTGGTGCGAGCGCCTGCTCGCCGAGGCGGGCGTCGCGCTCACCCCGGGCACCGACTTCGACGGCGTCCGGGGCGGCGACTGGGTGCGCCTCTCCTTCGCGGCGGCCCCGGCGACGGTCGACGAGGCCGTGGAGCGGATCGTCGCCTGGCGCCGCACCTTCTGACGCGCCTGGTCGCGACCGTCGTCGGCTCACGCGAGGATCGTGCGGTGCCGACCGACTCCGCCTCTCCCGGACTGCCCCCGCGACCCGACGGCGCGCTGCGCCTCGCGACCTTCAACGCCCTGCACGGCGCCGCGCTCGACGGGACGGTCGACGTCGAGCGGTTCGCCCGGGCGGTCGCGTACCTCGACGCGGACATGCTCGCGCTGCAGGAGGTCGAGCGCGACTCGCCGCGCTCGCACCGCGCCGACCTCGTCGCCGTCGCCGCGGAGGCGCTCCGCGCGGACCACCGGCACTTCTCCCCGACCCTGCGCGGCGTCTCCGGCGCCTGGGTGCGCGCAGGCCGACCCGGATCGGGGGTGCGGCGCGTGCCCGGCGTCGCGTCCTACGGGATCGGGCTGGTCAGCCGGTTCCCGGTCGCGGGGTGGTCGCGGCTCGAGCTCGACCGGATGCCGTGGCGCTCGCGCGTCCGGCGCCGGACGCTCGGGACGACCACGGGTGCCGCGCGCCTCGTCCCGTTCCGCGTCGTCCCGGACGAGCCGCGCGCGGCGCTCGCGGCCGCCGTCGTGACGCCGTGGGGGCCGCTCACCGTCGTCACGACCCACACGACCTCGCGCCCCGAGTTCACCGCGGACCAGCTCCGGTCCCTCGTCCGGGCGTGCGCGCCGCTCCCCCGCCCGCTCGTGCTGCTGGGCGACCTCAACCTGCGCGCCCCGGAACCCGCGGAGATCACCGGGTTCACGTCGCTCGCCGACGTGCTGACCCACCCCGTCGACCGGCCCGTGCGACAGATCGACCACGTGCTCGTCGATGCGGCGCCCGGGGCCGCGACGATCCGCGCGGTCGGCACCGCGACCGCCGTCGACACCGGACTGTCCGACCACCGCGCGGTCGTCGTGGACGTGGTCGTCGGCCCGCAGGCGGGCGCCACCGCCTGAGCGCTACGCTCCGAGCGACGGCGTCGACGCGAGGGAGCGGTCCGATGGTTCCGGAGATCAACTACTGGGCGGTGCTGGCCGCGACGGTGTCCAGCATGGTCGTGGGCTCGGTCTGGTACACCCCGAAGGTGTTCGGCACCTACTGGATGCGCGTCGCGAAGGTCGACCCGTCCGGCGAGGGGCGCGACGCGGTCGTGCCGATCGTCGTGACGCTCGTGGTCAGCTTCGTCACCGCGTGGGTGCTCGCGGGCGCGACCTATCTCGCGTGGTCCTTCTACGGGGGTGGCTACCTCGGCAACGCGCTGCTGACCGCCGTCGTGCTGTGGGCGGGGTTCACCGCCGCGCGGTTCGTCACGCACGACGCGTTCGAGGGTCGGCCGGCGGGGCTCACGGTCCTCAACGCCGCGCACGAGCTGGTCACGGTGCTGGTGATGGGCCTGCTCGTCGGGCTCATCACGCCCGCCGGGGTGTAGACGCGGTTCGCGAGAGACGCACCCGTGCTCGACGGATGCACGGACGGGCGCCCCTCTCGGCGCGGAGTGCGACTCTCGGCGGGCGGGTGGGTCGTCAGGCGGCGAGCCCGACCTCACGCGGCGAGGGGTCGCCGTCGGGCAGGACCGCGTCGGGGACGGTGGTCGTGACGGCCCCCGGAACGACCGCGGCCGCTGGGGCCGCCACGTCGTCGACGGTCGCGCGGCGGCGCGCCCGTGCCCGGACGATCACGACGATCGCCTGCACGCCGATGAGGATCCACACGATGTTGGCGGCCACCGACGGCCACACCCCGTTCGCGGCGGCGACCATGCCCATGAGGCCGGCGGCCGTGAGGTTGGTGAGCTGGAACGGGGCGGACGACGCGGCCCAGCGGCCGCGGCTGACCATCGCGTAGGCGACGACGCCGGCGGCGGCGCCGATCCAGCCGAGGAACATGACGAACGCGTCGAGGGTGACGGGCACAGCGGTACTCCGGTGACGAAGAGGGGTGGAGGGGGGTACCGCGACGCTGCGGTGGCTGTGCGCTCCGGGCCGGTGGCTGGTGGCGCGGGTGGTGCGGGTGGTGCGGAAGCTCGGGCGCCGACCCGTAAGGAGGAGGAGGTAACCGACCGGCGCCACGACAAGTGTGAGGGTTCTCGGGCTTCAGCACAATCGAAGGATTCTGCACCGGCCGTTTAGCATCTCTACATGGCGACGGACCCACGCAGACTTGGTTTCCTCCTTGCCGTGCACCGCGGTGGGGGCATTCTCGCGGCAGCAGATCTCCTGCACGTCACCCCGTCCGCGGTCTCCCAGCAGATCCAGCGCCTCGAGGCGGAGGAGGGCGTCGTCGTGCTCGACCGCGGCCCGCGCGGCGTGACCCTCACCCCGGCCGGCCGCGTGCTCGCCGAGACGGCCGAACGTATCGAGACCGAGCTGGTCGAGGCGCGCAAGGCGCTCGCGGCGCTCGGCGACGAGGTCAGCGGCCGCGTCGCGGTCGGCTCGTTCCAGACGGCGATCCGCGCCGTCGTCGCACCCGTCGCCGGACGGCTGGCGGAGACGGCGCCGGGCATCGAGCTCGACGTGCAGGAGCGCGAGCCCACCGAGGCGCTGCGCCTCCTGCGCGCGGGCGAGCTCGACGTCGTCCTCCTGGAGCGCGACTACGAGGCCGACTCCCCCGCGCCGCGCGGGACGCGCGAGATCGTGCTGCTCGACGAGCCGTGGCGGCTCGTCGTCCCGGCCAGCATGCCCACCCCGACCCGCCTCGACGACGTGCGCGACGTCGTCTGGCTCGGACCCGAGCCGGGCACCGCCGCGGCGCGTGCCCTGCGCCGGCTGGCCCGCGGGCTCGGCGGGACCGTGCGCACGCGGCACAACTACTACGACTTCGACGTCGCGCTGTCGCTCGTCGCGGCCGGGCTCGGCGTCGCGATGCTCCCGGCGCTCGCGGTCGAGGGCGGCGCGTCGGACGAGGTGCCCGACGGCGTCACGGTCGTCGGCCTGCCCGGCCTCGGCTCCCGCCGCCTCGTCGCGCGCCACCGCGCGACCCGCCACGAGCCCCGCCCGGTCGTCTCCGCGGTGCTCGACGAGATGGTCGCCGCCGCCGCGGAGATCGCCTTCGCCTGACGCCGAGGTAGAGCCGTGGTCACGACCACGCCTCTACCTCGTCCGACCAGGCCTCTACCTCGCGCAACCAGGCCTCTACCTCGCGTGACCAGGCCTCTACCTCGGCGGGAGGTCGAAGCGGGTCGCGCCGTAGGGCTCGGCGGTGCCGAACGCGAAGACCCGCTCGGGGAGCAGGCGGTAGACCGCCCATGGCGGTGGACCGGCGGACGGTGCGCTGAACTCCGCGGTGAGCGCGTCGCCGTCGACGGTCGCGGGCCAGCCGTCGGCGCGGAACCCCGCCGCCGCGCGTTCCAGGGTCTCGGGGTCCGTGACGCGCTCGGCCCGGCCCTCGACGGTGAGGTCGAAGGGCTCTGTCGCGACGGTGAGCGTGCAGCGCGGGTCGCGGTGCAGGTTGCGGTTCTTGCGCGTGCCCTCGCCGGAGCACAGGAAGATCTCCTCGTCGAGCGCGAGCGCGCCGAACGGCACCACGTGCGGCTTCCCGTCGGGGTCCGTCGTCGCGAGCCACGTCGTGTGCCGGTTCGGGCCGCCGGCACCGGGCTCCTGCGGGAGCCGGCCGAACAGCGTGTCGTGCACGCGCGCCCACTCGATCGGCGGCGTGCCGTAGCCGTCGAGGTTCTTCACCGTCGGGTCGGCGGTCGTCATCGTCCTGCTCCTCTCGTCCCCGCTGCGTCGCGATGGTCCACCCGTCCTCACCGGTCGTGACCCGCCTCGGCGCCCGGACTCATCGGTCGGGACGTAGCCTGCCGGGGTGGACGTAGCGGTGGTGGGGGCGACGGGAGACGTCGGCCGGCAGGTGTGCACGCAGATCGTCGAGCGGCGGGTGCTGCCGCCGACGGCGCGGCTCCAGCTCGTCGGGCGCGCGGGCGGGGCGTCGGGGCGCGCCGTGCACGGGCTGCGCGCGGACCTGGTCGACGCGTACGACGAGCACGCGCCGCTCCTCGACGTCGCGCACTCCCCCGAGGACGTCACGGCCGACGTGATCGTCGTCGCCGCGGGCCTGACGCCTCCGGCCCGCACGGGCGCGGACCCCGACCGCCGTGTCCTCGCCGCCGCGAACGGCGCCGTGCTCGCCGAGTACGCCGACGCGATCGCGCGGCACGGCTCGGGGCACGAGGTCGTCATCGTCGTGACGAACCCCGTGGAGCTCGGCGTCGCCGTCATGGCGGAGCGGCTCGGGCGGCACCGCGTGCTCGGGATGGGCGCGTGGCTCGACACGCTGCGGTTCCGGCGCGAGCTCGCGGTGGAGCTGGGCGTGCGGCGGCACCGCGTCGGCGGGTTCGTCGGGGGCCAGCACGGCGAGGACGCCGTGCCGCTGTGGTCGACGGTCCGGGTGAGCGGGCTCGACGCCGACGAGCGCGCGCGGGCCGTCGCCGCGCTGCGGCGGGGCCGCACGCTCGACGCGCTGCCCGCCGAGATCGCCGCGGCGAAGACCGAGCTGGCGCGCGTCGCCGCCGAGGACATGGGTGCGGCGTTCGACCTCATCGACACGTGGCCGGCCGACCTGCGCCTCGTCACGCGCCCGTGGATGACGCACCAGTCCGGCGCGAAGACGCCCGCGGGGACGGCCAGCGCGACGGTCGACCTGCTCGAGGTGATCCTCGACGGCCGCGAGATCGTCGTCGCCGGGCAGGTGGCCCTCGACGGCGAGCTCGACGGACGGCTCGCCGGCCCGACGGGCGGCCGCGGGGCGCCCGACGCCGGCCCGTTCCGTGGCGTCCTCGGCGTCCCGGTGGTCCTCGGGCCCGGCGGGTGGACGCGGGTGCTCCTCGACGACCTGCCCGACGACGAGGCGCGCCGCCTCGCGCACGCGGCCGACGGCGTCGAGCGCATGGTCGCCGCGACCACGGTGCCGCGGGACGACCGGTCGACCGGCCGGGAGCAGGCCGGGACCGGTGCGCCCGTCCCGGGTGCGTCGACCGCGACCGGCGACCGGGCGCCGTCGGCCCGGGGCGGGGCGGAGACCGCGTGGGTCGCGACCGTGCACGGCCTCGACCAGCCGGGCACGCTCACGGCGCTGACCGGGGTGTTCTCGACGCGCGGGGTGAGCTTCGACTCGCTCGCGACGGAGCCGGTGGACGACGACGGCCGGGCCGGGCGGATCGTCGTGACCTTCCGCGCGACGCCGCGCCGCACGCGGGCCCTCGAGCGCGCGGTCCGGCGGCTCGCGACGGTCCGGTCCGTCACGGTCGAGCCCGCGCCGGGTACCGAGTTCTCACAGGGCGACCCTGCGCGCTGAGCGACCCCGGTAACGAGGTCGCTCCCCGGCGGGAACGCGGTCGAAACCGCGGGTTCCTAGCGTGGGACGCGCCGTCGGGCGCTCCCCTGCCGCGACGTCGCCTCAGAGACCGGAGCCCGCCCATGTCCTACGTCAAGCCTGCCGAGCTCGTCCCGACGATCATCGACGCCGGCGCCAACAAGGTCCTGCTGTCCACGCGCGACACGCTCGTCCGCTCGACGATGGGTGGCGCGATCCTCGCGATCGCCGCCGCGTTCGCGGTGACGGTCACGGTCACCACGGGTCACGCGATCCTCGGCGCCGTCCTCTTCCCGGTCGGGTTCATCCTGCTGTACCTGCTCGGGTACGACCTGCTCACCGGCATGTTCGTCCTCGGCCCGCTGGCCTGGCTCGACAAGCGGCCGGGGATCACGGTGCGCGGCGTCCTGCGCAACTGGGGTCTCGTGTTCGTGGGGAACTTCCTCGGTGCGTTCGCCGTCGCCGTGATGATGGCGATCGTCGTCACGTACGGGTTCGACACCCCGCCCAACGAGGTCGGTCAGGCGATCGGGCACATCGGCGAGGGCCGCACGGTCGGGTACGCGGAGCACGGGGCGTCGGGCATGCTCACGCTGTTCGTGCGCGGCATGCTGTGCAACTGGATGGTGTCCATGGGCGTCATCGGCGCGATGGTCGCGAAGGACGTGCCCGGCAAGGCGATCGCGATGTGGATGCCCGTGATGCTGTTCTTCTTCATGGCGTTCGAGCACTCGATCGTCAACATGTTCCTGTTCCCGTCCGGCCTGCTGCTCGGCGGCGAGTTCACGATCATGGACTACCTGATCTGGAACGAGATCCCCACCGTGCTCGGCAACCTCGTCGGCGGGCTGCTCCTCACCGGCCTCCCGCTCTACCTCACCTACGGCCGCCCCGCGTCGCGCCGCGCGGCCCAGGAGCCCCAGCCCGGCCCGACGGCGGAGCGCGAGCTGGTCTCCGAGCCCGCCTGACGCGATCCCGCCCGACCTGAGCGCGCGTCAGCGGCTGCGGTCGGCCTCGCGCCGCACGGCGCGGGTCCCGACGACGAGCCCGCCTTCCGCGAGGGCGAGCGTCAGGCCCGTCGCGACCAGCACCACGACGAGGCCCGCGTCGTCGCCGACGAGGAACAGCACCGGCGCGGCAGCGACGAGCACCCAGCCCGCGGCCTCGCTCAGCGGTCGCGCCGCACGGTGGGCGGTCTGCCACGCCTCGTCGCTCGCGAGCGTCGTCGCGGTGCGGATCCCGGCGACCTGGTTGCGTCCCACACGCCCGGACGCCGTCGCCCGGGCGCACCAGACGAGCAGGACCCCGGCGCCCGCGAGCACGAGCAGGAGCACGACGTCGGCGATCGTGTCGGCGGTCATGTCCCCACCCTGTCAGACGGCCGTCAGCGGTAGGCGCGAGCCTGGAGCGCGTACATCTCGGCGTAGGCCCCGCCCGCTGCGGCGAGCTCGTCGTGGGTGCCGAGCTCGGCGACGCGGCCGCCGTCGAGCACGACGATGAGGTCGGCGTCGCGCACTGTCGAGAAGCGGTGCGAGACGAACAGCGTGACGCCGCCGGACGTGGTGCCGGTCCGCCGCGCGGTCTCGGTGAACCGCTCGAAGAGCGCGTGCTCGGCGGTCGCGTCGAGCGCGGACGCGGGCTCGTCGAGCGCGAGCAGGAGCGGGTCGGTGCGCAGGAGCGTGCGGGCCAGCCCGAGCGTCTGCCACTGGCCGCCCGAGAGCTGGGCGCCGTCGGCGTAGCCCGTGCCGAGGACCTGGTCCAGGCCGTCGGGCGAGCGCTCGACGATCGGGCGGGCGCGGGCCTCGTCGAGCGCGACCCACAGGACGTCGTCGTCGTGGAGCGCGTCCACGCGCCCGATCCCGACGTCCTCGCGCAGCGAGAGCTCGAGTCGCGCGAAGTCCTGGAACAGCGTCGCGACGCGCGACTGCCACGCGCCGGGCGCCACCGCGGCGAGGTCCACGCCGTCCGCGAGGATGCGGCCCGACGTCGGCCGGTACAGCCCGCACAGGAGCTTGACCAGGGTGGACTTCCCGGCGCCGTTCTCCCCCACGAGCGCGACGGTGGCCCCGGCGGGCAGGTCGAGCGTGACGCCGTCGAGCACGGGTCGGTCCGCGCCGGGGTAGGTGAACGTGAGGTCCTGGACGCGCACGCCCTGCTCGAGGCGAGCGGGGAGCCTCTCGACGGCGGGCGCGACCTCGGCGGGCGCCGCGCCCGGGGCTGGGACGACCCGGCCCGGGGCCGTCGGGGTCCCGCGCAGCTCGAGGAGCTTCTCGACCGTCCGCCCGGCGTCCTGGAGGCTGCCGAACAGCGACAGCGCGCCCGCGACCTGGGTGCTGACCTGGATGGCGAGCGTGACGACGAGCACGACCTGGCCGATGGCCGCCGTGCCGGACGCGGCGCTGCGGAGCACGAGGAGGACCGCTGCCCCGTAGGCGAGTGCGAACCACACCTGGCCCGCCGCGCGCAGCAGCGCGGAGCGCCGGTGCGCGCTCCACAGGACCGCCGTCGTGCGGTCCCACGCCGCGCGCTGCCGGTCCCCGACGAGGTGGCGCGCGCCGAAGAGCCGGATCTCCTTGGCCGACGAACCCGTGGTCCCGGCGCTGACGAGGTGCCGGGAGAGCCGCACGTCGTCGGCGGTGACGTCGCGCGCCGCGTCGAGCACCCGCTGCGCGCGGTCGGCGAGCCAGACGGGCGGCAGGGCCGCGAGGGGCAGCAGGAGCAGCCACGGCTCGACGAGACCGAGGATGACCGTGGTGACCAGGACCTGGAGCACCATCCCGCCGAGCTGGAGCGTGCCCTCGAGCGCCAGCCGGACCCGTTGCAGGCCCTCCGTCACCGACGTGAGGAGACGGACGCGGTCCGGGTCCTCGAGGGCGGCGAGGTCCGTCGAGCCGTGCGTGAGCTCGGCGACCTCGTCCAGCAGGCGGAGCTGCTGGAGGTCCGCGACCTCGAAGTACGACAGGTGGGCGAAGTGGCCCAGCATGAGCTCGGCGATGACGAGGACCGCGACCGCGCACGCGAGCCCGACGGCGCGCGCGACGTCCGTGTCGACGAGCGCATCGGTGAAGAGCCCCAGCCCCACGCCGACCAGAGGACCGGCGAGGAACCCGATCGTGAGCAGCACGACCGCGACCAGGAGGCGGCGCCGGTCCGTCTGCCAGGCGAGCGAGAGCATGAACCGGGCGGCGAGCGCGACGCGCCTCATCGGGCACCTCCGGAGGTCAGGGCCGTCGTGGGGCTGGTCGCGTCGGGGTCGGGGTCGTCGGGCGAGTCGCTGCGGAACCGGCGGGCTTGGAGGACGAAGAGCTCGGCATACCGGCCCTCGGCCGCGAGGAGCTCGTCGTGGGTGCCCTGCTCGACGACGCGGCCCTCCGCGAGGACGACGATCTGGTCGGCCGGCCGGACCGTCGAGAAGCGGTGCGAGATGACGACGGACGTCACCGCGCGCTCGCGCGCCACCGATGCGACCGCACCGTGGGCGAGGAAGCGCTCGAAGAACTCGGCCTCGGCCCGGACGTCGAGCTGCGCCGTCGGCTCGTCGAGGACGAGGACGTCCGCCCCGCCCGCGACGGCGAGCAGGGCGCGCGCGAGCGCGATGCGCTGCCACTGCCCGCCCGACAGGTCGCGGCCGCCCGCGTACCCGCCCGAGAGCACCGTGTCGAGGCCGTCGGCGAGGCCGTCCACGACGTCGTCCGCCCCCGCGGCGGCGATCGCCTCACGCAGCCGGTCGGCGTCGTCGCGCAGCTCGGGCGCGCCGAGCCCGACGTTGTCGCTGACCGAGAGCTCGAGGCGGACGTAGTCCTGGAAGATCAGGGCGAGGCGGCGTCGCCACGCCTCGAGCGGGAGGTCGCGCACGTCCACGCCGTCGACCGTGATGCGCCCCCGCGTCGGCTCGTACAGGCGCGCGAGGAGCTTGGTGGTCGTCGTCTTGCCGGCACCGTTGAGCCCGACGATCGCCGTCGAGGTGCCCGGGACGAGCGTGAGGTCGAGGCCGCGCAGCACCCACGCGCCGTCGTCGGAGTACCGGAACCACACGTCCTCGAAGCGGATCACGCCGTGCGGGACGCGGGCGCCGTCGTCCTCCCCGCCGCCCTCGGGAGTGGCGGACCGCAGGCGCTGCTCGAACGTCTCGAGGGCGTCGAACGACAGCAGGCCGAACTGCGTCCGCACGTCGCACTCGGGGAAGTACACGCCGAACCGCAAGGGGATGAGCACCGCCTGGATCGCGACGCCGAGCGCGAAGAGGTCGAGCGTGTTGTCGAGGGCGACCAGGACCAGGACGATCGTGCCGCCGACCAGGCCGATCGCCGAGAACCCCACGAACGGCCAGAGCTGGAGCCGACGGTTGACCGTCCACTGCGGCTCGAGGTAGGCCATCGTCTCCCGGCGCAGGCGCTCGCGCAGCCACCCGAGCACCCCGAGGAGGCGGACCTCCTTGGTGATCCCGGGCGTGGTCGCGAGCTCCCGCAGGTAGTGCATCCGGCGCCGCTGGGGGTGGAGGGTCTTCCAGATCGGGGTGAGCTTGCTGAACGTGCCCCGCACCCCCGCCCGCATGACGAGGGCCGTCGCGAGGATCACGGCGCCCGCGAGCGGCGAGACGACGACCGTGACGAGCACGGCCGCGCCGACGAGCTGCACGTAGCGGCCGACGAGCGGGACGAGCGCCCCGGCTGCGTCGCCGGGGCTCATGCTCTGCCGTGCGAACGCCGCGCGGGCGTCGGCGACGACGTCCAGCACCTCGGAGTCGTCCAGGAGCGCGAGCGGGGCGTCGGACAGCGCCGCGTCGAGGAGCCGGTCGATGCAGCGCTGGTCGACCCGACGCCCGATCGTCTCGACGATCCCGGTCTGGAACGGCGCGAGGAGCTGCTGCGCGACGAGCGCCCCGACCGCGACGCCGAGCACCGCGAGCAGGTCGTCCCACCCGGCGCTCGCGGCGCCGTCGGTCATGCTCGGCAGGAGGTAGAGCACGCGGCCCAGCGCGACGATGGACACGAGCGGCAGGAGCGCGAGGAGGACGCTCAGCGAGAGGCCGACCGCCACGAGGGGGACGCCCGCGTGCCGCAGCAGCCCCCACATGGTCGTCCAGCGTCGGACCCGCTCCCCCAGCGACGGCTGCGAGGCCGCACCTTCGGTCGTCATGACTCCCCCACCCACGTCGCGTCGTCGCTTCGTCCGCGGCGACGCTAGCGCGGATCGTTCGGGGTCCGTAGTTATTAGCTGTCACATGAGACGACGGCGGGAGGGATGTGGCGGCGCGCGCCGCGCCTCGACCGGTAGGATCGAGGCACAACTGCAGTACTGCCGCCCGAGCCACGACGGGAGAGCTCGGCGCCACGGTCCCCCGGACCGGCGCCGGCGCCGAAGGAGCAAACCCTCCCCGGGAATCTCTCAGGCCCCCGTACCGTCGAGGTGAGGCAACTCTGGAAAGCGGCCGTGCGCCCGTCGGACCTCCGGCGGCCTCGGCCCACCGACGGTGCAAGTCGGCGCGCCCCGGCCCTCGCGGCACGGCGGACCGGCAAAACTCTCAGGTCGACGCGTGCGTCCGATGACAGAGCGGGGAGGGACCCGCCGTCGTCCCCTCCACCGGGAGTCCCTCGTGACCCAGCCGTCCTTCGACCCCAGCTCGCGGCACAACGCCGCGACCGGTGCCTTCGCACCGCGCCACCTCGGCCCGCGCGGGCGCGAGGTCGGCGCGATGCTCGACCAGCTCGGCTACGCCTCGCTCGACGCGCTCGTCGACGCGGCCGTCCCGGCGTCGATCCGCACCGAGCGCCCGCTCGACCTGCCCGCGGCGCGCACCGAGACCGAGGTGCTGGACCACCTGCGCGCGCTCGCCGGCAAGAACGTCGTCAAGACGCAGATGATCGGGCTCGGGTACTACGGCACCGTCACTCCCCCGGTGATCCGCCGCAACGTCCTCGAGTCCCCCGCCTGGTACACCGCGTACACGCCGTACCAGCCGGAGATCTCGCAGGGCCGACTCGAGGCGCTCCTCAACTTCCAGCAGGTCGTCGAGGACCTCACGGGCCTCGACGTCGCGAACGCGTCCCTCCTGGACGAGGCCACCGCGGTCGCCGAGGCCGTCGCCCTCATGTGGCGCGCGTCGCGCGCGAAGAGCGGCTACGTGGCCCTCGACGCCGACCTGTTCCCGCAGACGCTCGCGGTGACGCTGGGCCGCGCGCACGCCGTCGGCCTGCCCGTCGTGGTCGCGGACCTCTCGGGCGGCCTGGACGCCGGCCTCGCCGCGGCCCGGGCGGCGGGGGCCTTCCCCGCCGGGGTGGACGACGACGCGCAGCTCGTGGGCGTCGTCGTCCAGCAGTCCGGGGCGTCGGGACGCGTCGTGGACTGGCGCCCGGTGGTCGCGGAGGCCAAGGCCGCGGGTGCGCTGGTGACGGTCGCGAGCGACCTGCTGGCCCTGACGCTGCTGGTCTCCCCCGGCGAGCTCGGCGCCGACGTCTCGGTCGGCTCGGCCCAGCGGTTCGGCGTCCCGCTGTTCTACGGCGGCCCGCACGCCGCGTTCATGGCGGTCCGCAAGGGTCTCGAGCGCTCGCTCCCCGGCCGCCTCGTGGGCGTCTCGATCGACGCCGACGGCGACACCGCCTACCGGCTCGCGCTCCAGACGCGCGAGCAGCACATCCGCCGCGAGAAGGCGACGAGCAACATCTGCACCGCGCAGGCGCTCCTCGCCATCGTGGCGTCGATGTACGCCGTCTACCACGGCCCCGACGGCCTCCGCGCGATCGCCGAACGTACCCACGCGCGCGCCACGGCCCTCGCCGACGCGCTGCGAGCGGGCGGCGTCACCGTCGAGCACGACGCCTTCTTCGACACCGTCCGCGCCGTCGTCCCCGGCCGGGCGGACGCCGTCGTCGCAGCAGCAGCGGCCGCAGGCGTGAACCTGTACAACCCTGACTCGGACCATGTACAGATCGCCTGCGACGAGACCACCACTCCCGGGACCCTCGCCGCGGTGCTGAGGGCCTTCGGCATCCCCGACGGGGCCGCCCTCACCGCCGGAACCCCGGTCGCTCTGCCGACCGAGCTCCGACGCGAGACGACCTACCTGCAGCACCCGATCTTCCACCTGCACCGCTCCGAGACCTCGATGCTGCGCTACCTGCGCCGGCTCTCGGACAAGGACCTCGCGCTGGACCGCACGATGATCCCGCTGGGCTCGTGCACCATGAAGCTCAACGCGACGGCGGAGATGGAGGCGATCTCCTGGCCGGAGTTCGCGGACCTCCACCCGTTCGTGCCCGCTGACCAGGCGCTCGGCTACGCGGAGCTCATCGGCGGCCTGGAGTCCGCGCTCGCGGAGATCACGGGCTACGGGGGGGTCTCGGTGCAGCCGAACGCGGGGTCGCAGGGCGAGTTCGCGGGCCTGCTCGCGATCCGCGACTACCACGTGTCGCGCGGCGACACCGAGCGCGACGTGTGCCTCATCCCGGCATCGGCGCACGGGACGAACGCGGCGTCGGCGGCCCTCGCCGGCCTGAAGGTCGACGTGGTGCGGACGGCCGAGAGCGGCGAGGTGGACCTCGACGACCTGCGCGCCAAGCTGGCCGACCACGGCCCGCGCGTCGCCGCGATCATGATCACCTACCCGTCGACGCACGGCGTCTACGAGGAGCACGTGCGCGAGGTCTGCGATCTGGTACATCAGGCTGGTGGTCAGGTGTACATCGACGGCGCCAACCTCAACGCGCTCGTCGGCCTCGCGCGGCCGGGCGAGTTCGGGGGCGACGTCTCGCACCTGAACCTCCACAAGACGTTCTGCATCCCGCACGGCGGGGGAGGGCCCGGGGTCGGCCCGGTCGCCGTCGCCGAGCACCTCGTCCCGTTCCTCCCCGGCGACCCGCTCGCTCCGGACGCGTCCGCCGCGACCCCCGTCTCGGCGACGCGGTACGGGTCGGCCGGGATCCTGCCGATCTCGTACGCGTACGTCGCGCTCATGGGTCCCGACGGGCTCACCGAGGCGACGAAGACCGCGGTCCTCACCGCGAACTACGTCGCGAGCCGCCTCGCCGACAACTACCCGGTGCTCTACACCGGGCCGAACGGGCTCGTCGCGCACGAGTGCATCCTCGACCTGCGCCCGATCACGGCGGAGACCGGCGTCACGGCGGAGGACGTCGCGAAGCGACTCATGGACTACGGGTTCCACGCGCCGACGCTGTCGTTCCCGGTCGCAGGCACGCTCATGGTCGAGCCGACCGAGAGCGAGGACCTGGCCGAGCTCGACCGGTTCGTCGACGCCCTCGTCGCGATCCGCGGCGAGATCGACGCCGTCTCCTCGGGCCGCTGGAGCGTGGAGGAGTCACCGCTGCGCGGCGCCCCGCACACGGCGGCCGCGCTCGTCGCGGAGACGTGGGACAAGCCGTACTCGCGCGAGCTCGCGGCGTACCCGGTCGCGAGCCTGCGCGCCGGGAAGTACTGGCCGCCGGTGCGCCGCATCGACGGTGCGCGGGGCGACCGCAACCTGGTGTGCTCGTGCCCGCCTGTGGAGTCCTACGTGACGGGAGACCTCGCATGACCGACCAGCCGACCGACCCGATCGACCGGCCCGCCGACCAGCCGACCGACAGGCCGACCGACAGGCACAGCCCGCTGCACGACGAGCACGTCGCGCTGGGCGCGAACCTCACGAGCTTCGGCGGCTGGCTCATGCCGCTGCGGTACACGTCCGACCTCGCGGAGCACCGCGCGGTCCGGGAGGCCGCGGGCCTGTTCGACCTCTCGCACATGGGCGAGATCGAGGTCGCCGGTCCGCAGGCGGCGGCCGCGCTGGACCACGCGCTCGTCGGCAACCTCACGGCGGTCGCGCCGGGCCGGGCGCGGTACACGATGATCTGCCAGGAGGACGGGGCGGTCCTGGACGACCTCGTCGTGTACCGGCTGGGTGAGGAGCGGTTCCTCGTCGTCGCGAACGCGGGGAACGCGGACCTCGTCGCGCGCGAGCTCGTGGCCCGCGCCGCGGGGTTCGACGCCACCGTCACGGACCAGGGTGCGGACACGGCCCTCGTCGCGGTGCAGGGCCCCCACGCGGAGGAGATCGTCGCGGGTCTGACGGACGCCGCCGACCCCGCCGCGGCGCAGGCGGTGCGCGACCTCAAGTACTACGCCGCCGTACCCCTGGCGCTGCGGACCGACGACGGAGCGGTCGACGCGCTCGTCGCGCGCACCGGGTACACGGGGGAGGACGGCTTCGAGCTGTTCGTGCCCGCGGACCGTGCCGCCGACCTGTGGCGCACGGTGCTCGCGGCCGGAACGCCGCTGGGCCTCGTGCCGGCCGGTCTGTCCGCGCGCGACTCGCTGCGCCTGGAGGCGGGCATGCCGCTGTACGGGCACGAGCTCGACACGACGACCACGCCGTACGAGGCGGGACTCGGTCGCGTGGTGAAGCTCGACAAGGTCGCCGCCGACGGCTCGCCGCTCGAGTTCGTCGGGCGGGCCGCGCTCGCGGCGCGCCGGGCGTCCGCGCCCGCGCGCGTGCTCGTCGGCCTGAAGGGCCTGGGGCGCCGTCCCGCCCGGGCGGGCTACGCCGTCGTGCGCACCGACGCCGAGCCCGGGGGAGCGGTGGGGGAGTCCGCGCGCCGGGTCGGCACCGTGACCTCGGGGGCGCCCTCGCCGACGCTGGGCCACCCGATCGCGCTCGCGTACGTGACGCCCGAGCTCTCGGCGGAGGGCACCGAGCTCGCGGTCGACGTGCGCGGCCGCGCG
The DNA here is from genome assembly GCF_042797035.1 of Cellulosimicrobium sp. NPDC057862. Taxonomy (NCBI): domain Bacteria; kingdom Bacillati; phylum Actinomycetota; class Actinomycetes; order Micrococcales; family Promicromonosporaceae; genus Cellulosimicrobium; species Cellulosimicrobium sp. NPDC057862. The sequence goes on from NZ_JBHVMH010000015.1 coordinate 93,173, forward strand.
GAGCCCGTGGTGGTCGTGCCGCTCCCGTTCTACCGTCGTCCCCAGCAGTCCTGACCTGCCCAGCCGTCCCAGAGAGCTCGAAGGAGAACCCCATGACCGAGGCCCAGTTCCCGGCCCACCTGCAGTACACGGCGGAGCACGAGTGGATCGACGGCTCGAACCCGGCCGTCGTCGGCATCACGGCGACCGCTGCCGAGGCGCTCGGTGACATCGTCTACCTGGAGCTGCCGGCGGTGGGCTCCGAGGTGACCGCGGGCAGCGTCATCGGTGAGGTGGAGTCCACCAAGTCCGTGTCGGAGCTCTTCTCGCCCGTCACGGGCACCGTCGTCGAGGTGAACCAGGCCGCGATCGACGACCCGGCGGTCGTCAACTCCGACCCGTACACCGACGGCTGGCTGTTCAAGGTCGACGTCGTGGAGACAGGCGACCTGCTCACCCCGGACCAGTACGCGGCGCACGTCGGGAACTGATCTGCTCGACAGAGTGTGACGTAGATCACACTGTAGAACCGGCGTCAGACGGCGCGTGGAGCCCCTCCACGGCGCTGTCCGGCGCCGGTTCTGTCTGTCCGGAAAGACCCTCTGAACTGCGAAGACGTGTCTACAGGGGATCCGCGCGACCCGCTTCTGACGGTCGGTCAGATCTCGGGGTGAAAACTCGCGTCATGAACGGGACGTTGGTCCATCTCTTCTTGTAGCAACACACCGGAACTCGCCACGTGGGGATGACGTGACCGGAGAGCACCTGGAGGAGAACATGAGCACCATCGAGCTGGTCCGCCCCATGGCGGCCCCGTCGGAGCTGATCGCCACGCCGATCGCCCCGCTGACCCGCCGCGAGCGGGTCGTCCTGTCGAACCTGTCTGAGGACGTCACGCTCGAGCAGATCGCCACCAAGCTCTTCGTCACGCGCAACACGGTCAAGTCGCAGGTCCGCAGCCTCTACCGCAAGCTCGGGGTCTCGACGCGCGCCGAGGCCGTGGCCTGGGCGCGGGCGGCCGGCCTGCGCTGACCGACGGGCTCGACGGCCCTGGCGGGCCGTGGGCGTGACCGCGTCACCCGCACGACACGACGCCGTGCGACACTCCGCGTATGACTCTGCGCAGACTGGTGGTGGCCGCGGCGATCGTCGACGATCTCGTCGCTCCGCGGCTCCTGCTCAGCGCGCGCCGGTCACGACCGTCGCACCTCGCAGGTCGCTGGGAGTTCCCCGGGGGCAAGGTCGACCCCGGGGAGACGCCGACCGAGGCGCTGCACCGCGAGCTGCGCGAGGAGCTGGGCGTCGCCGTCGAGCTCGGTGACGAGCTCGAGGGGCCGGACCACGGGACGTGGATCATCACGGACCGCCACGTCATGCGCCTGTGGTTCGCCCGGATCACCGCCGGGGACCCGCAGCCGCTCGTGGAGCACGACGCGCTGACCTGGCTCGACGCCGGGAGCTGGCTGACCGTGCCGTGGCTCGACGCCGACGTCCGCATCGTCGAGGCGCTCGCGCGCCAGGTGGCGGCCGAGGCGGTCTGACAGCGGTCTGACCGGTACCCCGTGCCGGCGTCGTGAGGTGTCGTCAGGGGCCGTCGACGACGGGGAGCGCGGCGAGCCAGCGCTCGACCTCGCGCCGCGACCGCAACCGGACGACCAGCACGTCTGGGGCGTCCCGTGCGACCTCTTCCGGCAGGTCGCGGTACTTGTGGCGCGTCGTCCAGGCCCACCGGACGATGTTCTCCTCGGGTGCCCGGTACCAGGTGCGCCACAGGGGTGGCTCGACGTTCCCGTTCCACAGCACCTCGCGTCGGGCCGACCGGCGCAGCGTCCGCGCGACCACCTGCCGCATCGTGACGCGCGTGGGCAGGTCGAGCCAGACGACGACCTCCGCCCGCGCGAGGAGGAGCGGTCGAGCGGCTGCGTACTGCCACTCCGTGACGAACGCGTCCTGCGCGGCGAGCGCGCGCACGTCGTCGAGGAACGCGGGCCGTGGCGTCCACGCGGGCCCGTGGTGGAGCGCGTCGAGCTCGGTGAACGGGATCCCGAGCCGCGAGCCGAGCCGGCCCGCGAGCGTCGTCTTCCCGGCGCCGGACACCCCGGCCACCGCGATCCGCCGCGGCATCCGCCCGAGGCGCGCGACGACGTCGTCGTCCGGTCCGAGGATCACCGGGGGACCCTACCGGCCCGCCCACCGCGTGAGTGCATGAAATAGTCGCGGCCGGACCGTCCGACCGCGACTATCTCACGCACTCAGCGGGGTGGGGTCAGCCGACCGGCTGGACCCAGGGGGACGGGGCCGGGGGAGCGACGACCGGCGGGCGGTCGTTGCAGCTCGGCGCGCTGGGGACGAACCGGCCGAGCCAGTTCACGGTGCCCGGCTCCCACGGGCTGAGCGACGTGCCGTCGTTGCCGCCGAGATCGGTGAGCGTGAACTCCGTGCCGCCTGCCGGGAAGTTGAACGCGCCGCAGTTGTTCACGCCCGCCCAGCCGACGTTGCGCGCGTCGACGTTCTCGAACGACGCACCGCCGCGCACGCGCGCGCTCACGACCGACGTCCCGGTGCCGTCGACCCGCACGTCCTGGAAGGCGACGCCCTCGATCGCGACCTGGTCCTTCACGCCCCAGTCGGAGACCAGCATGATCGCGTTGTAGGTGCTGTCGAGGTAGTGGTCGCCGGTGACGCGGACGTCGGCGTCGATGTCGCGGTCGAGCGCGTAGAACCAGATCGCGCCGAGCCCGATGTTCCAGTTGAGCTCGTACGTGCCCGCCCGGACCGCCGTGTTGTCCGTGAGGTGGAGGTAGCCCGCGAACGGCTCCGCCCCGAACCGCGACCCGACGTGCAGCCCGCTGCCCTCGCGCACGGGGTCGGCGACGAGGTTCGCGCGGACGGTGTTGTCCGTGCCGCCGTAGATCGCGATGCCGTTGGCGAGGGTGTTGGACTGGATCGTGTTGTTCTCGAACACGTTGCCGGTGTTCGCCAGCTTCTCGGACCACATGGCGAGGCCGTCGTCGCCGGTGTTCCGGACGAAGACGTTCCGCACGACCGAGTTCGTCACGCCCCCGTGGAAGTTCAGCGCGTCGGCGATCTGGTCGACGATCACGGTGTTCTCCACGCGCAGGTTGTCCATCGGCCCGTCGAACCACAGGCCGACCTTGGTGTGCTGGAGGTACAGGCCGGAGATCGACGAGTCGCTGAGCGCGCCGCCGATGCCGTTGACCTGGTCGGTGTCGACGCGCTCGCGCACGTCCCCGACGATCGCGAAGTCGCGCAGGTGCACGTTCGAGCTGCCGCCCTCGTCGGCGTACCGCCCGTAGAACCCGACCCCGGTGTGCACGGACCCGTCGGGGGCGGGCGTGTCGAGCGCGACCTCCTTGCCCCGGAAGACGGTGTACCAGCTCCCGGCGCCCTGGATGGTCACGCCGTCGACGAGGACGTGCCGGTTCACCTGGTAGACGCCCGGCGGGACGTACACCTCGAGCCGGTGCTTCTTGGCGAAGGCGATCGCCTTGTCGAGCGCGTCGGCGGAGTCGCGCCGGCCGGTGGGGTCGGCCCCGAAGAGCAGCGCGTTCGCGGCGAGCAGGCGCACCTTGGGGGGCGCGACCTTCTCCGAGTCGAGCAGGTCGATCACGGTCCACTCGGCGGCTCCGCGCGCCGGGACCGTGAGGCGGACGACGTCGCCCTTCTTGTACGTCTGGCCGAGCAGCAGCCGTTGCTCGTCGTAAAACTTCATGGGGCGGAACGGCTTCTCGAACGTCGGCGTCGGCGTCGTCTCCGCGGGGACGCACGCGCACTCGGTGACCCACCAGCCGGGCTGGAGGAGGCCCGCCGCCGGGTCGTTGGTGAACGGGTACTGGTTGTACAGGTAGGAGTACGCCGACGTGAGCGTCATGCGCCGGTCCAGGCCGACCTTCTTGCCCTGGCGCAGGACCGACACGTCGAGCGGCGACGTGATCCCGCCGCCCCTGGGGGAGTCGGGGATCGAGTACCGGACCGTGACCGCGTTCGCGTCCGCGGGGAGCGTGAACTCCACGTTCTGCCCCGCCGCGAGACGGACGGCCGAGCGACCCGACGCCTCGGCCTCGATCGTGTAGGCGTCACGGCCGGGCCCGATCACGGTCCCCGTCGTCACGGCGTTCTCCGCCTCCTGCTCGAGGAACGGGACGGCGGCGCCGCGGCCCTCGACGAGCGCGGGGTCGACGGCGGCCCGTGTCACCACGGCCGGGGTCGGCGGCTGGGGCTTGCCGTGCGCGAGGGCCGTCGACGCGGTGCCCGCCACGAGCGTGAGGGCGACGGCCGTGGCGGTCGCGACCCGGGCGCGTCGCCGCGCCCCGAGGTGGTTCGTGCTGCGAATCATCGTTGACCCGTCTTCTCTCGGGAGGCGGTCCGCCTCCGTGCTCACCGGAGGGCGTGCTGACCCTCCGGCCCGCTGCGCGGTCGCACCTCCGCGCAGGGTCGTTCGTGCCGAACACTAGAGCGCCGTCGAGACGAGCGCAAGGCTCTGTAATGATATTGCGATCTTCGGTTGAGTTCTTGCGTTCGCGGCCGGCCCTCGGTCGGGCGGCGCGAGCCATGGACATCGGCGACGCCGGCTCGACGCCCTCCTCGAGCTGTACGGGATCGAGGTCGAACCCTTCACGCCCCAGCACGCCGAGATCGCCCGCGAGGCGTACCGCGAGTTCGGGCGGGGGAGCGGCCACCCCGCGCGGCTGGACCTCGGCGACTGCTTCGCGTACGCGCTGGCCGCCTCGACGCGCGACCGGCTCCTCTTCGTGGGAGACGGCTTCTCGCGCACCGACCTGCCCCGCGCACGAGGCCGCACCGCCGGCCTGAGCCGGGACCGCGCGCCGCACTCGACCTCGGTCGACGCGCGGACCGGCACCGCGCCCGATACGTTCGCCGCGTGAGCCGCCTCGGAGCCAGGATGCGTGCATCCGCCGCCACCGCGGGGGAGAGGGTCCCTCCGTGGGTGTCCGTCACGCTCGGCGTCGTGTGCACGGTCGTCGGCGCGGTCCTCGTCCTGCGCCCGTTCGCGTCGCTCGCGCTGCTGGTGGTCGCGGTCGTCGTCGGAGCGGTCGTCCTCGGCGTCACGGAGCTCGTCGGTGGCCGGTCGCCCGGCAAGGGCGACGACCCCGGCACACCGCCGGCCCCGCGCTGGCCGCACGTCGCACGTGCCCTGGTGTTCCTGGCGCTCGCGGTCGCGGTCGTCGTGTGGCCTGCGCCGTCGATCGTCGTCGTCGCGGTCCTCGTCGGTGTCGGGCTCGTCGTCGCGGGCGTCCTGGACGGGTTCGAGGGGGTGCGGTCGGTCGGCGTCGACCGCTGGACGCGCCTGGCGCTCGGGGCGGCCTCGGTCGTGCTGGGCGTCCTGGCTCTCGCGTGGCCGGACGTCACCGTGCTCGTCGTCGCCGTCGTCTTCGGAGTCCGCGTGGTGGTCCTCGGCGTCCGCCTCGTCGTCGCCGGGGTCCGCCGGACTCGGACCCAGGCCGGGGTCGCACGCGCCGTCGCTCCGGGAGGCACGTCCACAGCGCCTGACCCGCCCGGGCCCCGACGCCACGGACGGGTCGCGCTCGTCGGCGCGGTCCTCGCCGTCGTCGCGGCGGGGGCGCTCGCGGTCGTGAGCGTCGGTCTGCATCGTGCGGCGCCGCAGGTCGACGCGTTCTACGACCCGCCCGCGTCGGTCCCGGGCGAGCCCGGCCGCCTCGTGCGCGCCGAGCCGTTCACGCGGCAGATCCCCGACGGCGCGACGGCGTGGCGCATCCTCTACACGACCACCCGCGACGAGGGCGAGCCCGCGGTGGCGAGCGGGATCGTCGTCGTGCCGGACGCCCTCCGGGACGACGCCGCGCCGCCCGTGATCGCGTGGGCCCACGGCACGACGGGCTCCGCGCGCGGCTGCGCGCCGTCGGTCCTCGCCGAGCCGTTCGAGTCCGGCGCGTTCTTCCTGCTCGACGACGTCCTCGCGCACGGCTGGGCGCTCGTCGCCACGGACTACGTGGGCCTGGGGACCGACGGCCCGCACCCCTACCTCGTCGGCCAGGGCGAGGCGCGGTCCGTCCTCGACGCCGTCCGCGCCGCGCGCGAGCTGGACGGCACGACGCTCGGCGAGCAGACCGTCGTCTGGGGCCACTCGCAGGGCGGCCACGCCGCCCTGTGGACCGGGGCCGTCGCCCCGGAGTACGCGCCCGACGTCCCCCTCGCCGGCGTCGCCGCGCTCGCGCCCGCGAGCGACCTCACCGGCCTCGTGTCCCACCTGGAGAACGTCGCGGGCGGCAGCGTCTTCGCGTCGTTCGTCGTCGAGGCGTACGACGCGATCTACCCGGACAGCGATGCCGCTGGGTACGTCCGGCCCGGTGCGCGGTTCGTCGTGCGGGAGATGGCGTCGCGCTGCCTGTCGGAGCCGGGCGCGCTCGTCTCGGTCGCCGAGGCGCTGTCGATGGACCAGCCGCTGTGGACGACCGACCCGACGACCGGCCCGCTGGGTGAGCGCCTGGCCGAGAACGTGCCGACGGGTCCGGTCGCCGCGCCGCTGCTCGTCGCCCAGGGGGCCTCCGACACGCTGATCCTCCCCACGGCGCAGGAGGCGTACGTGGGCGCGCGGTGCGCCGCCGGGCAGCCGGTCGACTACCGCGTTTACCAGGGACGGGACCACGTCGGGCTCGTGCAGACCGACTCCCCGCTCGCCCCGGACCTCGTGCGGTGGACCGAGGCGCGCCTGGCGGGCGAGGCGCCGACCCCCACGTGCGCCGCGGGGTGACCCGCCCTCAGGGGGCGACCAGGCCGCCGTCGGGCGCGCGGACGCCCGCGGCCCACGCGTCGTGCCCGGCGAGGTCTGCCGGGTAGCGGGCCGCGGCGCGCTCGTCGAGGTCGACGCCGAAGCCCGGCGCGTCGTGCGGGCGCAGCCAGCCGTCGACGATCCGCAGCGTGCCGGGGAAGACCTCGTGCACGGCGTCGGAGTACACGTGGCCCTCCTGGATGCCGAACGCGGTCGACGTGACGTCGAGCGCGACGTTCGCCGCCGCGCCCACCGGTGACGTGTCGCCCGGCGCGTGCCACGCCGTGCGCACCCCGACCAGCTCGGCCGCCGTCGCGAGCGCCCGACCCGCGCTGAGCCCGCCGATCGCGCTGATGTGGCACCGGATCAGGTCGACGCCGCCGCCCAGGACGAGCCGCGCCGCGTCGGGGAACGACGTCGCGAGCTCGCCCACCGCGATCGGGACCGGCGACGCGGCACGCACCTCGGGCAGGCGGTCCCAGTGCTCGGGCGCGAGGACGTCCTCGAGGAAGAACGGGTGGTACGGCTCCAGCGCACGAGCCAGCATCACGGCCTGCTTGGGCGTGAGGCGCGAGTGGACGTCGTGCAGCAGCTCGACCTGCTCGCCCAGCGCCTCGCGCGCGGCGGCGAAGAGCCGCGGCGTGCGGCGCAGGTACTCCTCGACGCTCCAGCCGCGGGGGTTGGGCGCGTCGGGGTACCCCGGCTCGGGGTCCTGGGCCGTGCCGTAGTGGCCGATGCCCGGCTGGCCGGTCTGGATCCGCACGTGCCGCCACCCGGCCTCGACGATCCGGGCGGCGTCGTCGATCGTCTCCTCGACGGTCCGTCCGCTCGCATGGAGGTAGGTGTCGGCGGCGTCGCGCACCTTCCCGCCGAGCAGCTCGTGCACCGGCATTCCTGCGCGCTTGCCCGCGATGTCCCACAGCGCCATGTCGAGGCCGGAGATCGCGTTGTTCCCCACGGGCCCCTCGCGCCAGTAGGGCGCCAGCCGCGCGAGGCGCACGAGGTCGCCGATGTCGCCGGGGTAGCGGCCGACGACGATCCGCTCGAGGTGCCGCTCCACGTACGCGGCCACGGCGTGCCAGCGTTGCGTGTACGTCGCGCAGCCCAGCCCGTAGAGGCCGGGCACGTTCGTGTCGACGCGCACGACGACGAGCGGGATGCCGTCCGGCGCGGTGACGATCGCGCGGACGCCGGTGATGCGCGTGCCGTCGCGCGCGGGCCACGGGTTCGCGAACGCCGGGTCCACGGGGTCGACGGTGGGCAGCGGGGTGGGCGGGACGTCGGTCACGGGGTCTCCGGGGTGGGTCGGGCGTCGGGGCGGTGGATCGAGTGCCGTGGGCGGAAGCCGAGCAGCTCGCGCGCGCGGCGTGTGTCGACGAGGCCGTCGTGCGGTCCGATCGCGCGGGTGAGGAGGACCTCGGGCGCGTACCGGGCGAGGAGCTCCGGGGTCGGGGCGTCCAGGAGCGTGTCGTCCGCGGCGAGCCCGACGACGTGCGCGCCCGTGAGGCTCGCCGTCAGCCCGGCCTCGATCGCCCCGGCCGCGTCGCGCAGGTCCAGGTAGGCCCAGCCCTCGCGCGCCATGACGCGCGGGTCGCGCGCGACGGCGGCCGCGGTCTCCCGGAGGCCGGCGGCGTCGCGCACGTGCGGGAAGCGCAGTGCGACGACGTCGAGACCCCAGCGTCGCCACGCGGCCCGGGCTGCGGCCTCGTCCGCCTGCTTCGACAGCGAGTAGGCGTCGGCGACGTCGGCGGGCACGTCCTCGTCGAGCGGGTAGTAGGCGGGACGGACGTCGTGCGGGTTCATGGGCACGCCGAACGCGTTGATGCTGCTCGCGATCACCGCGCGCCGCACGCCCCGCTCGCCCGCGAGCGAGAGCACGGCCCAGGTCGCGGTCGTGTTGGTCGCGTACACCTCGAGCGGGGTGCCCAGGTTCGGGTGCGGGATCGCCGCGAGGTGCACGACGGCGTCCGCGTCCTCGAGCCCGCGGCTCACGTCCTCGGAGGAGCGGGCGTCGCCGACGACGAGGCGGTCGGCGGGGGACGGGTGCTCGAACGCGGTGGACAACGCCGTGACCTCGTACCCGCGGTCCAGGAGGTGGCGCACCGTCGCGCGGCCGATGCCGCCGTCGGCGCCGGTGACGAGGACGCGCGTCATGCCCCCACCCTATGCCCCGGTCAGACGTGCTCGTCGCGTTCTTGCGGGTCTTCTGTCGAGGTCTTGCTCTCCGAGACGGTCGCGGTCGCTCGCGCGCGCAGCATGCTCGCGACGTCCGCGAGCGTGCTGCCCACCGCGCGCGGCGCGCGCTCGGGGCGGAGGTAGCGGGCGTCGTCGTCCTGGTCGTCCGTCTCGGCGAGCGCCGCGGCGGCGCCGGTCGAGGCTCGCGGTGCGTCGGCCGGGGCGGGTGCCGCCGTCGTGCCCGGGACCACGCGACCCCCGCCCGCGCGCCATGCGAGCGTCGCGTCGACGAGGCGCCGGTACACGCCCGCGTCGAGCGGGTCGCGGAGCCACGCGTCCGCCGCCTCGGCGACGTGCCGCGCGAGTCGCGCGTCCTGGTTCGTCACGTCGCCTCCTGCGGGGTGGTCGTCAGCCTGCGCACCGAACCATCCTCCCGCGCCCGGTGCCGACCTGCTTGCGTGCGCCCGCTCCCCGCGCGACGGTGGCGAGCGGAGGTGGTCGCCGTGGCCGACGTGTTCCCCCGGATCGCCCAGGTCGTGCTCGACACGACCGACGCCCGCGCGCTCGCGGAGTTCTACCGCGCGCTGTTCGGGCTCGAGTACCGCGTGGGCGACGAGTCGCCACCGGCGGGCGAGCCGGACCCGGCGGGTGCGGACTGGCTCGTGCTGCGTGCCGCGCCGGGCGGAGTCCAGCTCGCGTTCCAGCAGGTCGGCACGCTCCCGCCGTCGACGTGGCCGGACGACGGCGTGCCGCAGCAGCTCCACCTCGACTGCACCGTGCCGGACGTCGCGGAGCTCGACCGGCAGCACGAGCGCGCCCTCGCGCTCGGGGCGCGCCTGCTCCACGACCGGTCGGACGACCCGGAGGAGCCGCTGCGCGTCTACGCCGACCCGGCGGGCCACCCCTTCTGCGTCTTCGTGGGGTGACGGCGCGTGCTCGGTGTGTGACCCAGGGCTCTCATCGTGCCGTGCGGCCACGGGCCCGAGTTCGCCCCCGGCCACCGGTCGCGCGATCATGCGTGCATGACCGCGACCCCGCTCACGACCGCCGAGCTCACCGACGTCTACACCGACCTCCACCGGCACCCCGAGCTCGCGTTCGCCGAGCACCGCACCGCGGGCATCGTCGCGGAGCGGCTGCGCGGGTGGGGCTACGAGGTCCACGAGGGTCTGGGCGGGACGGGCGTCGCGGGCGTCCTCGCGAACGGCGCCGGCCCGCGCGTCCTGCTCCGCGCTGACATGGACGGCCTTCCCGTCACCGAGCGCACCGGCCTGCCGTACGCGTCCACGGACACCGCGACCACGCCCGACGGGCAGGAGTCCGGGACGATGCACGCGTGCGGGCACGACGTGCACGTCACGTGCCTGCTCGGCGCCGCCGCAGAGCTTGCCGCCCACCGCGACACGTGGCGCGGCACCCTCGTCGTCGTGTTCCAGCCTGCCGAGGAGGTCGGCGGGGGAGCGCGCGCGATGGTCGCCGACGGCCTGTTCGACCGCACCGGCGGGCGGCCCGACGTCGTCCTGGGCCAGCACGTCATGCCGCTCCCGGTCGGCGTCGTCAACCTCACGGCCGGGCCCGCGATGGCCGCCACCGACTCCTTCCGCGTGACCCTGCACGGGAAGGGCGGGCACGGGTCGAGCCCGGAGTCGACGGTCGACCCCGTCGTCATGGCGGCCGCGACCGTCATGCGGCTTCAGGGGGTCGTGTCCCGGGAGGTGGGGGCGGGGGAGTCCGCCGTCGTCACGGTCGGGGCTCTGCGCGCGGGCACCCAGGCGAACATCATCCCCGGCTCCGCCGAGCTCCTGGTCAACGTGCGGTCGTTCACGCCGGACGTCCGCCGCCGCGTGCTCGCCGCGATCCACCGCATCGTCGACGCCGAGGCCGCTGCCTCCGGCGCACCCGCGGCGCCCGAGTTCGAGGAGGTCTCGACGTTCGACCTCATGGTGAACGACCCCGTCGCCGCCGAGCGGACGCGGGTCGTCCTCGCGCGCACGCTCGACGAGCAGCGGGGACGCATCGAGGCCGCCGGCGGCCGGCCCGCCGTCGTCGCGCTGCCCCCGCTGCCGGGCTCCGAGGATGTCGGCGACCTCGCCACCGCAGCGGACGTCCCGCTCGTCTACTGGAACCTGGGCGGGTTCGACCCGGCGCTCTTTGCCGCGTTCGACCTCGCGACCGCGACGGGCATGGGCAACCTGCCCGACGGCGTCGCGCCGAACCATTCCCCGTACTTCGCCCCGGTGCCCGAGCCCACGCTCGACCTGGGCGTCGCCCTGCTCGCCGCCGCGGCGCGCGAGTGGCTGGCGGGCGACGACCGCGACGTCCGCGCGTGAGCTCGGCCCGGTCGGTCCCGGACGGTGCGCCCGCGCAGGGATCCTGGGTGCCCGACGGCGACCGCCCCTTGGTCCTGCCCCTCGCCCGGCGGCGGCCGTTCCTCCTCGTCGTCGGGCTCGCGCTGATCGCCGCGGCGGTCCTCGTCGTGCGCCAGGTCGTGGTCTACCCGGAGTCGGTACGGGTGCCGGTCCCCGTCGCGGTGGTGCTCCTGACGCTCGTCCTCGCGTTCCTCGGGGGGCTCGGCGGCGCCACCGTGTGGGGCTTCGTGCGGGCTCCCCGGCACTCCGTGACGATCGGCCCCGAGGGTCTGGTGCTCGGCTCCGGAACGCTGCGGCTCGACTGGGCCGGCCTGGAGGCCGTCGCGGTCCACGTCACCGCCGTCCGGCCCGCGAGCACGCACCTCATGCCGAAGGGCCCGGCCAGCTCCGTCACCGTCGCGCTCCTGTGGCGCCCGCGCGCTGGCTCCGACGCCGCCGACGACCCGTCGCCCCTCGCCCGGCTCGTGCTTCCCGAGCCGTTCACGCACGAGCGCCTGCTGTCGACCGTCCCGTTCACGGCTGACCTCGACGTCCCCGTCGCGCGCGACCTCGACACCGCCCTGCGGCACTTTGCCGGCGCGGCCTACCGCCCTCCGGTGCTGCCCACGTAGTCCCGCACCGTGCACGGTGGGGGATCCTGGCGATTCTCGCCGATGCGCGAGGCGCAGACTTCGCCCACCTCGAGCGCGCGCTTACTGACCGACGGCAACCTCGGGCGACACCTCGAGGCGGTGGTGAACACGAGCCGAGGCGACGGAGCTCGTGCGCCGCCGGTAGCCGTCCGGTGGACGCTCAGTCCCCGTAGGGCTCTGCCCACCAGTCGTGGTAGAGCGACACGTGAGTGTCGCCGTCACCCGTGAGGCGTAGCACCATGTACACGTCCCACCGGAGCTCTTCGTGGTCGAACCCGTCGGCTGGTTCCCGGAGCCGGGCCAGGTGCTGCGCGGGCATTCCGAGGGCATCGCCCACGCACTCGACGTCCGCCCAGGTCGGACCGAGCCCGGTCTCGACGGCGTCGAAGTCGATCGACCCGTTGGCTCGGTCGAGGCTCGCACCCGAGGCGTCGAGGTCGCAGTCCTCGAACGCTGCCGACACCGCCTCGATGTTCGCCTGGCGCTCGAGGCGTGGGCGCAGGATGAGGTAGCCGACGAGCGCAGCGCCAGCGACGAGGGCCAGGACAAGGCAGAGCGCGAGCACCAGGGGGCGGCGTCCTCGAGCCCTGCTCGTGTCCGGCGGGCCGGACAAACCGTTGGTGGGCTGGTCGGGCGGCAGCGTCACGGTTCCCCTCGGGAATCGGCGTCGGTGTCGGTCGGAAGGGCGGGCAATGCCGACCCCTCTCACCCTAGATGCTCACCGCGCCGTGCCCGCGCGGCGTCCAGGCGCTCCTCGCGGCCCGCGGGCGCTCTTGTGCGGAACCCGCCTTCGCACTCGAGCTCTCGGCCATCGCGCCGGGTCGCACTGGCGTCCGACTCCGCAGCTTCCCGAGCTTCTGATGCTCTTGCTCGACTCGTCGCCGATGGGGGCGCGGGTGCTTCTAGCGCGCCAGGGGGGCGCGGTAGGCAGGTCCGGCGAAGTGGTGTAGCGCGGTGTCCAGGTCGCGGGCGATGGGCACATCGAGGTCCGTCGTGTACGGGACGGTCGTCAGAGGCCGTGTGTGCGTGAACTGCTGAGGGAGCTTGCGGCGGGCGAGGTGCTTGGCGCCGTGCCCGGCGTCCGCGTGGTCGTGCAGGCACCACACCAGCGAGACGATGACAGAGCTCGCGCGCTGTCGAGGCAGGTACTCCGTGCTCACGGGTCGGGTAGCGGTCACGTGGACCGCGATCCTCTTCACGTCCGTCCAGTCGAGCCGCAGCGCCCCGGAGCCAAGGGTCAACGCATCGGGCCCGATCGTCACCGTCCGACGGTGCGCTCGGAAGAAAGCCCACAGGCTCGCGACACCGACCCCGATGAGGAACGTGAGGAGAGCTGTCATGGCCACGACCGCGACAGGGAGGGACACCTCCACCTTCTCCGGGTACAGCAAGACGTGGCGCATGACCACGACGGCTTCCGTCAGGAGTGCCAACCCGAAGACCAGGACAAAGGGTCTCCTGCGGGCAAGCCTCAAAGTGACGGGCTCGCCGTCGCCGCCTTGTGCGAAAGCACCTGGCAACGGGTCGGACAACGTGGATCCGCGCTCGGCCGCGCTGCCCGATCGACTGCGCGAAGGTTCCTCGTTCATGGCGTCCAACCTTCTCCCGCGATTCTCCTTCGGCCGACCGGGGTTCTACCCCGGCGGGCAGCAGGTCAGGCGGACTTCTCCCGCGGGGTACGGCTGCGCGCGGTCGAGGTGCGCGGCACGATCGTGGGGTTCACGTTGTCCAGCACGACCTCACGCGTGATCACGACCCGCTCCACGTCATCACGCGAGGGCACGTCGAACATCACCTGCTGCAACACCTCCTCCATGATCGCCCGCAACCCCCGCGCCCCCGTCCCACGCAACAACGCCTGCTCCGCGACCGCCTCCACCGCACCAGAGGTGAACTCCAGCTCCACCCCGTCGATCGCGAACATCCGCTGATACTGCTTCACCAACGCATTCCTCGGCTGCGTCAAGATCCGCACCAACGCCTCAGAGTCCAACGCCGACACCGACGCGATCACCGGAAGACGCCCGATGAACTCCGGGATCAACCCGAACCGGTGCAGATCCTCCGGACGCACCTGCGCGAACAGATCCTCCCCCGCACCCGTCTCGATCGGCGCCCCAAACCCCACACCCCGCTTACGCGCCCGCGCCGCCACGATGTCGTCCAACCCCGCAAAAGCCCCCGCCACGATGAACAACACGTTCGACGTGTC